>NZ_LIQZ01000122.1 GCF_001418655.1 Streptomyces phaeochromogenes | reverse complement strand
CAGCCTCTCCGGCTTTGGGGGAGCGGGGGTTGTGGGGGGGAGCCCCCGAGTAGGGACGGGAATGGGTAGGGGCGGCGGGGGCGAGAAACGCCCTACAACAAGCCGGCCCCCGCCAAGAACTTCCCCACCCCTTCGACCTCCTCCGGAGACAGGGGGACCTGCGGCTCGGCGGTGGCGGGGCAGGCGATGACGCCTCTCAGGTGGAGGGCGGCCTTGAAGGCGCCGAGCGCGGACGAACTACCGCCCATCCGCCCCGCATCCCCCACCCGCACCATCCCGAACAACGAACACAACCGCTCCTGCTCGGCCCGAGCCCGCTCCCAGTCCCCCTCCCGGCAGAGCCGGTACAGCCGTACGTACCCGTGCGGATCCACGTTCGCGAGCCCCGGCACCGCCCCGTCCGCACCCATCGCCAGCGCGCTGTCCACGACGAGTTCCGATCCGGTGAGGACCGAGAATCCGGCGATCCCGGGATGCGCACGGGCCCCGGTCACGACGGCCCGGAAGCCCCCCTCGTCCCCGCTGGAGTCCTTGAGCCCGGCCAGCACCCCCTCCGCGGCCAGCTCCAGCACCAACTCGGTGCCCAGCTTGGAGTGGACGGCGACCGGGAGGTCGTACGCGAACACCGGGACAGGAGAACGGGAAGCGATCAGACGGTAGTGGCGGGCCACCTCCGCCGGGTGCGTGCGGGTGTAGAAGGGGGCCGTCGCGACCACCGCGTCCGCGCCCGCCTCCGTCACGTACCGGACGTGGTCGAGGACGCGCGGGGTCGTCATGTCGATGACCCCGGCCAGTACGGGGAGTTGGCCGGACACATGGCCCACCACCGACTCGACGACCAGGCGACGGTGACGGTCGGTCAGGTACGCCGCCTCTGATGAGGAGCCCAGGACGAACAGGCCGTCCACCCCGCCCCCGACCAAGTGGTCGACCAGCCTCAGCAACGACGGGACGTCCACCTCGCGGTCCGGTGTCAGGGGCGTGCAGACGGGCGGTACGACACCGGTGAGCGGGGCGGGCACGGGCATCAGGGCTCCCTGGGCGTCTTGGCCATGGCGGTGGCCTCCGGAACGGTGGTGACGGCCTGTGCGACCAGGTCGCGTGTCGACTGGCCGTCCTCCACAGGATGGTGGCATCGATACCGGTGCCCGGGACTCGACGCGGCCGTGAAGTCCGGCATCGTCCCGGCGCAGACCGGGTCCGCCTTCCAGCAGCGGGTGCGGAAGGGGCAGCCGCTGGGCGGACGCGTGGCCGACGGTACGGGGCCCACCAGCGGGATCGGGTCGATCGGGTCCAGGAGTCCCGGCGTTGCGGAGAAGAGGGCGCGGGTGTACGGGTGGTGGGACCCGTCCGTCACCTCGTCGGCCGGGGACTCCTCGACGATCCGGCCGAGGTACATCGTGATGACCCGGTCGCTCATCCTCCGTACGGTCTGGATGTCGTGGGAGACGAAGACCAGGGCCAGGCCCAGCCGTTCCTTCAGGTCGAGGAGGAGGTTGAGGATCTGGGCGCGGACCGACACGTCCAGCGCGCTCGTCGGCTCGTCCGCGACCACCAGGTCGGGGTCCAGGGCCAACGCCCGTGCGATGGCGACCCGTTGGCGCTGGCCGCCCGACAGCTGTCCGGGGAGTCCGTCCGCCAGTGCCCTGGGCAGGCCGACCAGGGACATCAACTCCCTTACTCGGTCCTCCCGTTGCCGGGCCGTTCCCCGTCTGTGCACGTCCAGGGGGTCGCGCAGGATCTGGCGTACCGTCAGGCGGCGGTTCAGGGCGGTCGACGGGTCCTGGAAGATCATGCCGGTGCCCGCGCCCACCGCGATCCGCCGTTCGGCCGGTGGCATCGTCCACAGGTCGCCGCCCCGGAAGGACACCGTGCCGGACGTCGGCCTCTGCACCCCCACCAGCACCTTGGCGAGCGTCGACTTGCCGCAGCCGGACTCGCCGACGACGCCCACCGTCTCGCCGGGCGCGATGGTGAGGTCGGCGCCGGTGAGGGCGTACACCCGGTCGCGTGCGAACAGGCCGCCGGTGCGCGCCTTGTGGACGACGTGCGCGTCGGACAGCACCACGAGCGGGCTCTCGGGGCGGGTCACCTCATGGCCGTCCGCAGGCGGGCTCTCGGGGCGGCTCACCTCATGGCCGTCGGCAGGCTGGGTCATCTCACGGCCTCGCTTCCGTCGGCTCGGCCGGCCCTGTTGATTCGGTCGGGCCGGTCGAGGCCGTGGGCATGGGCATGGGCAGGGCGATCGCCGGGTGGTGGCAGGCGACCTCGTGGCGGCGCGGCGGGCCCGCCAGCCGGGGAGCCGTCGTACGGCACACGTCCGTCACCAGCGGGCAGCGGTCGGCGAACCGGCAGCCCGCCGGGAAGTCGGCGGGCGACGGTACGACTCCCTTGATCTGCGTCATCCGCTCGGCCGCCGACTCAAGGGACAGGACGCTGCCCAGCAGCCCGCGCGTGTAGTGGTGGGAGGGGAACTCGACGAGGTCCGCCGTCACGCCCGACTCCACGATCTGGCCGCCGTACATCACGACCACCCGGTCGGTGACGTCCGCGATGAGCGCCAGGTCGTGCGAGACGAGGACGAGTGCGAAGTCGAGTTCGGCGCGCAGCCGCAGCAGCAGCTCTATGATCTGCGCCTGCACGGTGACGTCGAGGGCGGTCGTCGGTTCGTCGGCGACGATCAGCTTCGGGTCGCGGGAGAGTGCCATGGCGATGAGTACGCGCTGGCGCTGGCCGCCGGAGAGTTCGTGCGGGTAGCTGCGCAGGGTGCGTTCCGGGTCCAGGCCGACCAGTTCGAGGAGTTCGGTGCCCGTGCGTGTGCCGCCCCTCCTCACAACTTGCTTGAGCTGGGCGCGGATTGTCATCGCCGGGTTCAGGGAGGAGAGGGCGTCCTGGTAGATCATCGCCATCTCGTGGCCGAGGAGTTTTCGGCGTACGCGCATCGGCTCGCCCACCAACTGCCGCTGGTCGAACCGGACATGGCCGCGCACCCGGGCGCCTTTCGGCTCCAGGCCCATCACGGCGAGCGCGGTCAGCGACTTGCCGCAGCCCGACTCGCCCACCAGGCCCAGGACTTCACCGGGCTGTACGTCGAAACTGATGCCGTCGACGATGTCCACACCCCCGTGGCGGGCATCGAAGCCGATGGCCAGGTTCTCCACGCTCAGCACCGGTCGGCCCTCGGGGAGAGGGCGTGCCCGGGCGCGCAGCCGCTGGGCGGCCTCCGTCAGTCCCGGCAGTTCGAGCACCTTGCCGCTGCCGGGCTCGGGCGCTTCCAGCCGGTCCTCCTCCTCGCGCGCCTCGACGTCCCGAGCGGCCGGCGCCGCCCACGCGTCCGAGACGCCCTCGGAGAGGATGTTCAGCGAGAGCACGGTGACCAGCATCAGCAGACCGGGGAAGACGGTCGCCCACCAGCCGCCGGTCAGCACCATGTTCTTGCCGTCCGCGATGACGCTGCCCCAGGACGGGTCTGGCGGTCGCACACCCGCGCCGATGAAGGACAGCGACGCCTCGAAGACGATCGCCTCGGCGACCTGCACGGTGCAGAACACGAGGACCGGAGCGGCACAGTTGATGGCCACGTGCCGCCACACGATGTGCGGGGTACGCGCTCCTATGACCCGCTCGGCCGTCACATAGTCCTCGCCGTACTGGTCCATCACGTTGGCCCGTACGACCCGTGCCATCGGCGGCATGTAGAGGAACGCGATCGCGCCGATGAGGATCGGGATGCTGCCGCCGAACACCGCGACGAAGACGGCCGCGAGCGCGATGCCCGGGAAGGCCATGACGATGTCGAGGCAGCGCATCAGCGTCTCGTCGACCGCCTTGCGGGAGGTCGCCGCGATGGCGCCGATGAGCGCACCCACGACGAGCGCGAGCCCGGTCGCGCCGAGCCCGATGGCGAGCGACCAACGGGCCCCGTACATCAGCCTGCTGAGGATGTCGCGGCCCAGGCTGTCCTGCCCCATCCAGTGTTCGCCGGACGGGGCGCCCTCGCCGTGGCCGTTGTCGACCAGGGTCGCCTGGTCGAGCGGGTCGTGCGGGGCGATCAGCGGGGCGAGCAGGGCCGTGAGGACGACGATCCCGATGACCACGACCGCGATCCGCGAGATCAGGGGGAGCCGCTTGAAGCTCCTGAGGCGGATGCCGGGCAGGGAGAGCTTCTCCGCCAGCCGCTTCCGGTACATCAGCATCATGCCTCGGCACTCCTCAGGCGAGGGTTGACCAGCAGATAGAGGATGTCGATGACGAGGTTCACGACCACGAACCCGAAGGCGATCGTGAGCACACCGCCCTGCACGACGGCCGGATCACCGTTCTTCACGGCGTCGATCATGAGCTTTCCCATCCCCGGCAGATTGAAGATCGTCTCGATGACGACCGCACCGCCGAGCAGATAGCCGACCCGCAGACCCAGCACGGTCAGCGGGTTCATCAGGGCGTTGCGCAGCACGTTCCGCCCGACCACGACCACCGGCGGCAGCCCGCTGCCGATCGCCGTCCGTACGTAGTCCTTGTCCAGCTCTTCCACCACGGCCGTGCGGACGATCCGGGTGAGCTGGGCGGCGACCGGCAGCGAGAGCGCGAGCGCGGGCAGCGTCATCGTCTTCAGCCACCCGGTGAACGAGTCGGCGGGATTGACGTATCCGCTGGTCGGGAACCAGCCCAGGTCCACGGCCAGGTACTGGATCATCAGCAGCGCCAGCCAGAAGCCGGGCGCCGCGACACCGGTCAGCGAGACGACCCGGATCAGCTGGTCCGGGAACCGGTCCCGGTAGATCGCCGCGGTGACCCCGCCGAGCAGCGACAGCACCACCGCGATGCCCAGGCCCAGGAAGGTCAGCTGCATGGTGAGCGGCAGTGCGGTGGTGACCTGGTCGACGACCGGCGCCCGCGTCAGCGCGCTGACGCCCATGTCACCCCGGATCAGATCCCCGACGAAGTCGAAGTACCGCACCGGGAACGGATCCAGCAGTCCGTTGCGCTCCCTGAAGTCGTGCAGCTGCTGCTCGGTCGGGTTCGCGCCCTGGAAGTACGCGGACGCCGGATCACTGTCCGAGAACCGCATCACAATGAACACGAACAGAATGATCCCGAGCATCAACGGCACGAGCAGCACGATCCGCCGCCCAAGAATTCTGACGATCGCGACCACGGATTCTTCTCTCCTCGCCGTTTCGGACTAGACCCACTTCGCCTGGAGTACGTTTATCCCCGGGTACGGCTGGGGCCGAATACCCGAAAGGTCCTTCGAGTCCCACGCGGTGATCAACTCGTTGTGCACCACCGGGTAAATCACGGCGTTCTCCGCGACGATGTCGATGTACTCCTGCGTCATCGACTTCTTCTTCTCCGCGTCCGGCTCCTGCGTAGCCTGATCCATCCGCTTGAACAGATCCTTCGCCGCGGAGTTGTTCTCCCAGCGGGCATATCGCATCCAGGTGTTCCCGGGCCCGTAGTTGTAATGCATGATCAGGTCCGCGTCGAGACCGAACTGGTTCGGATTGGACGCGGCGGCGACGACCTGGAAGTCCTTCTTCTGGTCGAGCTTGGTGAACAGCGCGGCGGTTTCCTGCGGTTCGAGGGTCGTCTTGACGCCGATGGCGTCCCAGGAGGCCTTGATGGTCGGCAGACAGTCCACGATCCAGCTCACGTTGACCGCCATCAGCGTGACCGTGAGCCCGCTGACCCCGGCCTCCTTCAGGAGCGCCTTGGCCTTGTCCGGGTCGTAGTCGTAGACGGTCTTCGCCTTCCGGTACGTCGGGTTTCCCTCGTTGAGGTACGACGACGCGGCATTTCCGTGACCGCGCAGCGCGGCCTGGATCATCTTCTCCTTGTCGATGGCGTAGTGCAGCGCCTGCCGCACCCGTACGTCGTCGAAGGGTTTGTGGGCGGTGTTGAAGAGGAGGAAGATGTGGTTCATTCCCGCCCCGCCCTCGACCTTCAGGCCGCCCTTTTCGAGCTGGGAGATATTGGCGTACGGGATGTTGTCGGAGATCTGCGCGCCCGCGCTCGAACCCGAGATCTTCGCGACGCGCGGCGCGGCGTCCACGATCGTCAGCCAGTTCATCTTCTTGAACGCGGCCTTGCGGGGGCCGTTGTAGTCCGCGAACGCCTCGAAGGTGGTGTTGGACTTCGGGTGGTGGGCGGCCTGCCGGTACGGGCCGGAGCCGACGGCCTTTCCTGTCGTCGCCTCGTCCAGCGCGCCCGCCTTCGAGAACACGTGCTTCGGCATGATCTTGGCGAGGGTGAGCCGCTGGGCGCCGTCGGGGAAGGGGAACTTGAGAATGAGTTCCACCGACTTCTCGTCGACCTTCTTCACCTCCTTCAGCCAGGACGCGAAGAAGTTCTTGGCGAGCGTCGTCGTCTTCGGATCCAGTACGCGCTCATAGGTGAAGACCACGTCGTCGGCGGTGACGGGCTGTCCGTCGTGCCACTTCGCGCCCTCGCGCAGCGTGAACTTCCAGGTCGTCGCCCGGAGATCCGCCGGAACGGCCGTCGCGAGCGCCGCGTACGGCTCACGGCTGATCGGGTCGGTGTCCAGCAGCCCCTCGTAGATGTGGTGGTTGCCGGCCATCGCGAAGGCCGACGCCGTCATCAGCGGGTCCCAGCTCTGGTCGTTGCCGTAGCCGATGACCGCGGTGAGCGTCCGGTCGGCGCCCTCGCCCCCGCCTCCCGTCTCGTTCGTGGACTCGGGCCCCGACGAGCAGGCGGAGAGCGTGGAGCTGATCGCGGCGGCGGCGCCCAGCGCGCCGGAGTACTTCAGGAACGACCGGCGGTGGAGCGCCGGTGCGTGGGTCGCGTCGCGCACGGTTCCTCCAGCAAGGGGTGGGAGATACGACGTCCTACGTCATAGGTGCAGCGTGACCATAAGAGGGCGCGTGGGGGTGGTCAAGGGAGCGCGCACGAATGCCGTTTCTTCCAGAGGTGCAACCAATGTCGCCCTGGAACGCGCCGAGTTGACGGTCGGTCAACCACCGATTGACGGCCGATCCTGACAGGAGGTGGGACGTGGGATGTCCGGCGCGCGTACGATGCGGCGCATGTCTGAGCGGCGCGTATCCGACGACTCCAGGAACGACAGCCCGAGCCAAGAGGGCCCCCGGAACCCCCGGAACTCCGTCCCCCGGGCGCGCTCGGTCCGTGAGCCGCGGGTGAGCAGTCAGATCCGGCGCGAGGTCATGCAGCTGATCCTCGACCGCAGGCTCCGGGCCGGCGCGCCCCTGCCCACCGAGGCCGAACTGATGGAGTCCCTCGGCGTCAGCCGCAACTCCGTCCGCGAGGCCCTCAAGGCACTCCAGGCCCTCGACATCGTGGAGATCAGACACGGCTACGGCACCTACGTCGGCGAGGCGTCACTGACCCCGCTCGTCGACGGCCTGACCTTCCGCACGCTGGCCCAACAGGGCGACGACACAGGCGCGTTGGCCGAGATACTCCAGATCAGGGAGGTCCTGGAGGAGGGGCTCGTCCGGCGGGTCGCGGGCACTCTCTCGGACGCGGAGCTGGAGCGGCTGGAGGCCGTGGTGGAACGGATGGAGGAGGCGGGCCGGGCAGGCTGTCCGTTCCCCGAACTCGACCGGGAATTCCATGAGTTGCTGTACGCGTCACTCGGAAACGCCCTGGTGCCACAGCTGTTGGGCGCCTTCTGGACCGTGTTCCGGCGGGTCGCCGGTGTGCGGGGCTGGACGGACGATCCGACACCCGACGTGACGGTCCGCCGCCACCGTGACATCGTCATCGCCTTGAGAGCAGGAGACGTGGAGGGGGCGCAGAAAGCGATGGCGGACCATTTCCGCGGTATCGAGGCGCGGGCCGCGCAGGAGTCACGGGGGGTCGGATGAGCGAGGGCTGGGACGAGGGGGCGGCAGGTGTACTGCGGCTGCCGTCCGGGCGGTTGGTACGGGGCCGGGGGCTGCGGCACGGACTCGACCCCTCGGCGGTCCCGCCGACGTACGGCCTCTATCTCCTCGGTAAACAGCCGCCCGAAGTCCCTTGGGACACACGGTGGTTGAAGTGGCCGGACTTCTGGCTGCCCAGGGACAGGGCGGACGCGCGGAAGGTCCTCACGGAGACCTGGGGGCGCGCCGCGGACTCCGGCGAGCGCGTCGAGGTCGCCTGCGGGGGCGGTCGCGGACGGACCGGCACGGCACTGGCCTGCCTCGCCGTCCTGGACGGCGTACCGCCCGAGGAGGCCGTGGAGTTCGTACGACGGAACTACGACCGCCACGCCGTGGAGACGCCGTGGCAGCGGACGTACGTACGTCGGTTCGAGGAAGGAGCGGGGCCCGGTTCATGACGGGAACGGGCCCCGCTGCTCTGGGGGTGGGGCGGCGGCTGGGTGCTACTTCGCGGAGCGCTTCTTGTAGCCCGTCACCTTGGCGATCCAGGCCATGAAGTCGGCCGGGTCCTCGTTGGAGCCGTGCGCGCCGTCCCAGTACATGAAGGCGTCGACGTCGTCGCCCAGGTTCTCCAGGCTCAGCGCGAGGTTGCCGACGACGGTCAGCGAGGTGTCGCTGTCCTTGGTGCCGACCCGGATCCACCAGTGCTTGGAGCGGGCCGGGTTGCGCTTCGCGATGAAGTGCATCGGGTTCATCAGGTCGATCTTCCCGGGCAGGTCACCGGGGAGCCGAGCGCTGGCGCTGCCCTCGTGGCGCAGGCTGTAGAGCGTGAAGTGGCGGGCCTTCGTGGTCCCCGTACCGAACAGGTTGTTCTCGCCCGAGGAGAGGTCGAAGGCGTCGAACGCCGGGGTGTCCTTCTTCCGGGCGCCCACATGGGTGAGGAAGTCGGCCCAGGAGAAGGTCGCCTTTCCGCCGGACCAGGTGATGAAGGTGTTCGCGGCCAGGTAGGTCGCACGGGCGGAGTCCGACAGGGCGGCGAGGTACTTGGTGGCCGACGGCTCCAGATACGTCTTCACCAGGTACTCGTCGAGGTTGCGGGCCGTGACGGTGCCGAAGCCCTTCGCCCGCAGCTTGAGGGACGCCTGGTAGTCGGCGAACGCGGTGCTCAGTTCCTTGGACACGGTCCGGTCGACCAGCGAGCCCGAACTCAGCTTGTTGGCGCCCCAGTTCCACTCGTACGCCATGTCGGCGTGTTCGAGGTCGGTGATCGGGCACCAGTCGCCGCTGGCGAAGACGGCGTCGCTCGCGTCGGCCGCGCCCAGCTCCTTGAGGTACGTGTCGTAGAGCGGGCTGTCGCCGGACGCGCCGAGCAGCGCGGACAGCGCGCCGCCCGCGCTGGTCCCGGAGGAGACGATCCGGTCGGTGTTGCCGGGGATACGGCCCTTGTTGGCGCGTACGTACCTGACCGCGGCCTTCAGGTCGACGATGGCGGCTGGGGCGGTGCCGTAGTACGTGCCGTCCGAGTCGACGAGGGTGCGGCCCCGGGCGCCCGGCTCCACGACGACGTACCCCGTCACCAGGGCCAGCTTGCCGAGGTTGACCATCTCGCCCTGGGCGTTCACCATCGCGTTGCCGCCGGACTGCACGCCGCCGGTGCCGGTGCCGCTTGACGCGGAGGCGGACGTACTGGGTGAGGCGCTCGCGCCGCCCGTCGCCCCGCCGCCGGGGCCGCCGGTCATCTCGCCGCCGCCCACGCCGGTGGCCTCCGCGACGGACGAGGGCATGTAACCGCCGACGGAGTTGGCGAGGAGGATCGGGGCGCCGGTGGCGTCCACCGCCTTGCCGTCGATCTCGACCGGAACGCTGACGTTCAGGCTCTGGTACTTCTCGTCGACCGGCTTGGTGACGTACGTGATGGCCTTGTAGAAGTGGTACTTCACCTCGTGCTTGTCACCGGCGGCGTCCGTGATCGTCGTCGTCAGTTCCGTGTACGCGTCCTTGTCGAAGGCGAGGGCACCCGACGCGCCCGACGCCCTCGCTCCGGATCCGCCGGACGCCTGCGCGCTCAGGGCGAAGCCGCCGGCCGCCGCGACGCCCGCGGTCGCGCCGATCCCCAAGACGACACTCCTGCGCTTCACTGCCCTGTGCTTCACGATGTCTCCCACGTCCGCCGATCTCGTTGTCGCGAACGTAATTCGGTCGCGACAAAAGTGTCAACAATTCTGTAAATGACATGGTCAACGCTCAGGAACTCATGGCTGGCACACAGCTCCCGGCCACTTCCGGCGGCGGACGTTCATCCCTTGGTCGGGGCGCCGTAGACCATCGGCCGACAGCCGGAAGCGCCCCGGCTCAACAGACTGGCGGCATGGAGAACACGGGGAACGGCAAGGGCAAGGGTGAGAGCGCGGGGATCAGCAGGGCGCGGTTCATGGCAGCAGCGGCGGTCATGGGGGTCGGAGCGGCGGCGGGACTGCCGGCCACCGGGGCGTCGGCCTCGACGCCCCCGTCCAGGTCGCCCTCGCCCTCGCCCTCGCCGTCTAAGTCGCCCTCGCCGCGAGCCGCGGCCGAGGGCGATGCGCGCGGGCTCACGCACCGAGGCGTCGTCTACACGGTCGGGGCAGGGGAGACCCCGGGGACGGCGTGGAGCGAGCGGCGGATGCGCGCCGACGTCCGGGCGATCGCGGACGACCTGCACGCCGACACCGTCGAGGTCACCGGGGACGGGGTCGAGCGGCTGAACGCCACGGCGAGCGAGGTCGCCGGGCGCGGGCTGCACGTCTGGCTGCAGCCGACGCTGGGGGACGTGCCGGAGCGGGAGATCCTGGAGCACCTGGCGGAGGCGGGCCGGCACGGGGAACGGCTGCGGAAGCAGGGCGCCCGGGTCACGCTCGCCGTGGGGTGCGAGTTCTGGCTGTTCGTGCCGGGGATCGTGCCGGGGGCCGACGTCTTCGAGCGGATCGACAACCTGGAGAAGGGCAACTTCGATCTCGCGAAGGTGCAGAAGCGGCTGGCCGCGTTCACCGCGAAGGCGGCGGCGGTCGGGCGGTCGGTCTTCCGCGGCAGGCTCAGTTACGCCGCCATGCAGGACCCGACGTTCGAGAACGTCGACTGGAACCTCTTCGACATCGTGGGGATCGACTACTACTCGTACTTCCCGCAACGGGCCGACTACGTACGTGAGTTGCGGAAGTTCCAGCGCTGGGGCAAGCCGCTCGCCATCACCGAGTTCGGCACCTGTACGTTCGTCGGCGCCCCGGAGCAGGGCGGGATGGGCTGGAGCATCGTCGACTACGGCAAGACACCGCCGGAGATCAAGGGGAACGTGGTGCGCAGTGAACGCGTACAGGCCGCGTACCTCACCGATCTCCTCGATGTCTTCGAGTCGATGAACCTGCACGCGGCGATGGCGTTCGAGTTCGTCACCGCCGACGCTCCGCACCGCCCCGACAAGCCGCTCTACGACCTCGACATGGCCTCGTACGCCATCGTCAAGCCCATCAAGGACCGCCCCGACGACCCGAGTTCGGGCTGGCACTGGGAGCCGAAGGAGGCATTCCACGCGGTGGCCCGGCACTACGGCCGGGCGGGCTGCTGAGCGGTCCGCGGCCGGTCGGGTTCACGGGCGTGTTGGCTGCTGAGGTGTCGGGTTCAAGGGCGGGTGGCGCGGAAGCGGACGGAGCCGGATTCGGGGTGCCGGTCCACCGACACGTCCGTGAAGCCCGCCTTCGCGAGACGGTCCGGAAGGCCGGCCGGATCCACCGTGTTCATCGTGTCCCGGAAGTGCAGCACCCGGAACCTGAAGCTCGGCTGGCTGTCGCACCCGGCGAAGACACCGCCGGGCCGCAGCACGCGGTGCGCCTCCGCGAAGATCCGGTCCTGCTGGGCGGCCGTCGGCACGTGGTGGAGCATCACGAAGCAGACGACGGAGGAGAAGCTCCCGTCCGGCAGCGGCATCGCGGCTCCGTCGGCGTGCAGGATCGTGGCCCGGTCGCCCCACTTCCCCTCCAGCAGGGCGGCCGTGCCCTCGTCGATCTCGACGGCCGTGACACGGGGGACCTGTTCGATCAGTACGCGCAGATTCGCGCCGTAGCCCGGACCGATCTCCAGTACGTCGTCGCCGAGGGGTACGTCCGCCAGGGTCCAGGGGAGGATGTGGTCCCTGGTCGTCAGGGCCCACTTCTCGGAGCTGCACAGCTTGCGGTGTGCTCGGTTCATCGGCATGGGACGACGGTACGAGCGGGGTGACGGTGTCCGACACGGGCTACGCTGCCGTTTCATGTCGCCAAACGGACAGCCGGCCGGACAGCCGGTCGGGCAGTCGGCCGGACAGCCTTCCGGGCCGCCGGCCGCCACCGCGATCTTCGTCGGCCACTTCGCGATGCCGAGGGGCAGCGGGTTCGGCCGACACCGGCATACGTTCCACCAACTCGCCTGGGCCGCAAAGGGGTTGCTGCGGGTGACCAGCGAGCGGGGCGCCTGGCTGCTGCCGCCCTCGCTGGCACTGTGGATCCCCGCCGGGCTGGCCCACACGACGGAGGCGGAGGGCGACGCCGTCATGCGGACTCCGTACGTGAACCCGGCGGCGTGCCCGGAGATCACCTGGACCGAGCCCACGGTGGTGGGCGTGGACCCGCTGCTCCGGGCCCTCGTCGACCACCTCGTACGCACCGACCTCGCCCCGGACGCCCGGTCGCGGGCCGAGGCCGTACTCCTCGACGTACTGCGTCCCGTACCGGTGACGAGCGTGTCCGTGACCGAGCCCCGGGATCCCCGGACGCGGGCGGTGGCCCGGGCCCTCGCCCAACACCCGGACGACGGGCGGGCGTTGGAGTCCTGGGGCAGGGAGGTCGGCGCGAGCGCCCGTACCTTGGCCCGGCTCTTCGTCGCCGAGACGGGCCTCGCCTTCGGCCAGTGGCGCGAACGCCTGCGCATGCAGCTCGCGATGCCGCTCCTCGCCGAGGGGCTGACGACGGAGGCGGTGGCCCGGCGCGTGGGTTACGCCTCCGCCAGTTCCTTCGTGGCGGCGTTCCGACGGATCGTGGGGGTCACGCCCAGGCAGTACTTCCCGGTCTGCGACTGAACCACGTACTACGAGTTGCCCGAGCCCGAGCCCGAGCCCGAGCCCGAGTGCGATTTGGTGTCCGTGGCCCTCTGCCCCCGGCGGTGGGCCGCGACGCGTTCGCGGGTCGCGCAGCGTCGGGAGCAGTAGCGGCGGGCCGGGCCCGGGCCCGAGGTGATGTAGACGTTCCGGCAGGCCGGGGAGGCGCACAGGCCGCCGGGCGGGCGCTGGTGGTCCCAGAGGAGGACGGTCAGCGCCAGGCAGGACGAGGTCAGGAACCACTCGTCCCAGGGGGCGTCGTCGTGGCTGTCGAGGTGGGGGTGCCATGGAGCGCTGCCGCCGTGCGAGGTGAGCCGCAGCGGTCCGGTCTGTTCCGCCAGCAGGCGGTTGAGGGCAGCAGCGGCGGCGTCGACGTCCTCGGCGGCGAAGACCTCACGGAGGAGGAGAGCGGCCACACGCATCCGTACGACGTCGTCCGGGGCGAGCTCGACGGGCTCCGACTCGCCGTACTCCCGCAGTACTTCGGCGACGGCGACGGTGGCGGCTTCGACTTCGGCTGCCGACTTGGGCTGTGGCTCGCGGTCGTCCGTACCGGACAGGGCGTTGATCAGGGCCGCGGTGCGCCGGGCGTTGGCCAGGACGGAGTGCCGCGTGGACCAGTCGTCGGTGAGGGCTGCCATGGACCGAATGTAGCGCGTGTAACGCATATTGCGCAGGTTTGAGTTACGTACGTAACGTCGTCCTGATGAAGAGGCGTTACGCGATGGGGTCCTTCCTTGCCGGGGCGGCAGCGGCGCGGGCGGGTGACGAGATGTCCGGCCCGGCGCTGTTGCTGGCGGGCTACGCGGTCGGAGGGTCGGCCACGGAGGCGTCGGCGCTGCTCGCGGGCATCACGGTCTCGGCGGCGGTCGGCGGCCCGCTGCTCGGCGCGCTCCTCGACAGGTCCCCGAGGCCGGGCCGCCTGCTGGCCCGGGCCCTCGCCCTCTACGGAACGGGCCTGGTGCTGATCCTCCTGAGCCTCGGCCGCCTTCCCCTCGAACTCACCGTCCTGATCGCCGTGTTCACGGGACTGCTCGGTCCGGCCCTCTCCGGCGGCTGGACCGCCCAACTCCCCAGGGTCGTACCCCGCGAACGGATGCCGCGAGCGAACGCGCTCGACGCGATGACGTTCAGCCTGGCGAGTCTGGTCGGCCCGGCACTGGCCGGAGCGCTCGCGCATCTCCTGGGAGCACCGGCCGCCGTGGTGGCGTCGGCGGCGCTGATCGCCTTCGCCCTGCCCGCGGCGTGGACCCTGCCGATGGGCAGGGACCGGGACCGGGACCGGGACAAGACCCCACCAGCTGCATCCCTGACCGCCGACCTCGCCGCAGGCATCCGCGCCATCACCCGCACCCGACCACTGGCCCGGGCCACCCTCGCCTCGGTCGTCTCCTGCACGGGCCTGGGCATGCTGATCACCTGCACCCCGTTGCTCGGCGAGCGGGCCTTCGGTTCGGCCGCCGAGGGCACGCTGCTCCTGACCTGCACGGCGGTCTCGGCCCTCGCCGCCAACGCCGTACTCGCACGCCGGCCCCGGACCATCGCGCCGGACACGATCATCTGGTCCAGCACACTGCTCCTGGCGGTCGCGCTCGTACTGTCCGCGACAGGCCACCCGGTCCTGGTCGTGGCGGCGGCCCTGACGGCGGGCGTGGGCGAAGGCCCGCAACTCGCCGCGCTGTTGGCGATCCGGCACCGGGAGTCGCCGGAACGCCTGCGCAGCCAGGTCTTCACCACAGGCGCCAGCCTGAAGATCACCGGCTTCGCGCTCGGTGCGGCCGTCGCGGGCCCGCTCGCGACGTACTCACTGCCCACCGCGCTCCTGACGGCCGCGGGGGTCCAACTCGTCGCGGCCCTGGGCTTCCACGTCTTCCGTGCCGGGTCGTGCTGAGCCAGTGGCTCCCCAACAACGACACCGCGTCGAGCGGGCGAAACGCAACGGGTGCGGGCAGCCGGGGCGATCCCGCTGACGGCGGTGAACCCCGACCACCCGCACTCCGTCGTGTCGGCCGGACGGCCAACCAGTCGGCCAACCAGCCGGCCGTCCGGTTCAGAAGGCGTGTGCCATCAGTTCCGCGAACAGCGCGTCTTCGTCGACGTCGAGGCCCCGCGAGCGGAACCAGCCGCAGATGTTGGCGCAGTCGCGCTGGAGGAAGGTCATCCCGTTGAGGTTGCCGACCAGGTCGACGATCTGCGGCAGGTCAATGACGACCAGTCGCTCGCCCGCCGCCAGGATGTTGTACGCCGAGAGGTCGCCGTGTACGAGGCCGTTCTGCACCATCGTCGCGAGCGCGTCGGTGAGCTGCTCGAAGTACGCCGCCAGCAGCTCGGGTGAGGGCCGGGTCTGGGCGAGCCGGGGCGCCGTCTGGACGGCGTCGTCCTCGTCGAGGACGGTGATCCACTCCATCAGGATCTCGGTGCCGTCGATCTGGACCGGGTAGGGAACCGGCAGCCCGAGGTTCCAGAGCCGCACCAGCGCACTCCACTCGGACACGGCCCACTCGCCGGCCGCGACCTGTCGGCCGAAGGTGCTCTTGCGCTTGATGGCCCGCTCGTCGCGTGAGCGCTTCATCGAGCGGCCCTCGGTGTAGGACGCGGAGCGGTGGAAGGACCGGTGCTCGGGGGAGCGGTACCGCTTGGCCGCCATGACCACGCCGCCGGCGGGGTCGCGCTGGTCGGCGCGCTCGACGAGGTGGACGTCGGCCTCCTTGCCGGTCTTGAGGACACCGAGCTCGGTGTCGATCGCGCCCTGCGAGGTCACCACCCAGTCCGGGCGCGGCTCGGGTCCCCGGCAGAGGGGTTCCACGCTGAGCCAGGTCGACCAGCGCTGGCCGTCCGGGAGGTCGTCGTAGGCCTGGAAGTCGAAGACGAACCGGTCGTCGAGGTCGTCCAGTACCGCGTCGCCCGGTGGCGGGACGTGCCGGTAGGGGGCGGCGGTGAAGTCGTCAGGAAAGGCCGGTTGCTGAGAGCTCTGAGGCTGCTGAAGGTGCTGCGAGAGATCGTCGTGAGACATCGCTGGAGGTACTCCATGAGGCAAGAGAGAGGCGGTCTGCGGGCAGGCCGAGGACAGTCGTGGTCACCGTCGTGCCTCCTCTCGTGGAGCACCGGGCAGCTCCCGGTTTCCCGCCCATGGTGAGGGGCGGACAGGGGGAGCTGCAACCGAATAAAGCCGAGCCGCGTCGAGCGGCTCCAGTGGTAACGGAGCCCTACTGGGTCAGCAGCTCGACGAGGGCCTCGCCGCGTGGAGTGAGGCTCATTCTGACGGACTGGCCGCGCCGCTCGCGGACGAGGAGGCCTGCGTCCTCCAGTTGGTGGCAGTGGTAAGTGACTGTTGCCGGAGTGCAGTTGAGGTGGGCGGCCGTCTCGCTCACGGTCGGGCCGTGGTGCAGGTAGCGGAGGATCCTCGCCCGGACCCGGCCGGCGACGTGGCTCAGCGCGTCGTGGGACTCCGCCAGGGGCTCCTGCACGTTCCAGGCGAGCGCCAGACCTCGGGCCGGGTAGCCGAGCGAGACGCTGTCCTGGGTGTCGAGGCTGAAGATGGAGGCGTTGGTGCCGGACAGCAGCGGGACCAGGAGGAAGCGCCGGTCGCCGACGGCATGGTCGCCGATCCGGCCGCCGTTGTAGACGAGATCGTCGCCGTCCAGCCTCCACAGGCCGTTGAGCTGGGACAGGACGATCCCGATCTGCCCCGTCACCGAGGCGATCCCGACGCGCTCGGCCTCCCGCTCGTAGACGGCCCGCGTCCGCCGCAGCGCCGGCGCGCACGTCGTCCGGACGGCGTCCAGCGCGTCCGCGAAGGCCACGGCGTACCGGCGGGGGTCGCGCAGCGCCGGCTCCCACCGGTCCGGTATCCGCCCGCCGAACGTGAAGTCGATCCCCGCCAGCACGGTGTCGGCCGACAGGTCACGCATCCGCGCCAGCGCTTCGCGGATCTCCTGGTCCGAGCCGGCCGCGTCCATCGACAGCCAGTCCGGTATGGGCGACACCCCGGGTACGAAGAGCGGGGGCAGCAACTGGGCGGCGTCCCGCGGCAGTCCGGCGCGGACGGTTCGCCGCACGTGCGGGAGCACACCCTGCGGACGGCCACCCAGGGCATCGACCAGCAGAGAGACCAGCGTGGTGCCCGGCCGGTACGCGACCTCGACCTTCAGCCGGTCGACCGGCCCCAGCCGCACCCTCGACTCCGCCACAGATCCCTCCCCGGGCCACGTGGTCCCACCGCCCATGTCACCACGCTCGACACCGTCGGCGCGCCTGAGCTTTTAGACGAAATTCGAAAGCGTTGTTCCGCACTCCACCACCCCGCACGCTGGGTGGTGACAGCGCCGGGCAGTTCGAGGCCGGCAGGCACGCGGCCCCACGCGGGGGAGGGGGCCGCGACGCCACCTCACCACCGGCACGAGCCCGGCGCTGTCCTGCCCCGTCGGCTCCGTGCCGCCGACCCCCGGAATCCCGGCGCCGCGAACCGCCCCCGCCGCTACGATCCGGCCATGTCAGACAGATCATCAAGAGACGGTGCGAACGAGATCGTGCTGGCCGGCGGAGGCATCACGGCGCGGTTCGACGGGCAGCGGCTGCGGCTCGTCCAAGGGGCCACCACCTGGACCGTGCCCGTACGCGCCCTGCGGGCCGCCGAGTTGACGCCCGACGGTGACGTACGCATCGACCTGAGCGGGGATCCCGGCGCCGCACGGCACGGGCTCGGCGCGGGTGTTTCGATACCGACCCGCAACGCCCACGCGGCCCGGGCCTTCACCGAGTCGCTCCAGCGAGCCCTGGACACCACGACCGCCGTGCCCGACGGACACGCGCTGGTCCTCGTGGACACCCGGCAGCCGAGCATGAGCCCACGGGCTCGCCGCGGCCTCATGGTCGGCATCGGGGCCGTCGCCTACGCCGCCGTGCTCCTGCTCATCGGGCAGTACGGCGCGGGCGACACCGGTCCGGTGATCCTGGCGTTCGGCTGGCTGGGACCCGGCGGCCTGGGGCTCCTGTACTTCTGCTGGGTCCGGCTGGTACGCGATCTCGTCGTCCTGCGCCGCCGCGGCATCACCGTCTCCGGCCGCAGCGAGGGGACGGTACGGGGGTTCGGGGGCAACGTCTTCTACTTCCAGAAGCTCAGCTTCCGGACGGCCGAGGGAAGGGACCTCACGCGGGTCGAGTCACGCGGCTCGGTGGGGGGCATCACGACGGGGGTGGGACGACTCGATGTCACCTACGACCCGCTCGACCCGAGCCGGGCAACGGGCCCGCTCACCGTCAACCACGTCGGCTGGACACTCGTCCTGGTCGTCTGTGGCCTGGTCGCCACGCTGTTCTGGGCGGTCGGGCTGTACGTCGCCCTGACCGGCTGACGCTCACCGCCCGAGCCCCCCGACGAAGGCGAGCCACGCGTTGGCACCGACCAACAGGAAGGGCCCGCCCACGACTTTGCTGTCCCGCACGGGCACGACACCGGGGACGCCGTCGGCGACTTCGAGGCAGTCCTCCCCGCCGCTGCCGCCGCTGTAACTGCTCTTGCGCCAGCGGGCGGCGCCTATGAAGTCGTAGGCGACCTCGACGCAGCTGCCGCCGTTGCCGTCGCTGTACGTGCTCTTGCGCCAGTGGGCGTTGCTCAGGTCGAACTCGCGCATCGTCTGTAGTCCTCAGCCGCCGATTCGACCAGGGCCAGGGACGCCTTCGGCGACAGCACGGCGACCCTGAGCAGATCGTATGTCCCCTGCATGCGCTTCACCAGGGCCGGATCGTCGAGCAGATTCCCCGAATACACGGCTTCTGTATAGGCGATTGGGGGAGCGTCCGGGAACTCCATGAGCGTCATCATCCCGGCCATCGCAGCGAACGCTGCCGCCGAGTACGGGAGGACCGTGACCAGTACCTTCTGCTCGCGAGCCATGGTGACCACGTGCTCCAACTGACCGGCCATCACGTCCGGCCCGCCCACCGGGATGCGCAGCACGTTCTCGTGCAGGATCGCCCAATACTCGGGCCGTGTAGTGCCGTCCAGGATGTGCGCACGCTCCAGCAGGGCCGCGACCCTCTCCTGCACGTACTCCCCGGTGGCGAAGGGGTTGGTCGCCAGGGTGACGGCCTCCGCGTACGCCGAGGTCTGCAGGAGGCCCGGTACCAGCACCGGCGCGAAGTCGCAGAGCTTTGTTGCGAGGCGCTCCAACTCCACAACCGTCGCGAAATACTCCGCATACCGCCGGTCATCGATGAGCTTTCGCCACGTGCGCTCGAAAAAGCCGTCGGTTTGCAGGACCTCGTCGATCCTCTTCGCCACATCCAACTGCGGTTTCCGAATGGCCTGTTCGAATTGCCCGATGTAGCCGCCCGACACAAAAACGCGATGACCCAAGTCCACTTGGGTTAACCCCGCATCCTCGCGGCGCCTCTTCAACTCCGTACCGAAGAACTCCCAAGCAGCCTGTCGCGAACCATTGGCCATGGCCAAGCCCCCTTGTACTGCCGTGTACTGCACCGACGTTGCTGAGCGTAGAGGTCTTCCAAAGTCTAAGCGGCAAGCGTCACCGTGGAGATGAAAAGCGTGAAACCCAATTGGAAAGGGGAACACGGTGAAGGCTGACGGGATCGGCCACGCCGCACAGCACTCGGCGGCGTGTGTCGAACAAGCGGAGGAAACGGTGAAGGAATTGCGCGCGGCACTGGCAACCGCAGGAATTAAGTTGCCGACACTCGGGATCGACCCGGCAAGTTTGGCGCGGGAGGCCCCTTGTCCGCTCGTCGAATTGGGACGGTGTTCCGTCGAGACGGCGGCGCGACTCGCGGCGGTGCTGGGATGAAGCCGAAGGTCGGGACGTACGTCGTCGACACGAGGACGGGAAGGGTGGGCGTGGTGATGGGGCACGAGGGACCCTACGTACAGCTCAGGCCGTACGGCGGCGGCAAGGAGTGGGACTGCGCACCGGACACCGTCCGGGGAGCCACCGCGGCGGAACGTCTCAGCGCGGCCACCGCGTACGCCAACGCACGCAGCCGTGGCGAGGTCCCCTGAAACGCCCGGAGGGGCCTGTCATAGGGTGCTGCGCCATGGCGATATGGATATGGAAACGTCGCAGGCGGAAGGCCGCGCGCAAGTACCCCGTGCCGCTCACCATGCACCAGCTGTGGATGGTGTCGCTCAGCGCGCCGGTGAACCGTGACAAGGACTCCTCGCGGACGACCCTGTACCCGTTCACCCGCATCGACGACGACAAGGCCGGGCGCTGGCTGGCCGACCAGTGGGAGATCACCTCGCGTGACGAACTGGTCGGCCGGCTCGACGGCCTCGCCCGGTCCGGTTACCGCGCCGGCGCCCGGCGGCGGCTCGGCGGCGTCGAGCCCCTGGCGTGGGACGCGGGTCTGTACGTCGACATCACCCGCCGGGGCTTCGCGTGCGGGATGCTCGGCGAGGCCGACGCGTGGACCGCGCTCAAGAACATCGTCCCGGCGGTGGTGAGGTCGTACGCCTCCTGGAACGAGTACGCCGAGCACTACCTGCTCGGCAGGATGGTCTGGCGGGAGAATCTTCAGGGCACCCCGGACGCCCCGGCCCCACAGGCCGTCTCGGACGCCCATCTGAAGTCCCTCCTGGACCCCGCGAACCGGGCCAGCCCGTGGAACATGGCGCCCTGGCACGCGATCAGCCACCCCGACCACACCCGCTGACTCCGTACGCGAGAATGGGCCCATGAGCCTGTTCCGCGACGACGGCGTTGTCCTGCGCACCCAGAAGCCGGGTGAGGCGGACCGCATCATGCTGCAGTCTCCCGGGGGACGACCCCCGTACCCCCAGCCGGAAACCCGCGGGGGCGCGCGATGAGTCTCTTCCGGGACGACGGTGTCGTCCTGCGCACCCAGAAGCTGGGTGAGGCGGACCGCATCATCACGTTGCTCACTCGCGGTCACGGGCGTGTGCGGGCCGTCGCGCGGGGCGTGCGGCGGACCAAGTCGAAGTTCGGGGCGCGGCTCGAACCCTTCTCCCATGTCGACGTGCAGTTCTTCGCGCGGGGGAGCGAGCTGATCGGGCGCGGGCTGCCGCTGTGCACGCAGAGCGAGACCATCGCTCCGTACGGTGGCGGGATCGTCGCCGACTACGCGCGGTACACCGCCGGGACGGCCATGCTGGAGACCGCCGAGCGGTTCACCGACCACGAGGGCGAGCCGGCCGTGCAGCAGTATCTGCTGCTGGTGGGCGGGCTGCGGACGCTCGCGCAGGGCGAGCACGAGCCGCACCTCATCCTCGACGCCTTCCTGCTGCGCTCACTCGCCGTGAACGGCTACGCGCCGAGCTTCGGCGACTGCGCGAAGTGCGGAATGCCGGGACCGAATCGGTTCTTCTCGGTCGCCGCGGGAGGTTCCGTCTGCGTCGACTGCCGGGTGCCCGGCAGCGTCGTACCCTCGGCAGGGGCCCTCGAACTGCTCGCCGCGCTGCTGACGGGCGACTGGGCGACCGCGGACGCCTGCGAGTCGCGGTACGTCCGCGAGGGCAGCGGTCTGGTGTCGGCCTATCTGCACTGGCACCTGGAGCGCGGACTGCGCTCGCTGCGGTACGTGGAGAAATAGGCAATAGCAAGCAGAGAAGTACCCGTAGGCACGTCACGTAAGAGGAGACGAGAAGCACATGGTGGTACGCGGGATCCTGGGGCGCCAGCGCCGCGAG
Organism: Streptomyces phaeochromogenes; assembly: GCF_001418655.1. Classification (GTDB taxonomy): domain Bacteria; phylum Actinomycetota; class Actinomycetes; order Streptomycetales; family Streptomycetaceae; genus Streptomyces; species Streptomyces phaeochromogenes. Next base: position 9,082 of record NZ_LIQZ01000122.1, on the reverse strand, counting down.
TACAAGACGCCGGAGCCGCACCCGTCCGGCGCCCGCTCGCCCAAGCTCCCCGGCGAGCTGATCCCGAACCACGTGGCGTGCGTGATGGACGGGAACGGCCGCTGGGCCAAGGAGCGCGGGCTGCCGCGCACCGAGGGGCACCGGGTCGGCGAGGGTGTCGTCATGGACGTCCTCAAGGGCTGTCTGGAGCTGGGCGTCAAGAACCTCTCGCTGTACGCCTTCTCGACGGAGAACTGGAAGCGGTCGCCCGAGGAGGTCCGCTTCCTGATGAACTTCAACAAGGACGTCATCCGGCGCCGCCGTGACGAGATGGACGAGCTCGGCATCCGGATCCGCTGGGTCGGCCGCATGCCCAAGCTGTGGAAGTCCGTCGTCCAGGAGCTCCAGATCGCCCAGGAGCAGACGCAGAAGAACGACGCGATGACGTTGTACTTCTGCGTCAACTACGGCGGTCGCGCCGAACTCGCCGACGCCGCGAAGGCGTTGGCAGCCGATGTCGCCGCCGGGAAGCTCGACCCGGACAAGGTCACCGAGAAGACCATCCAGAAGTACCTCTACTACCCGGACATGCCGGACGTGGACCTGTTCCTGCGCCCGAGCGGCGAGCAGCGCACGTCCAACTACCTGATCTGGCAGTCCAGTTACGCCGAGATGGTCTTCCAGGACGTCCTGTGGCCCGACTTCGACCGCCGCGACCTGTGGCGTGCGTGCGTGGAGTACGCCTCCCGCGACCGCCGCTTCGGCGGAGCGGTCCCGAACGAGCAACTGCTGGAGATGGAACGGGACATGAAGGGCAACACCGAGGTCTGAGCACAACCCGTACGAGCTGGCACAGCGGCACCCGGCGTTCCCACGCCGGGTGCCGCTGCCGTACGGGGAGGGACAGGGGTCAGCCGGTCGTCACCGCCGTGTCGTCGATCACGAAGCTCGTCTGCAGCGAGGAGTCCTCGACACCGGTGAACTTCAGCGAGACGGTCGTACCGGCATAGGCCGACAGGCTCAGGGACTTGGCGACATACCCGCTGGCCGCGTTCAGGTTGGAGTAGGTGGCCAGAGTCGTCGACCCGGCGGTCACCGTCAGCTTGTCGTACTGCGTGCTGGTGGTGGTCTCCGCCGTGTCGACGTGCAGGTAGAACGTGAACGTGGTGCCCGTGCAGCCGCTCGGGATCGTCACCGACTGGGACAGCGTGTCGGTGTGCGTCGAGCCGTAGCCGTCCAGCCAGGCCTTGTACGAGCCGGTCCGGGCCGCCTGGCTGCTGGAGTTGGTGATGACCCCGCTGGTGGCCGTCCAGGTGGTGCTCCCGGACTCGAAGCCCTGGTTGCCCAGGAGCTGCGCCGAGGTGCAGGAGCCGCCGCCGCTCGCGCTGACCGTCCAGGTGAAGGACGCCGTACCGGTGGCGCCCGTGCTGTCGGTCACCGTGACGGTGCTGCTGTACGTGCCCGCTGTCGTCGGGGTGCCGGAGATGGTGCCCGTGGAACTGCTGATCGACAGGCCCGTCGGCAGACCGCTCGCCGCGTACGTCAGCGTGCCGCTGTTGGTGCTGCTGGCCGTGATCGCCAGGCTCACCGCCGTGCCGACCGTGGACGACTGGCTGCCCGGGTTGGTGACTGTGACCCCGGTGGTCGGCACGGTGATGTGGCTGCCGACGTTGACACCGGCGAAGGCGTTGCCGACCCCGGCGTACTGGGTGGAGCTGCTGCCGTAGAGCGCCGCGGCGGCGTTCAGCGCGGCGGTGCGGGCCTGGGCGTACGTGGTGCTGGACGTCATGTACGTCGTCAGCGCCTTGTACCAGATCTGCAGGGCGGCGGCCCGGCCGATGCCCGCGACGGCGACACCGTCGGAGGTCGGGCTGTTGTAGGTCACGCCGTTGATGGTCTTGGAGCCGCTGCCCTCGGAGAGCAGGTAGAACATGTGGTTCGCCGGGCCCGAGGAGTAGTGGACGTCCGCACTGCCGATGCCGGAGTACCAACTGTCGTAGGAGGAGCCGTCCTTGTCGGGCTCGTCCATGTAACGCAGCGGCGTGCCGTCGCCGTTGATGTCGATCTTCTCGCCGATGAGGTAGTCGCCGACGTCCGTGCTGTTGTTGGCGTAGAACTCCACACCGGTGCCGAAGATGTCGGAGGTCGCCTCGTTCAACCCGCCCGACTCACCGGAGTAGGTGAGGTTCGCCGTGTTGGAGGTGACGCCGTGCGACATCTCGTGGCCGGCCACGTCCAGCGAGGTGAGCGCGTGGGTGCTGCTCGTCCCGTCGCCGTACGTCATGCAGAAGCAGTCGTCGTCCCAGAACGCGTTGACGTACGCGCTGCTGTAGTGGACGCGCGAGTAGGCCGCGACCCCGTCGTTCTTGATGCCGCTGCGCCCGAAGGTGTTCTTGTAGAAGTCCCACGTGGTCTGCGCGCCGAAGTGCGCGTCGACACCGGCGGTCTGGGTGTTGGAGCCGGACCCGGTGCCCCAGGTGTCGTCGGCGTCCGTCATCAGGGTGCCCGTGCCGGACGTGCCGTTGTTCAGGCTGTACGTCTTGTGGGTGCCGCGCGTGGTGTCGTTCAGCTGGTACGTCGAACCGGACAGCGTGGTGCCGATGGTGACCGTTCCGCTGTACTGGCTGTTGCCGGTGCCGGTCTTGATGTCCTGGTACTGGTAGAGCTTCGCGCCGGTCGTGGCGTCGGTGATGACGTGCAGCCTGCTGGGCGTGCCGTCGTCCTGGAGACCGCCGATCACCGTCTCCCAGGCGAGCTTCGGGGTGCCGCTGCCGGCCCAGATCACCTTGCGGGCGCTGTCGGTGGTGGCCTTCTCGGCGTCCAGGGCCTTGGCCGCGCCGAGTGCCTTGGTCTCGGCTGCCGACTTGCTGAAGGCCGGGGTGGTGGAGGGCACCTTGATGGTCTGCTTGGTGTTGAAGGTGCTGCTCACCGTGCCCGAGGCCTGCGAGGCGGGCGGGGTGTGCACCACGACGTCGCCGCCGAGCACCGGCAGCCCGGCCCATGTGCGCTCGTAACGGGTGTGCAGTGTGCCGTCGTTGTCCTTGACGACGTCCTTGACGACCAGCTTCTCCTTGGCACCGAGGCCGAGGGTGGTGGCGGTCTTCGTGGTCTTCTGCGTCGCGCTCTTGATCAGCGCGGTGCGCTGGGTGGGGGTGAGCTTCGCCTCCTGGGCCCCGGTGCGCAGGGGGCTGGGGCTCGGTGCCGTGGGCTTGGCGGCGGCCGGGACGGTCTGGACTCCGACGGCCAGGAGCGCGGCGGTGGCGACCAGTGCGCCGGCCGCGGTGGCCCTACGGGCGGATCTGGCGGATCCGGCGGATCTGTGGGGGGTGTTGCTGGTGGATCGTCTCACTCGGGACTCCTATGAGGGGTGGGGGTGCGCGAGACGTGGGGGATGGCTGGGGGAACATTGGCACCGTTGATGAGTGCATGTCATCAGCGCCCGAAGAGGTCGAGGGTTATCCCTCTGTCACATGGCGTTACTTTGCGTTGCCTTGGTGAGGACTTGGCGGCCCTGAAACACGACCGACCACAACCGGGCATGACTCAGCCGACCGACGAATGAACGCCGACCGGCTGCTTTGTTCCAGGGACGCGACCCTGCTTCTCAGGCGCGGCCCCACTTTTCAGGGGCGCGGGGAACTGCGCAATCCTTTAGGGGCGCGAGGAACTGCGCGAGCAACCCCGACCGGGCAGCACCCGAAAGCGAACTCCCGCTCCCCGCCTACCCCTTGGCGCGCGCAGCGCACTCCGCACAGGTGCCGAAGATCTCCACCGTGTGAGCCACGCTCACATAACCGTGCTCCGCCGCGATGGCCTCCGCCCACTTCTCCACGGCCGGTCCCTCCACCTCGACGGCCTTGCCACAGACACGGCACACGAGGTGGTGATGGTGGTCGCCGCTCTCACAGCGGCGATACACGGATTCGCCGTCCGACGTGCGCAGGACATCGACCTCGCCCGCGTCGGCAAGGGACTGCAGCGTGCGATACACCGTGGTCAGCCCGACGGAGTCGCCCTTGTGCTTGAGCATGTCGTGCAGGTCCTGGGCGCTGCGGAACTCGTCCACCTCGTCGAGCGCCGCCGCCACGGCGGCACGCTGCCGGGTGGAACGGCCCCGAACGGGCGGTCCAGCGGTAGTCACCGTTGCCTCCAAACGTCTGCGGCTTGCCGGGCCATTGTGCCAGCCCGGACCGGGCGCAGTCAGACGCCGACCTTTCCGGTGGGTGCGCGCGTGGCCGGAATCGCGCACTCCGCCGGATCGCCGGCCTCCTGGGCCGCGGCCTGCGCGGCGGCCCGCGCCCTTCGCCGGGCCAGTGGTGTCGCCAACGCCGTGAGCAGGATGAACACGCCGATGGTCAACAGGACGATCGTCGCACCGGGCGGCACGTCCTGGTAGTACGAGGTCACCGTGCCGCCGATGGTCACGCTCACCCCGATCGCCACCGCGATCGCGAACGTGGCGGCGAAACTGCGGCTGAGCTGCTGCGCGGCGGCCACCGGCACCACCATCAGCGCGGAGACCAGCAGCAGGCCGACGACCCGCATGGCGACCGTGACGGTGACCGCCGCGGTGACGGCCGTGAGCAGGTTCAGGGCCCGCACCGGCAGCCCGGTGACCCGCGCGAACTCCTCGTCCTGGCTCACCGCGAACAGCTGCCGCCGCAGCCCGACCGTGACCAGCACGACGAAGGCCGCCAGCAGACAGATCGCCGTCACGTCCTCCTCGGAGACCGTGGAGAGCGAGCCGAAGAGGTACGAGGTCAGGTTGGCGTTGGAGCCGCCGGGCGCGAGGTTGATGAACATCACACCGCCCGCCATGCCCCCGTAGAAGAGCATCGCCAGCGCGATGTCGCCGCGCGTCTTGCCGTACCAGCGGATCAGTTCCATCAGGATCGCGCCGACCACGGAGACGGCCGTCGCCATCCACACCGGGGACCAGGAGAGCAGGAAGCCGAGGCCGACGCCGGTCATCGCGACATGGCCGATGCCGTCGCCCAGCAGGGCCTGGCGGCGCTGCACGAGGTAGATGCCGACGGCGGGCGCGGTGATGCCGACGAGGACGGCGGCGAGCAGGGCCCGCTGCATGAAGGCGTAATCGAGGATTTCGAGGTTCATGGCGATCAGCTCAGCAGTCCCGTCCGGATCGGTTCGGCGTCGTGAGCCGCGTGGGGGTGTACGTGGTCGTGGCCGGGCAGCGCGTGCTGGCCGAGGGCCTGCGGGGGCGGGCCGTCGTGCATGACACAGCCGTCCCGCAGCACGACCGCGCGGTTGATCAGCGGCTCCAGCGGACCCAGTTCGTGCAGGACGAGCAGGACGGAGGCGCCCTGGGCGACCTGCTCGCGCAGGGTCTCCGCGAGCACCTCCTGGCTGGCCAGGTCCACACCCGCCATCGGCTCGTCCATGATCAGCAGCTCGGGCCCGGCGGCGAGGGCACGGGCGATGAGTACGCGCTGGTGCTGCCCGCCGGACAGCGCGTTCACCGAGTCCTTGGCACGGTCCGCGAGGCCGACCAGGGCGATGGCCCGCTGAACCGCCTCGCGGTCGGCCCTGCGCAGGACACCGAAGCGGGCCCGGGACAGCCGTCCGGAGGACACCACCTCGGTCACCGTGGCGGGCACCCCGCCGGCGGCGGTCGTGCGCTGCGGTACGTAACCCACGCGCGACCAGTCGCGGAAGCGGCGCCGCGGGGTGCCGAACAGCTCGATCTCGCCGCTGGTGACCGGCACTTGGCCGATGACCGTACGGACGGCCGTCGACTTGCCGGAGCCGTTGGCGCCGAGCAGCGCGACGACCTCACCGCGGTTCACGGTGAGGTCGATACCGCGCAGGACGGGGCGTGAGCCGAGCTCGGCCGTCACACCGCGCAGGGAGATGACCGGCGATGCGCCGGGCTCGTCCCTCGTGCCGCCGTCCTTCATACCGCCACCCTCCGGGGGTTGGTCATTTCGCGCCCAGTGCCGACTGCAGCGCCTTGAGGTTGGACTCCATCACCTGGAAGTAGTCGTCACCGCGGGACTTCTCCGTGATGCCCTCGATCGGGTCGAGCACATCGGTCTTGAGGTTCGCGTCCGCGGCGATGGTCTTCGCGGTCTTGTCGCTGACGAGGGTCTCGTAGAAGACCGTGGAGACGCCGTCGGCCTTGGCCATCTTCTCAAGGTCCTTGACGCGGTTGGCGCTGGGCTCGTTCTCCGGGTCCAGGCCGTTGATGGCCTCCTCGGTGAGGCCGTAGCGCTCGGCGAGATAGCCGAAGGCCGCGTGCGTGGTGATGAAGACCTTCGTCCTCGTGTTCTTGAGGCCGTCCTCGAACTGCGTGTTGAGGCCGTCCAGCTTCTTCACCAGGGCCGCGGTGTTCTTCTTGTAGTCCGCCGCGTTGTCCGGGTCGGCCTTCTCGAAGGCCTTGCCCACACCCTCGGCGACCTCGGCGTACTTCACGGGGTCGAGCCAGATGTGCGGGTCCTCGCCGGCGCCCTCCTCGCCCTCGTGGTCGTCGTGCTCGGCCGCGTGGCCGCCGACCTCGTTGCCGTGCTTCTCCAGGCTGGTGAGGGTGGCCGCGTCGATCTTGGTCTTGATCTCGGACTGGGCGACCGCGTCGTCGACGGAGGGCTGGAGGTTCTTCAGATAGAGGGCCACGTCCGACTCCTGGAGCTGCGCGGTCTGCTTGGCGCTGATCTCCAGGTCGTGCGGCTCCTGGCCGGGCTCGGTCAGCGTGCTCACACTGACGTGGTCCCCGCCTATTCGCTCGGCTATGAACTGCAACGGGTAGAACGACGCCACGACGTCGAGCTTCCCGCTGTTGCCGTCGGCCGCGTTGGACTCGGACGAGCAGGCGGAGAGCAGCCCGAGACCCAGGGCGGTGGCAGCGGCGACCGCGGTGCCGGATACAAGACGTCGTCGTACGTTCATGACACCCATTTTCAACAACTCTGGAAACGATTGTCAATAACGCGTCTTGTGATCTGGGCTTCATCCCGATATGGGAGGGGTGTGGCGCGAGGGGTGGGGACGGTGCGCGGCCAGGAGCCCAACCGATTTGATCCGGGGGCAGGGGCCGCCGGTAATCTGAAGCATTCGCTCTGAAGCATCGCTGTGAAGCAACCGCTTCGTCGCCCGTCGTCGTAATGAAGAGAGCACCGTGGCCGCCGACAAGATCGACACCATCGTCAGCCTGAGCAAGCGCCGTGGCTTCGTCTACCCGTGCAGTGAGATCTACGGCGGCCAGCGAGCCGCCTGGGACTACGGGCCGCTGGGTGTCGAGCTCAAGGAGAACATCAAGCGCCAGTGGTGGCGCTACATGGTGACGTCGCGCGAGGACGTCGTCGGTATCGACTCGTCCGTGATCCTGGCCACCGAGGTCTGGGTGGCCTCCGGCCACGTCGCCACTTTCTCCGACCCGCTCACCGAGTGCACCTCGTGTCACAAGCGGTACCGCGCCGACCACCTTGAAGAGGCGTACGAGGCCAAGCACGGCCGCACCCCCGAGAACGGCCTGGCCGACCTCAACTGCCCCAACTGCGGCAACAAGGGCACCTTCACCGAGCCCAAGCAGTTCTCCGGCCTGCTCTCCACGCACCTCGGCCCCACCCAGGACAGCGGCTCCGTCGCCTACCTGCGCCCCGAGACCGCGCAGGGTATTTTCACCAACTTCGCCCAGGTCCAGCAGACCTCGCGCAAGAAGCCGCCGTTCGGCATCGCGCAGATGGGCAAGTCCTTCCGCAACGAGATCACGCCCGGCAACTTCATCTTCCGCACCCGCGAGTTCGAGCAGATGGAGATGGAGTTCTTCGTCAAGCCGGGCGAGGACGAGAAGTGGCAGGAGTTCTGGATGCAGGAGCGCTGGAACTGGTACACCGGTCTTGGTCTCCGCGAGGAGAACATGCGCTGGTACGACCACCCGGCCGAGAAGCTCTCGCACTACTCCAAGCGCACCGCCGACATCGAGTACCGCTTCCAGTTCGGCGGCAACGAGTGGGGTGAGCTGGAGGGCGTCGCCAACCGCACGGACTACGACCTCTCCGCGCACTCCAAGGCCTCCGGCCAGGACCTGTCCTACTTCGACCAGGAGGCCGGCGAGCGCTGGACCCCGTACGTCATCGAGCCGGCGGCCGGTGTCGGCCGCGCGATGCTCGCGTTCCTGCTGGACGCGTACGTCGAGGACGAGGCGCCCAACGCCAAGGGCAAGATGGAGAAGCGGACCGTTCTGCGGCTCGACCCCCGTCTTTCGCCGGTGAAGGTCGCGGTGCTTCCGCTGTCGCGCAACCCCGAGCTGTCGCCGAAGGCGAAGGGGCTCGCCTCCGCGCTTCGCCAGAACTGGAACATCGACTTCGATGACGCCGGGGCCATCGGCCGTCGTTACCGGCGGCAGGACGAGATCGGTACGCCGTTCTGTGTGACGGTGGACTTCGACACGCTGGACGACAACGCGGTCACCGTTCGCGAGCGGGACTCGATGAAGCAGGAGCGCGTGTCGCTGGACCAGATCGAGGGGTACCTGGCGAGCCGCCTCATCGGCTGCTAGTCGCTGGCCGCTGGCTGCTTTGCGGGTGAGTGTCTGCGTGGCTGGTGTTCGCTGCCGACTGCGGGTTCGTCGTGGCTGGTTGCGCAGTTCCCCGCGCCCCTGAAAGCAGTAGGTTGCCGCGGCTCTGAAGCGGAGGGGTCCGCGCCCCTGAGGAAGAAGGGGCGCGGACCCCTTTCAAATGCCCCGGTTTTGTTACGTCCGTAACGGATGTAATGGAACCGGGGTTTTTGCAATCCGGGAGGCCGGGGGTTCCGAAGGAGGGGCAGACGGTCCGCAGGGGGCGGGCCGGCACCTTCACGGGGGTACGGATGCGCAAGCAAGCAGTCATGGGCGTACTGGCGATGGCGGTGGCGCTCGGGACGGTCGGTGCCGTCGGTGCCGGGGCGTTGGGCGGGTCGGCGGAGAAGGGCGACTCCGGGGCCGGGGTCGAGGCCAAGGGTGGTGGGGGCGGGCTGCCGGGGGCACTCGCGCCCAGTGGGCTGCGGGCCGGCGGGCTCACCGCGGACCAGAAGCTCGTCCTGTTCCGCGTCGACCGGCTGGGAGCCGCGGTGCCGCTCGGGAAGGTCGACGGGCGCAAGGGCGACCGGA
>NZ_LIQZ01000121.1 GCF_001418655.1 Streptomyces phaeochromogenes | reverse complement strand
GCGGGCTGTGCGGCCGCCCCTCGTCCGGCATGTGCGATGAGTCGTCGGTGCGGGTGGGGACGCAGGCAGGCATGGTTCCCGTCTTCCTCCGGGGCTACGCGGTCGCTTGGGGCGCGGCCGTGGGTCACGGCGTACAGCGGCGGGATTTCTCAACGCTCGGTAAATGAATCGTAATGGAGAGTAAAGGACGTGTGCGAAAAAGTAGCGCAAATGGGTCAACAATTCACCTCAGGGGGTGATTAATCATTTTGATCGGCTTGTCGTACTAATTCCTTCCGGGACCCCTGCGATCTTGGGGGAGCTGTCGGTTTCTGTCCGTTTTCTCGGGGTTATCCGGGATTTCACCGCACGGAATCCCTTCCGCTTTGGCCCGACTGAAGGAAGAAGGTGGGCGGAACATGGCCACCACTCAGAGGATCGCCGCGGGCGTCACGGCCGCCGCGGCCTGCGCCGCCGCGCTCGCCGGCTGCGGTATCGGTGACACCGGCGTCGAGAAGGGCGCGCACGGTGACGGCGCTCGCGGCGCGACGAAGGCCGCGGGCGCCCCGGCACCCAAGAACGCGGTCCGTCTGATCGGCGACGGCTCGACCGCCTTCACCGGCGCGCAGCCGCACCTGCCGCGCCCCGAGCGGCTGAAGCCCGGTCAGAAACCGCCTCAGTTCGTGGTCTTCTCCTGGGACGGGGCCGGCGAGGACAGCCAGCGACTGTTCTCGCACTTCCGCAAGGTGGCCAAGGCCAACAACGCGACGATGACGTACTTCCTGAGCGGTGTGTACATGCTTCCGGAGGCGAAGCGCCGGCTGTACCGGCCGCCGCAGCACTCGCCGGGCCGCTCCGACATCGGCTTCAATGACGAGCAGGGCATCAAGGACACCGTGCGGCAACTGCGCGGCGCCTGGCTCGAGGGCAACGAGATCGGCACGCACTTCAACGGCCACNNCGCTGCCCTTCGACTACGAGAAGGAACTCATCGGCGCCCGCACGCCCTGTCTGGAGGGGCGCAAGAACTTCATGCGCGCCGCCCGGGAGCTGGGCTTCCGGTACGACACCAGTGGTGTCAACAACCAGGTCTGGCCCAAGAAGGAGAAGGGCCTGTGGGACCTGTCGATGCAACTCGTCCCCGTCCCGGGGCGCGCCTTCGAGACGCTGACCATGGACTACAACTTCCTGGTCAACCAGTCGGGCACCACCCGGGGCAACCCGGCCAAGCACGCGTACTGGGGCGACCAGATGCGGGACGGCCTGCTCAAGGGCTTCTCCCGCGCCTACGAGGGCAACCGCGCGCCCCTGATCATCGGCAACCACTTCGAGTCCTGGAACGGCGGCACGTACATGCGCGCCGTCCAGGAGACCATCGAGCGCGTCTGCACCAAGCCCGAGGTGCGCTGCGTCTCCTTCCGCCAACTCGCCGACTGGCTCGACGTCCAGGACCCGCAGGCGCTGGCCAGGCTCCGCACCCTCAAGGTGGGCGAGGACCCGAAGGCCGGCTGGACGTCGTTCCTCTCCGAGCAGCCCGCCCCGCCACCCGTCTCCGAGCAGCAGCCCTCGGCCCCCCTCGCCGAGCAGCCCGCCCCGGCCCCGAAGGGCGTTCCGGGGGCGCCGGCGGTCACGCGGTAGCCCCTGAGGGGCGGGAGCGGTACCCCTGGGGGACGGGCGGCCGTACGGCGTGAGGCTCAGGCCGTGGCGGCCTCGGCCTCGCGCAGGACGAACTCGGGGTCGACCTGGGCGGCCAGGTCGGCGCCCGTTCGTTCGTTGCCCCAGGACTGGGCGTTCTTCAGGTGGAAGTGGACCATCTGGCGCGTGTAGCGCTCCCAGTCGCGCCGCTCGTACGTGGCGTCGGCGGCGGCCTGGAGGGCGCCCAGCGCACGGCGGTTGCCGTCCTCCAGCTGCTCGAACCTGGGCGGGCGGCCCTTCTCCATGGCGCGCACCCAGTCCGAGTGACCGACCGTCAGCAGCAGGTCGTCGCCGACCTCGCTCCTGAGGAAGTCGATGTCGTCCTGCCCCTGCACCTTGTTGCCGACGACCTTCAGGGTGACGCCGAAGTCGCGCGCGTACTCCTTGTACTGGCGGTAGACGGAGACTCCCTTCCGGGTCGGCTCGGCGACGAGGAACGTGATGTCGAAGCGGGTGAACATGCCGGACGCGAAGGAGTCCGAGCCCGCCGTCATGTCGACGACGATGTACTCGCTCTGGCCGTCGACGAGATGGTTCAGGCAGAGCTCCACTGCACCGGTCTTGGAGTGGTAGCAGGACACTCCCAGGTCGGCCTCGGTGAACGGGCCGGTAACCATCAAACGGACGGTGCCGCCGTCGAGTTCCACCGGCCGCGCGCAGGCCTCGTACACCGGGTTGTCCTCGCACACCCGCAGCAGACGGGAACCCTCGCCGGGCGGGGTCGTCTTGATCATCGTCTCGGTGGACGTGATGCGGGGGTTGGAACCACGCAGGTAGTCCTTGATCAGCGCGAGCCGGTCGCCCATGGCGGGCAGTCGCCGGGCCTCCTCGTCGGCGAGGCCGAGCGCGGGTCCGAGGTGCTGGTTGATGTCGGCGTCCACCGCGACGACGGGCGATCCGGTGGACGCGAGGTGGCGCACGAAGAGCGAGGACAGGGTGGTCTTGCCGCTGCCGCCCTTCCCAACGAAAGCAATTTTCATGTTCATTAAGGTACCGGCGCGACGGCGTCCGAGGGCCGCCACACGTGAAGAAGACCACTCATTAGTGGGGCGTGGGCCTGGTGTGCGTAGGGTCGTACTCATGAGTACGACAGGTGGGAACGCCGACCCGCTCGCGGCGCTGGGGTCGCTGCCCGGCGTGGCCGAATCCGTGGAGTCCGTGCGCAAGGCCGTGGACCGGGTCTACGGGCACCGCATCATGCGGCGCCGCAGCAACGCGATCACCTCGGAGGCGGCGCTGCGCGGCGCCCGCGGTTCCGCGGCGCTGTCCGGTGCCGACTGGGCCCTCGAAGAGGTGCGCCGGCGGGCCGACTTCAGCGGCGACGACGAGGCCCGCGTGGTGGGCTCCGCGCTCAGGCTGACCGCCGAGGCGGGCCAACTCCTGTCCATCTGGCGGCAGTCGCCCCTTCGGGTACTGGCGCGGCTGCACCTGGTGGCCGCCGCGGACAAGGGGGACACGGTCGGGCGTCCGCGACGGGACGGTGAATCCGTCACGGAGACAGTCGCGTCCGCCGCCGCGGGGCCGCCGTTGATCGAACTTCCGCTGCCGGACGCGGCCGAGGTCGAGGGCCGTCTCGACGGACTGGCGCGGCTGGTCATCGAGGGGGGTTCCGCACCCGCCCTGGTGACCGCCGCGATCGTGCACGGCGAACTCCTCGCGCTGCGCCCCTTCGGTTCCCACAACGGCCTCGTCGCGCGCGCGGCCGAACGCATCGTCCTGGTCGGCAGCGGCCTCGACCCCAAGTCCGTGTGCCCGGCCGAGGTCGGTCACGGGGAGCTGGGCCGCGCGGCCTATGCGTCGGCCCTCGAAGGCTATGTCTCCGGCACTCCGGAGGGTATGGCGACCTGGATCGCCCACTGCGGCAGGGCTATCGAACTCGGCGCCAGGGAGTCGACGGCGGTGTGCGAGGCGCTTCAGCGAGGGGCCGCGTAGGCCTGGGGGCTGGGGGGGGCTGTGGGGCTCTGAACGCCCTGGCCTCTGAAGCCCTGGCCCTTGAAGTCCTGGGGCCCCTTGAAATGCCCCTGAACAGGGTTGCGGCGGTACGGGATCCGTACCGCCGCTGGCATGTTCACCCGGTTACCAAGCGTCCTCGAGATATTGCCCATCAGGTCGGGAACTGTTGCCCGTCGCCTGGTGCGGCTGGCCCGTAATCGACGGGTCGACGTCGCGTGGGTGCCCGGTGTTCATGCGCGGTCCGTGGGGCCTCGGTTGCGTTTGAAGGTGATCCTCTCGGATGTCCTTGGTCTCGCGGGCCGTTAACCCCTTTGTACTCCAGGTCCGGAGGAAGCGGAACCCCTCGCTGTACTTCTTTACTTTTGCTGCCAAAGGGGGCTAATCGGGCGCGCTCGCGGCCTGTGGATCACACGGCCGCCGCGCGTCGACGGCTCGCGTACCAGACCAGACCCGCCGTGGCCGCCGCCGCTCCTATCGCCGCGGCGGCGACGAGCGCCTGCCGCGGCGGCACCGACAGCCGCTGCTTCAGCCGGACCGGGTGGTGGAAGTCGAGGATGGGCCACGCGCGCGCGGTGGCCTCGCGGCGCAGCGCGCGATCGGGGTTCACGGCGTGCGGATGGCCGACCGCTTCGAGCATCGGGATGTCGGTCGCCGAGTCGCTGTAGGCGTAGCAGCGGGAGAGGTCGTAGCCCTCGGACGCGGCCAGCTCCTTGACGGCCTCGGCCTTCGTCGGGCCGTACGCGTAGTACTCCACCTCGCCCGTGAAGCAGCCGTCGTCGCCCACGATCATCCGGGTCGCCACCACCCGGTCCGCGCCGAGCAGTTCACCGATGGGCTCGACGACCTCGGCCCCGGATGTGGAGACGATCACGACGTCCCGCCCGGCGATGTGGTGCTCCTCGATGAGGGAGGCGGCCTCGTCGTAGATGATCGGATCGATCAGGTCGTGAAGGGTCTCGGCGACGATTTCCTTCACTTGTTGGACGTTCCAGCCGCGGCACAGCGCCGACAGGTACTCGCGCATCCGCTCCATCTGGTCGTGGTCGGCGCCGCCCGCGAGGAAGACGAACTGGGCGTACGCGGTGCGCAGCACGGCCCGGCGGTTGATCAGACCGCCTTGGTAGAACGACTTGCTGAACGTGAGCGTGCTCGACTTCGCAATGACCGTCTTGTCCAGGTCAAAGAAGGCCGCTGTGCGGGGCAAGGAGTGGTTTTCCACGGGGTCGAGCATATGCGCCCGCCATTCGGGCTAGTGTGGGGCGCGTGGGTTTGCCTGAGAGGGCTCTCGGGTACACCATGGAAGTCACGGATCGTTCGCGACCGTGCTAACCCGGTCCGGCTCCTCCCCCCCCGAGTCAGACCGTGGGGACGACCCCCGCTCTCCCCCCCGGCGGGGGTCGTCGCATGTCCGGGTGGGTTTTCAACCATACTTTTTCGAACGCCGGGCCCTGTTGTGCGGGCTGCGGCGTTCCTCTGTGTCTGCACAGGATTCGTCACTGTAGGTAGTCGCCGCACTGCTCTAAGAGAGTCGTACAACACTCACTCATCGGTCACCGGTTTGGGTGAAGGCGATATTCACAACCGTTGAGTTGTCCACAGTTATTGACCAAGATCCACACGATTTCCTGGATCGCTGCACCGTGATTCCAACGCGCACCGCTCGCGGCAGTTCATGGCCGGTTCCGATTGTCCGGAGGCTATGGCCGGTTCGTATCGGCGGTTCATATGGAGGGCCGGTTGCCGGTTCTTCGCGCGGGCGGAAATCGCGGGGCCGCAGGGGCGCCGCGAGGAAGCAGCGAAGGGGGCTGGAGATCGTGGCGGGAGCCATCACACACGACCGGCTGTCGGCCGCCGAGGGGCGGCAGGGCGGACCGTTGATCGTCACGGAGGACGCGGATCTGCTGGACGACCTGCTGCGGCTGTGCGCCGCGGCCGGCGCCCGGCCCGAGGTCCACCACGGGGTGCCGGAGCGCGGCGGCGGCTGGGAGACGGCGCCGCTGGTGCTCGTCGGCGACGATGCCGCGCGGCGGGTGCGTGGAGCCGCGCGCAGACGCGGAGTGGTCCTGGTGGGGCGGGATCAGGACGATTCCGGGGTCTGGCGGAGGGCTGTGGAGATCGGCGCCGACCATGTTCTGCTGCTGCCGGATGGCGAACAATGGTTGGTCGACCGGATCGCCGACGTGGCCGAGGGTGTCGGCCCGCCCGCCCTCACCGTCGGCGTGATCGGCGGGCGAGGCGGCGCCGGATCCTCCACGCTCGCCTGCGCGCTGGCGGTCATCTCGGCGCGCCAGGGAAGGCGCACGCTCCTTGTCGACGCGGATCCGCTCGGCGGCGGACTCGATGTACTCCTCGGCGGAGAGGCCGCCGAGGGGCTGCGCTGGCCGGACTTCGCCGCGTCGCACGGCCGGGTCGGCGGAGGCGCCCTGGAGGAGTCGCTGCCCTCACTGCATGCCCTCCGGATCCTCAGCTGGGACCGCGGCGACTGCGTCACCATCGCACCCGAGGCCGTCCGGGCCGTGCTGGCCGCTGCCCGGCGGCGGGGCGGGGCGGTGGTCGTGGACCTGCCGCGCCGAATCGACGAAGGGGTCGCCGAGGCGCTCGCCCAGGTGGACCTGGGCCTGCTCGTGGTCCCCGCCGAGCTGCGCGCCGT
>NZ_LIQZ01000120.1 GCF_001418655.1 Streptomyces phaeochromogenes | reverse complement strand
GCGGCGACGACGGCGGGACCGTTCGGGTAGTGGCCGGGCCAGTCCGCGGCGATGTGCAGCAGGCTGAGCGTCCCCGCTCCGGCGCCGTGCCGCACGATCCGGGTGTCGGCGAGGCCGGGGTGTTCGGTGAGGCACTGCCGGAGTGTGGCCAGGTCACCGCCGCGGATGGCCTCGGTCACCGCGACGGCGAGCGGATCCTGCGAGTCGAGCGTCTCCATCTCACGCCTCCTGCCGAGGACGCCCTGTCGGGGGCGTCCTGCTCGGGATCGGAACGATGCGCCTGGGGTGAGCCTGCCAGAGACGGAGAAACGGCGTGGCGCCGGGCCCTCCGAAGAGCCCGGCGCCGGCCGTCAGGACGCGTCGATCCCGTTCGTGCACGCGGCCCCCGGCTCCGGGGTCTGCGCGCCCTGCACGTACTTCGTGAGGAACTGCTGGACCCGCGGATCGGACGCCTTGTCCACGGTCAGCTGCTTGCCCCAGGCCGACAGCATGATGGCCCCGGCCTGGTCCTTCACCGGACTCATCAGCGTGTACGGGGTCTTGGCGACCTTGTCGGCGAGCGTCTTCACGTCGGCGTCCGCCGCCTTGTCGTTGTACGTCACCCAGACCGCGCCGTGCTCCAGCGAGTGCACCGCGTTCTCGTTCGGTATCGCCTTCGTGTAGACCGAACCGTCACAGGTCATCCACGCCTGGTTGTGGTCACCGCCGACCGGCGGGTTCATCGGGTACGACACGGCCTTGGCGACATGGTTCTGCGTCAGCTTCTTCGCGTTCCAGGACTTCTCGCCCTTCACGGGCTTCTTCACGGCCGCCTGCTGCTGCTCGTCCTTGTCGTTCGCCTTGTTGAGTCCGTAGGCGCCGAAGGCGACAAGACCGACGACGATGACCGTGCTGACCGTGATCGTCAGGACGCGGTATCTGCGCTCGCGGGCCTTCTCCGCCCGCCGCAGCTCCTCGACACGCGCCTTGCGCGCCGCGGCTGCCGACTTCTTGCTGGTCCTGCTCATGGGAATGCGTTCCTTGTCCCCGCCGCGCCGGTTCCTTCGGGCGGCGGTGGGTGAGGGGTCGGACGGACGTCTCTGTTCTGGACGTCGGTCTAGATCCGCTGCACCTGGAGGACATGGAGATCGGGAGCGCCACGCGCGGGCGGCAGCACGGGAATGTGCGAGGCCACGACCAGGCGTGCCGCGACCGGCATACGCGGCAGCACCGCGGGCAAGGGGTGCGCACCCGCGGGCAGTACGGCCCGCGCCTCCCGGGTGGGCAGGCCGCAGCACCGGTCGTGCTCGGCGGGGGAGCCCAGCCGCTCCTGGGCGACGGAGACGGTGACGACGGGGTCGGCCACCGGAGCCGCCCGGCCGTGCGAGGGCACGTACCCCAGACACATCACCAGTGCCGCGAGCAGCACGGCGAGGGCAGGGCGCAGCACCGCGTCCCGCGTGACGCGGTGCGGTCGCCGGTGCGTCCTGCTGCTCATCACGGTGATGGTATGCGGTGCGCGCGACGGCGGTTCGCGGACCCCGCGGATCGGACGGCCACGCACCTCCGCTCGGCGGGGAACGTGCCTCCAGTCGGCGGGGAACGTGCCTCCAGTCGCGAGCAGGCACTGTCTACGAGCCGTTGGTAGACACTGTCTACTCCCGGCTGGTAGACAGTGTCTATGACCGAACAGGAGGCGGGACTTCGAGCCCGTTTGGTGTCCGTGGGCGTGGAGCTGGTGACTCAGGAGGGGGCGCAGGCCCTGTCGCTGCGGGAGATCGCCCGCAGGGCGGGTGTCTCGCACGGCGCCCCGCGCCGCTACTTCCCGACCCACCTCGAACTGCTCTCCGCCATCGCGCGAGAGGGCTTCGCCGAACTGGGGGCCGAGGTCGCCGAGGGGCTGCGAGGCGGCAAGGAGCCGGAAGGCGGTGAGGAACCGAACGGCCGTGAGGCGAGCCCGCGTGCCCAACTCGCCGCGCTGGCCCGCATCTACGTCGACTTCGCGCTGTCCCACCGCGGTATGTACGAGCTGATGTTCCGGCACGACCTGCTGGAGAGCAACAGCCTGGGCCTGCGCGAGACCAGCCTGCCGTTGTTCAACTCCCTTGTGGACCTGGTGGGTCGAGTACGCCCCGACGTGCGGGCACCGGACGTGGCGGGCGCGCTCTGGGCCAACCTGCACGGCATCGCGCAACTGTGGGGCTGGGGCAGTCTCCAGCTCGCGACAGGGGCCGACGGCGTCGAACCCCTCGTACGAGCAGCGTTGGACGCCCACCTCGGACCGGAGCCCCGGTGAACTCGGCGCGCGACCAGCGCCTCACGCTCACCGCCGGCATCACGGGCGCCGCGCTCGTCGCCCTCGACGGGACCGCGCTGACCGTCGCACAGCCCAGCCTGCGGCGCGACCTCGACGCCTCGTTCGTCCAGATGCAGTGGACGAGCACCGGCTATCTCATCGCCGTCGCGAGCCTGCTCGTCTTCTCCGGACGCCTCGGTGACCGGTACGGACACCGACGGGTCTTCGCCCTCGGAATGCTGGGCTTCGCCGTCACCTCGGCGGCGATCGGCCTGGCGCCCGGCGTGGGCTGGGTCATCGGACTGCGCGTGGTGCAGGGGGTCTTCGGTGCGCTGCTGCAGCCGGCGACCCTGGGAATGCTGCGCGCCGCGTATCCGCCCGACCGCCTCGGTATGCCGATAGCCGTGCGCACCAGTGCCATCGGGGCCGCCGCCGCGCTCGGCCCGCTGGTCGGCGGGGCGCTGGCGACCCACTTCGGCTGGCGGTCGGTCTTCTTCCTGGGGCTCGTCCCGGCGCTCGCGGCGGTGGTGCTCGCCCTGGTGGCACGGGTGCCGAGGGAGGCCTCGGACGTCCGCCTGGACCTGCCGGGGGCGTGCCTGCTGGGGGTGGCGCTGGTGTGCCTGGTCCACACCCTCGTCGGTCTGCCGGACACCGGATGGACGGCCGCGAGCGCGCTCGGACTCCTCTGCACGGCTGCCGCGTGCGCCGCCTTCGTCCGCCACGAACGGCGTACGGCAGGGTCGTTGGTGCCGCCCGAGGTGTTCCGCTCGACCGCCATCACCTCGGCGCTCGGTGTCCTGCTCACCGCGTCGGCGGTGCTGTTCGGCACGCTGTTCCTCAGCACGTACTACCTCCAGGACGTACTCGGCCTGGATCCCCTCCACGGCAGCCTGCACGCGCTGCCGCTCGCGGTGGCCATGGTGGTCGGCGCGCCGGTTTCGGCCGTACTGCTGCGTCGTTTCGGTCCCCGCCGGACGACCGTGGTGGGCATGGCTGTTGTGGCCCTCGCCACGCTCCTGATGTCCCGGCTCGACCAGACGTCGGGCTCCCTGGCGATCGGCGGCTGCTTCCTTCTGCTGGGGGCCGGCTTCGCCCCCGTGATGGTCACCGCGACCGCGGTCGTCGTACGGGAGGCGTCCGTGCGGTCGGCGGGCGTCTCCGGCGGACTCCAGCAGACCGCGATGAACATCGGTCCGGCGCTCGGAGTGGCCGTGGCCACGACGCTCGCACCGGCCGGTGCCTCCGCGAGGGGAACGGCTCTGGTCGTCCTCGCCGCTGTCGCCGTACTCGGCGCGCTGCTTGCGGCCGGACTCCCTGCCTCGTCAGAGAAGAGGCGCCCGGACCCCGCCGAGGGTCCGGGCGCCAGAAGCACAGCCGGTCACCCGTAGAACGGCCCCGGCGTACTCCACGTCGTCGTACCGAAGACGTTCGCGTCGTCAATGCTGATGTTGACGTTGCTGACCTTGAGCCCGTACTGGGTCGCGGTCATGCCCGCCGGGCAATTCACCTCCACAGGAGGGAAGTTGACGAAGAAGTGCGGGCCGAACTCGCCCTCGTAGTTCCGGTGCGCACTCAGGATCCAGTTGCTGTCCGGCTCGTAGTACGTCGAACCGAGGCGCTGCTGCTCGGTGCGGACGACGAAGCTCGTGCCGTGGTCGAAGCTGCCGTCGGCACGGAGGCACCCGAAGGTGCGGGCGGTGTCGGCGTGCGCCTGGAAGTAGTTCCCGGTGCTGTTGAGGCCGGCCAGATAGCCGGGCTGGTTGCGGACGTTGTGCAGGACGACGCCGAGCTTGAAGCCCCCGCAGCCAGCCGTCGGGTCGTAGTCGTGGTAGATGAGCTGGCACTTGCGGTCGCCGAAGTAGGCGGTCGGATCCGGGTTGTAGGGCTGAGGCACCACGGTCCCGTAGAACTTCACGGTCGCCGAGACGCCGCCCTCGGCGCCCGCCGGGATCTCCACGGTGGTCGTGGCGTGGGCGGCGCCCGTGCCGGTCAGGACCAGAGCGAACCCGGCGAGCAACGCGACGATCAGCCGTGCCGGATGTCTCAGCACACGCTTGTTCCTCATGCTCCCCATAGCTGACTTCCCCCCTGTGCATGTCATGCACATTCACGCGAACGGTGACCAGCGCACGCTAGCGGCACCACCGCCCCACGAGGGGACAAACAGCGCAGTCCTCACAACCGGAACGCTCACGCGCCGAACCGGATCAGCACGCGCGGAACCGGATCAACGCGCGCCGAACTGGATCAGGGCGTGCGTCCCGCTCGTGCGCCACGCCTCCTCGCCCGCGTCCAGCTCCTCCAGCGTCCGGGGCGCGAGTCCGGTCACGACATCCGACTTGAGCGTCCGCAGCGCCGCCACCGGACCCGGGAAGTACGCGGTCGCCTCGGCGAACGGCGTCGTGGCCGGCCAGTGGCGATCGCCCACCAGACGGCGGTAGTTGAGGTCGCCCTTGAACACCGTGAGCGTGGCGGACGCGAAGTCCTCCCGGAGGTCGGCCGGCATCCGCTCATACGGATGCGGCGCGCACGAGAACGGGTGGGTGCGCAGGATCAGCCGGCCGGCGCTGACAGCCTGCCGCAGCCGCTCGCCGACCTCCGTCGCGTGTCCGGACGCCCCGGTCATACGGTCGAGACAGGCCAGGGTGTCGGTGGTCGTCGCGTCGGAGACGTAGTACGGGTACGGCTTGAGATGCAGGACGACGGTGGCGGCCCGCCGCGTGGTCAGGAGATGGTCGGCGAGGACGAGGTCGGGAAGCAGCTCGGGACCGGCGTTGTCGGCGACCAGACAGACCTTTCCGGGCTCGCCGGCCGCCAGGGTCTCCAGGAGCGCGGGGGAGTCGTCCACGACGAGGCCCGTCACGCGCTCGCCCAACCCGCCGGCGCCCGCGGACAGTTGGAAGCCGAGATCGGCCCGGTTGCCCCAGAGGGAGGAGAGCAGGAGCGTGCGCTCCTGTTCCTCCAAAGGGAGTTCGGGCAGGCGGTCGAGCGCGGCGAGCTCCTCGTCGACCTTGGAGCTCATGAGTTCGGCGTTCTTGAAGGGGGCGAAGGGGTCGATGCCCTGCCAGGGGCCCGGTGTGAAGTGCCGCAGGGCGGCCAGGAGTTTGCGGTAGAAGAAGCTCTCCGCCCACAGGAACGGCACCTCCGGCCAGCGCTGCCCGTAGTACCGCTCGTCCCGCCACCGCTCGGCGCCGGGCTCGCCGTCGTCGAGCCGCTCGATGACCCCCTTGGTGATCTCCTCCAGGAGGGAGTCCAGCGCGCGCTGCTGCTCGGGCGGATACGGGGTGGCCCGCCGTACGCGCTCGATGAGGGCGGGGTGCCGCTCGTCCAGCACGCTCCGGGCGAAGGAGCCGGGGGAGCTGACGATGACGGGGGCGTGATCGGGGTTGTGGCTGCTGGGGCTGGTGCGCGTCATGCCCCCAGTAAACCGTCCCGTCACACGGTGACGTCGGCGCCCGTTCCGGTGGGCAGCCAGCGGAAGCGGTCGCGGATGCCGGCCGGAGCGTCGGCGAGTTCCGCCTCGACGGCGGTCCGGCCCTCCTGGAAGTGGCCCCAGCCCTCGTAGTGCACGGGCAGGACCGTGTGCGGCCGGAGCTCGCGACACAGACTGACGGCCTGCGCCGCGTTCATCGTGTAGCGGACCGGGCCCGTCAGCGGAAAGCGGACGCTGCCCAGATGCAGCAGGGCTGTACCCACGTCCAGACGGCGGGCCACCTCCCGTACGCCCTCGTACAGGACGGTGTCGCCGGAGATCCACAGCACGCCGTGCCGCTGGCCCTCCCAGCCGAGCGCGAAGCCGATGACGTCCCCGGTGACCGGCCGGGACAGCGGCGGGCCATGGCGGGCCGGAGTCGCCGTGACGCTGATCGTCGGGCGTCCGGGCGCCTGCAGCCGGGTGCTCGTCCAGGCCGCCAGCCCCCGCGCGTTGCCCCCGAGCCGACCTGCCCCGGACAGCGTGGTGAGTACGGTGCCGACGCCCGGCAGCAGGGCACGCCCCGCCGTGTCCAGGTTGTCGCCGTGGTGGTCGTGGGTCAGCAGGACGGCGTCGATCGGCGGCAGGTCCGCGACGGCGAGGGCGGGGCCCGTCAGCTTGCGGGAGGAGGTGCCCCAGCCGAACGCGTAGCGCTCGCCCGGCGGATCGAACGTCGGGTCGGTGAGCAGCCGCCAGCCGTCGGCCTCGATCAGCGTGGTCGGACCGCCGATGTGCGTGACACGGACCTCGGTCATGCGGTGACCCCCTCGGAGGGCAGGTGGTGATCCCTGCTCATCGGCTTCTTCCGGTGGCCCGGGGCGGCCCGTGCGGTCGCCCCGGGGCGCACTGCGTGCCCTACTTGGCGTGCTCGACGGCCCAGGACAGGGCGTGGTCGGCGATCTCCTCCCAGCCGGGCGAGGCCGGCATGAGGTGGGGCTGTCCGGGATACACCTTGACCTCGGTGACGGTCTTCGACTTGTAGTGCTTGGCGTTGGACTGCTGCACCTTCGGCGGCATCAGATGGTCCTCCTCGCCGGAGAGGAACAGCAGCGGAGCGCGGTCGTCGTTGTGGTAGTTGACCCAGATGTCCTGGTGGCCGGGCTGGAGGTTGGCCAGCACGCTGTTCCACAGGATGCGGCCCGAGGCGGGGATCGCGTACCGCTCGTACAGCGCCCGGGACTCCTCCTCGGGAAACGTGTTGGTGAACGCGTAGTGCCACTGCTCGAAGGTGAGGCCGACCGCCTTGTGGTGGTTGGCGGGGTTCTTGAGCACGGGGAACGTGGACTTCACCTGGCTGGGCGGAATCACCCGCACGCCCTCTGTGGGCGCGGAGTTGATGGCCACGCCCGCCGCGCCGAAACCGTGGTCGAGGAGGACCTGGGTGAAGGCCCCGCCCGCGGAGTGGCCGATCAGGACGGGCGGCGTGTCGAGTGCGCGGATCACGGTGGCGAGGCTCTCGACGATCCGGGGCGCGGTGATCGCCTCGATCGGCGCCGGGTCGGCGTTGAGGGACTCGACCTCCGCCTCGAACCCGGGGTAGGCGGGCGCGATCACGCGGTAGCCCTGCTTCTCGTAGCGGGCGATCCAGTGTTCCCAGCTGCGGGGCGTGACCCAGAAGCCGTGGATCAGGACGATGGTGTCCGGCTTGCTCATGGGCTTTCCTTCCGGGAGGTCAACGGGTGGCGTGGTGGGCGGCCAGGATCTGGCGGACGACGACGGCCGGGCGGGACATCATCACGACGTGCGAGGCCCCCTTGACCTCGACGACCCTGCTCCCCGCCCGCTGTGCCATGAACCGCTGCACGGCGGGCGGGATGACCTTGTCGGCGGTCGGGATCACGTACCAGGACGGCAGTGACTTCCAGGCCGGTACGCCGCTCGGGCCCGCCAGGCCGCCGACGCTGCCCGGGCGTTGGGAGGCCGCCATCAGCCGTGTCTCGGAACGGGGCAGATCGCCGGCGAAGACCTCACGGAACTTCGCCGGGTCGATATAGCCGTCGAGGCCGGGATCGCCGGGAGGCGCGTCGGCGGGCAGCGGGAACGGGCGGGTCACCAGGGCGCCGGGCAGCTCACTGCCGGGGAACTGCTCGGCCAGCTGCAGCGCGCTCTCGCCCTCGTCGGGGGCGAACGCGGCCACGTACACCAGCGCCTTGACGTTCGTGTGGCCGCGCCCGGCGTTGGTGACGACCGCGCCGCCGTAGGAGTGGCCGACCAGGATGACCGGGCCGGGGATCGTGTCGACGATGCTGGAGACGTACGCGGAGTCGCCGGCCAGGGTGCGCAGGGGGTTCGCGGCGGCGATGACAGGGAAGCCGGCGTCCTGGAGTCCGGCCATGGTCTTGTACCAGCCGGACGCGTCGGCGAACACGCCGTGGACCAGGACGACGGTCGGCTTGGCACCGCCGGCCGCGGGTCTGCCTCCGGCTGCCGACGCGGAGGGCAGCGCGCCGCCGAGGCCGAGCGCGCCGGTGCCGGCCGCGAGCAGGCCGCCGAGGACGCGGCGGCGGGGGTGACGGTCGGACGTCATGTGATGAGCTCCTTCTGGGTCGGGGCATGTCGGTGGCGGGGCATGCGGACGGAGCTTCGGGAGTGCGTCGAGGCGCCTCACCGGTGCATCAGACCTGCATCAGAGGTGCGTCGGGGGGCCTCGGGGGTGCCCGCGAGGTGCCTCAGGAATTGAGGAACTCCAGCAGATCGGCGTTGAGTTGTTCCTTGTGGGTGTCGGTGATGCCGTGCGGCGCGCCCGGATAGACCTTGAGCGAGGCGTTCTTGATCCGGGCCGCGGAGGCCTTGCCGCCCACCTCGAACGGCACGACCTGGTCGTCGTCGCCGTGGATGACGAGCGTGGGCACGTCGAAGGCGTCCAGGTCGGCACGGAAGTCCGTGGCGGAGAAGGCCGCGATGCACTCGTACGCGTTCCGGTGCCCGGACTGGAGCCCCTGGAGCCAGAACGCGTCGCGTACGCCCTGGGACGGGCCGGCGCCGGGCCGGTTGCCGCCGAAGAACGGGCCGTCGGCCAGGTCGCGGTAGAGCTGCGAGCGGTCGGCGACCGAGCCGGCGCGGATCGCGTCGAACACCTCGACCGGCACCCCGCCCGGGTTGTCGTCGGTCTTGAGCATGAACGGCGGCACGGCGGAGACGAGCACCAGCTGGGCGAGCCGGGCGGTGCCGTGCCGGCCGACGTAACGGGCCACCTCGCCGCCGCCGGTGGAGAACCCGACGAGCGTCGCGTCCCGCAGATCGAGCGTGTCGACGAGCGTGGCCAGATCGTCGGCGTACGTGTTCATCTCGTTGCCGAGCCAGGTCTGGGTGGAGCGGCCGTGGCCACGGCGGTCGTGCGCGATGGCGCGGAAGCCGTTCGAGGCGAGGAACAGCTGCTGGGCCTCCCAGCTGTCCGCGTTCAGGGGCCACCCGTGGCTGAGCACGACCGGGCGGCCCTGACCCCAGTCCTTGTAGTGGATCCGTGCACCGTCGGAGGCGGTCACGTACGGCATGGGGGGTGCTCCCGTCTGTGGGTTCGTTCCGACCGCCCGATCGTCCGGCGGGGCGGGTCGTCCTCGAACCACGTGGAGCGCGTAGTCGTGACCCCGTTCAGAGGTCCGGGGTGCGGGCGAGCTGTCGTCGGGAGGTGACGTCGAGCTTCCGGAAGATCTTCCTGAGGTGGTAGTCGACGGTGCTCGCGCTGATGAACAGCTGGGCGGCGATCTCCGCGTTGGTCGCGCCCGACCTGGCGAGACGGGCGATCGTGAGCTCCTGCGGGGTCAGCGCGTCGGTCGTCCCGGCCGGACCGCGGTGGGGGTGCTCGCCGGTGGCGGCGAGTTCCTGCGCGGCGCGGGCGGCGTAGCCCATGGCGCGCATGGCGTCGAACATCGTGACGGCCGTGCGCAGTTGCTCTCGGGCGTCCTTGCGGCGCTTGCGGCGGCGCAGCCACTCGCCGTACAGCAGATGGGCGACGGCGAGATCGGAACGGGCCCGAGTCTTCGACAGCAGGTCGATCGCCTCGCGGTACAGGGCTTCGGCCTCGTTCGTGGCGGCGAGCAGCGCCCGCGAGCGCACCAGCAGTCCCAGTGCCCAGGGGGTGCCGGAGGCCGAGGCCCGGGACGTCAGCGTGCGCAGGGCCGCCGTGGCCAGGACGCGGTCGCCGCAGCGTACGGCCGCCTCGACCAGGTGGGGGAGCAGCCGGGAGTGCACCCCGAGGACGTCGTGCTCGATCAGCTCATGGGTGGTGCTGCGCGCCTGGGCGTAGTTGCCGCGGCTCAGGGCCAGGACGATCATGCCGATGCGGGCGATGGACTCGACCGCACCGGTGCCCAGCCAGGTGCCCGCCGCCATGGACCCGTCCAGGACCGCGGGAAGGTCGTCGAGTTCGCCGTGCCAGGCGAGCAGTTCGGGGTGGCGGTAGATGGCCCACATGTCGTCCGTGGCGCCGATCGCCGCGCGGATCTGGCTCCCCTCGGCACGTAGTTCGTCGGCGGCCGGCAGCTCGCCGAGGTTGGTCTCCGACATCACCGCGCAGTACAGGGTGATGTCGAGTTGCATCAGGGCGCCGGTCGCGCGGGCGGCGTCCGCGGCCCGCAGGATCACGGCGGAGTGCGTCACCTCGTCCCACAGCATCATCGACAGGGTGACGACCGGCATATAGCCCCGCAGCACCTGTTCGTCGGAGGTGCGCGGGTCCAGCAGTACCGCGCAGGCCCGCCGTATGTGGGGCACGGCGCGCTCGTAGCCCTCGGTGACCAGGGCGGCGAACGCGCGCAGCACGAGGTCGATACCGGTCGTGTTCCCGGTGCGGGGCACCAGGCTGTCGATGGCCCGGGCGATCTCGGCCACCGTGGTGTCCCGCATGAGGTGTTCCGCGGTGATGGCACGCTCCACCGCCCTCAGCAGCGCTTCGCGGGCGAGCTCCGGCGCGCCGTCGGCGAGGAAGAGCGCGGCCCTCAGACACAGCGCGGGAGCCCGTGCGAACGAGTCGGCGTCGCCCAGCGCGATGACCGCGTGCGCCCGGACCAGCAGGGCCCGGCCCCGGCCGACGTCGCCGATCAGATCCACGTCGATCGCGTCGAGCAGCGACTCCGCCTGCAACGGCGCCCCGGCCCGCAGCGCGGCCTCGGCCGCCGAGAGCAGCCGCCCGGCCCGGACTTCGCCCTCGGGCGTCAGCTCGGCGGCCCGGGTCAGGTAGGTGGCGCGGGCCGCGTATCCGCCGCGGGAGCCCGCCCGGTCGGCCGTCCGCTCCAGTTCGGCGGCGACGGCGGCGTCCGGGCCGATCGCCGCCGCGGCGAGATGCCAGGCCCTGTGGTCGGTGTCGGCGGGGCGGTCGGTGACCTCGGCCAGCGCCTGGTGCGCGCGTCTTCGCTCGGCGCCGGTGGCTCCGCCGTACACCGCGGATCGCACCAGCGGGTGCCGGAACTCCGTGGCCGAGCGCAGCACCACGAGGCGGGCGGCCTCGGCCGGACCCGAGGACTCGGCGCCGATCCCCAGTTGTCGCGCCGCACGGGTGAGGTAGCCGAGGTCGCCGCTCGGCTCGGCGGCGGCGAGGAGCAGCCAGGTGCGTGCGGGCCCCGGCAGCTCACGTACCCGCTGAAGGTAGTGCGCCTCCAACCGGCTTCCCACCGGCAGGGGTTCGGGCAGCGCGAGCCCGCCGGAGAGCTGGTCGGCGGAGAGTTCGAGACCGAGGTCGGTCAACGCCAGCGGATTTCCGGCGGTCGCGGCCACGATCCGCGCCGCGACCCGGGCGTCGAGCTGGCCGGGCACGGCCTCCCGCAGCAGCTCAAGCGCGAAGTGCTCCTCCAGGCCGGTGACGTCGACGGCGGCGGGCAGACCCGCGGGTACGTCGAATCCGGTCCGCGCGGCGAACAGCAGGCCGACGCCCTCCGCGTGCACCCGGCGTCCCACGAAGGCGAGTACGCGCAGGGACTCCTCGTCGAGCCACTGGGCGTCGTCGACGAGGGACAGTACGGGCCGCTGTTTCGCGGTCTCGGCGAGCAGGGTGAGCGTCGCGTGCCCCACCAGGAACCCGTCGGGGGGCGGGCCTTCGGCCAGTCCGCAGGCCACCCGCAGCGCCGTGTGCTGAGCCGCCGGGAGCACGCCGGGCTCCTTGAGCCCGTCCAGCAGGGGGACGAGCAGCCGGTGCAGTGCGGCGAACGGGAAACCCGACTCCGCCTCCACGCCGACCACCCGCAGCACCCGTAGACCGGCGGCCTCGGTCACCGCGTGTTCCAGCAGGACGGTCTTGCCGATACCGGCGTCGCCCCGCAGCACCACCACACCGCTGAGTCCTTCGCGCAACTCCCCGACGAGCAGGTCGAGTTGCTCGCGTTCCCGGGCGCGTCCCTTGAGGGTCATGTCGAACGATTGAACCAGTGCCACGGTCACGATGGACGACAATGGGCACTATCGACTGTTTCGGTTATGTGAACCGGTATATGTGCCGGGATTCAGCGATGCCGGATCTCAGCCGGGCCGCCGTCAGCCCCAGCTCTGCGAGTACTGGTTGCGGTACCGCCTGCGCCCGCGTTCCGAGCGGATCCGGAGGGCCACCAGCGCGACCAGGCTGCCCGCGATGACGAACAGTCCGGGACCCAGGCTCCTGAAGTCCGCGACCCGCTCCAGCGCCGAGGCCAGGCTGTCGGTCTCACCCTCGGGCACCGTGTCCACCGATCCTCCGCCTGCCCCGGGCAGGACCGCGCCGCCGGGAGCGGTCGAGGACGTGCCGGGAGGGGCCGCCGCGCCCGCGCCGCTGTTGGCGCTGCCCGTGTTCCCCGTGCTCCCGGAGGAGGGCGCCGCCTGGCCCGACCCGGGCTCGGTCACCAGCTTCACACCGAGCGAGTCCAGCGCCTTGGTGACCGGCTGGAAGAACGTCGTGCCACCGCTCTGGCAGTCACCGTTGCCGCCCGAGGTGACGCCCATGGCCAGCCCGTCGGCGAACATCGGGCCGCCGCTGTCGCCCGGTTCGGCGCACACCGTCGTCTCGATGAGTCCGGTGACGGTGCCCTGCGGGTAGTTCACGGTGGCGTTCAGTCCGGTCACCTCGCCGGACTGGAGACCGGTCGTGCTGCCGCTGCGGAACACCTTCTGTCCGACGGCGGCGTCGGCCGCTCCGATGATCCGTATGCCCTCGCCGTTGCCGACGGCCACGAGGTCGGCGCCGCTGAGATCCACGCCGGGGCTGTACTGCACGAGCGAGAAGTCACCGCCGGGGAACGAGCCGGACACGGTCGCGCCGACCTGCTGGCTGCCCTGCTGGTCCGAGAACCACGTCGTGCCCACCGGGCCGCAGTGCCCTGCCGTGAGAATGAAGTTGGCCTGTCCGTTGGTCACGTTGAAGCCCGCCGAACAGCGTCCGGCGCTGGCGAAGAGCGGCGAGGCGCCGTTCACCCGCGGGGTGAACGTGCCCTCGATGCGCTCCATCCGTACGGACTTGCCGACGCTCTTGGCGACCTTGGCCAGCCGGTCCCACTCACCGGAGGAAACGGTGGTGTCGGCGCGGACCACCACCTGGTTGGAGGCGTAGTCCATCGCCCAGGAGGTGCCGGCCACCTTGGGCGCGTCCTTGAGGGTGTCGGTGGCGGAGCGCAGATCCTTCATTGCGTAGCGGACGACCTTGGGGACGGCACCCGCGCCACGTACGTCGGCCGCCGCCTCCTCGTCGGTCACCGCCACGACCGGGCGCCCCTTCGCGTCGATCCAGCTGCCCGCCGTACGAGACGTGCCCAACTCGGAGACCAGTTTCTGGCCGGTCCGGGCGGCCAGGGTCTCGGCGTTCGGCGCCTTCGGATCGTCCGACGTCTCGCTCGCCACGGCATGCGAGACCATCAGCCCCCCGCACACCAATCCGCCGACTGCGGCGAACCGTGCGATCCGCTGAACGTTCCGTCGTGCATGCCTCATCCACGGCTCCCGTGCGACTGTCCTGACCCAGCGTCACTGCTGTGGGCGCTTCCGTTAGGTGAACGCCCTCCTTCAGTACGTGCCGCCCCTCGGTCTGGTTCAGCGGCCCGGCCGAGTGTTCGGAGTCGGCCAGAACTCGCCTGTGGCCCCGGCAGGCCCACCGGAGGTGCACACCCATGGGGTGGTGTGCACCTCGCGGCGTTGTTGCCGAAACAGCAACGTCTCTCGCACCCTCCCGTGACCGGCGCGATGATCGACAGCAGTACATCCCAGTCCCAGGAGGACCCATGTCCCAGGCCGCAGACCCGTTCACGCCGGCGGGCGCCCAGCATCGACTGGTGGACGTCCCCGGTGGCCGTATCCACCTCGTGGAACAGGGCACCGGCCCCCTTGTCCTGCTGGTCCACGGCTTTCCCGAGCTCTGGTACTCGTGGCGCCACCAGCTCCCCGCACTCGCCGAGGCGGGCTACCGTGCCGTCGCCATCGACGTACGCGGCTACGGGCGCTCATCCGTGCCCGACACCGCGGAGGCGTACCGCATCGGGGCGCACGTCGAGGACAACGTGGCCGTCGTCCGTGCCCTCGGCGAGGAGACCGCCGTGATCGTCGGCCACGACTGGGGCTCGACCATCGCCGCCGACTCCGCGCTGCTCAGGCCCGATGTCTTCACCGCGGTGGGACTGCTCGGCGTGCCCTACGCGCCTCGGGGCGGGATCCGGCCGACCGACGCCTTCGCCATGATCGGCGGGGACGAGGAGTTCTACGTCCGCTACTTCCAGGAGCCGGGCCGGGCGGAGTCGGAGATCGAGCGGGACGTACGGGCATGGCTGACGGGCTTCTACGCCACGCTTTCGGCCGACACCATGCCCGAGTCGGGGGACGGCAGCGTCTACTTCGTCCCGGCGGGCGGCCAGCTCTCCGACCGGTTCGTCAAGGACCGGCCGTCCTGGCTCTCGGACGAGGAACTCGACTTCTGCGTGGGCGAGTTCGAGCGCACCGGATTCACCGGCGCGCTCAACCGCTACCGCAGCATGGACCAGGACTGGGAGGACCTCGCCGAGTGGGACGGTGCCCCGATCACCCAGCCGTCGCTCTTCGTCGCGGGCCGACTCGACGCCTCCATCGGCTGGTTGGCCAGTGCCATCGAGGCGTTCCCCACCACACTCCCCGGCCTGGTCTCCTCGCACCTCGTCGAGGGCAGCGGCCACTGGGTGCAGCAGGAACGCCCCGAGGAGGTCAACCGGCTGCTGACCACCTGGCTGCGCACCCTCAACGCGTAGCCGCGACCAGCCCCGCCTCGTACGCGATGATGACGAGCCGCACCCGGTCCCGGGCGTCCAGCTTGGCGAGCAGCCGGGTCACATACGTCTTCGCGGTGGCGACACTGATGGACAGCCGCGCGGCGATCTCCGTGTTGGACAGCCCGTTCCCGATGAGGGTGAGCACCTCGCGCTCGCGGTCCGTGATGCCCAGGGCCGCGCGGACGGCGGGCGCGGTGGACACGGGACGCTCCGCGAACTCCCTGATGAGACGGCGTGTCACACTCGGCGCGAGCAGCCCGTCCCCCGTGGCGACGACCCGGATCGCGTCGAGGATGTCGTCCAGGGCCATGTCCTTGACGAGGAATCCGGCCGCGCCCGCGCGCAGCGCCCCGTACAGATAGTCGTCATCGTCGAAGGTCGTCAGCATGATGACCTGGGCCCCGCCGGAGCCCTCCGTGATCAGCCGGGTTGCCTCGATGCCGTCCATGCCGGGCATGCGGATGTCCATCACCACGACGTCGGGGCGCTCCGCCCCGGCCAGGGCGACCGCTTCGGCTCCGGTGCCCGCCTCGCCGACGACCTCCAGGCCGGCGGTCTCGGCGATCACCATGCGCAGGGCCGCGCGGACGAGGGGCTGGTCGTCGGCCAGGACGACCCGGACCGTCATCGCACACCCGCCGGTACGGGCAGCCACGCGGCCACCCGGAATCCGCCCTCGGGGCGCGGCGCGGCCGAGAACTCCCCGTGCAGCAGACCGACCCGTTCGCGCATGCCCAGCAGCCCGTAGCCGGTGGCCGCGGCGCGCCCGGGCCCGTTCCCGCTGTCGACGACCTCGATGGTCAGCTCCTCGTCCCGGCAG
Organism: Streptomyces phaeochromogenes; assembly: GCF_001418655.1. Lineage (GTDB taxonomy): Bacteria > Actinomycetota > Actinomycetes > Streptomycetales > Streptomycetaceae > Streptomyces > Streptomyces phaeochromogenes. The sequence goes on along the minus strand of NZ_LIQZ01000120.1, from coordinate 5,083 downwards.
TCGACGGTCACCCGGCAGGAGCCGGTGCCGGCATGGCGTACGACATTCGTGACGGCTTCCTGCACGATCCGGTAGGCGGACATGCCGATCTCCGGGGGCAGTGTGTGTAGTTCGCCCCGCCAGCGGACCTCGACGTGGACGCCCGCGGCCGTCGTCCGCTCGGCGAGCCGGTCGATGTCGGCCAGGCCGGGGGCGGGGGACGGGTCGAGCGGAGTCGCCTCGGGCGCCTGGCCCGGTTCGGCCCGGCGGAGCGCGCCGAGCATCCGGCGCAGGCCGGACAGCGTCTCGCGGCTCGCGTTCTCCACCTCGCCGAGGGCCTCGCGCGCCAGCTCGGGCCGGGTGTCGATGACCCGGCGTGCGGCACCGGCCTGGAGCGCGACGATGCCGATCGTGTGGGCCACCATGTCGTGCAACTCCCTTGCGATCCGCAGCCGTTCGGCGGTGACGGCCTGGGCCGCGGCCTGGGTGCGCACCTGTTCGGCGTGCACCCGGGACTGGTGCATCGAGTCGCCGATGAGCCAGGCGATGACGGCCGTGAGGGCCACGATCAGCTCGGTCGTGGTTCCGATGGCCCATCCGCTCAGCACCCGGACGGCCAGGTACCCGGCCAGTGTGCAGAGCGCCATGGAGATGGCCACGATCCCGGTCCTGCGTGTCCGGGACGCCGCGATGAAGTACAGCGTGAGATCGACCGCAAGGAACTGCAGCAGTGGGATCGCACCGACGCTCAGCGCGCTCGTCGCGGCGATGGAACCGGACAGCATCAGGGCCAGAGCCCACAGTGGGCGAAGGCGCATCAGGACGCAGCCGGCCAGCGTCAGGGCGGTGCCCAGCGCGAGAAGTGTCCAGCCTTCCCACTTGGCGCTGCTGAGCAGTGCGGTGCGATAGGCGTCGGCCTCCTCCTGGCCGGGCAACCGGAAACGCATGAGCATGGTGAGTGCCAGACCCGCACACCAGATCACCGCCGTCCAGACGCCCGGCGGTATGCGCTTGAGCAGCGGAAGTCGTGGTGTGGCGGGCATACGCCGATCGTAACGACGCGATCCGGGCAGGGCATCGGACCGTGGGTGTACACCCGTGGTCGACACCGCCCCGCACGATTGTCGGCGCCGGTCCGATGCCGAACCGCCGTGCTCCCGGGGACCGTTGGACCTGTGATCGAAGTCAACGAACTGACGAAGCGATACGGCGGCACCACGGCCGTCGACCACCTGAGTTTCACGGTGCGGCCCGGACACGTCACCGGGTTCCTCGGGCCGAACGGCGCCGGGAAGAGCACCACGCTGCGGCTCGTCCTGGGGCTGAACGAGCCCACGAGCGGAACCGTCACCATCGGCGGCCGGCGCTTCCGCGACCGCCCGCGCGGCCTGCGCCACGTCGGCGCGCTGCTCGACGCCCACGAGGTGCACGGCGGACGCAGCGCCCTGGCGCACCTGACCGTGCTGGCCCGCTCCAACCGCATCCCGCGCCGCCGGGTGGACGAAGTACTGGAGGAGGTCGGTCTCGCGGGCGCGCGGCGGCGCCGGATCGGCGGGTTCTCGCTCGGGATGAAACAGCGGCTGGGCATCGCGGCAGCCCTGCTCGGTGAACCACCTGTACTGCTGTTCGACGAGCCCCTCAACGGGCTGGACCCGGAAGGGGTGAAGTGGCTCCGCGGCCTGTTCCACCGGCTGGCCGCCGAGGGCCGCACCGTGCTGGTCTCCAGCCATCTGATGTCCGAGATGGAGAACACCGCCGATCGGCTCGTCGTCATCGGCCGTGGCACGCTCATCGCCGCCGAGAGCCTCACGGAGTTCGCGGCCCGCGGCACCCGTCCGACCGTGACCGTGCGGACGCCGGACCCCGCGGGGCTGACGGCGCTGCTCACCGGGGCGGGAGCGGTGGTGCGCCAGGACGCCGACTCGCTGACGGTGACCGGCATGGACGCGGACCGGATCGGTGAACTCGCCCTCCGGCACCGGGTGCTGCTGCGCGAACTCACCACCCGGACCGCCTCGTTGGAGGAGGCCTTCATGGAACTCACCGCCGACAGCGTCGAATACCTCGCGGGAGAAGCCCGATGACCACCACCCCCGACAGGGCCGCTGCCGCTGCAACGGAAATGGAAACGGCAACTGCCACGGCCAGGGCCGACCTTGCTCAGGTCACCGAACCCCGCGCCAGGTTCCGTGACCTCGTCGCCGCCGAGTGGGTCAAGCTGTGGTCGCTGCGCTCCAACACCTGGGCGTTCGTGATCGGCGCCCTGGCGGTCATCGGGTTCAACGTGGGAACCGCCTGGGACACGTACCGCTACTGGACGGCGCAGGACGCGCGTTCCCGGGCCGACTTCGTCCGGGACGGGATCCCGCTGTCGATCGCCTTCACCGCGAACGCCGCCATGGTCCTCATGCTGGCCCTCAGCGCCATCGGCGCCACGGCGGTCGTGGGCGAGTACAGGACCGGAATGATCCGCACGACGTTCACGGCCGTGCCGGCCCGGCGTTCGGTGATGGCGGCGAAGGTGTGTGTGGTCACGGCCGTCACGACGGTGTTCGGGACGGTCGTCGCGGCGGCCTCGTTCGGTCTGACCCAGGCCGTCCTGTCCGGCCGGCACATCGGCGTCCCGATCGACCACCCCGGCGCGCTGCGCGTCCTCGTGGCGTCCGCGCTGCTCGCGCCGGTGTCCGCGCTCCTCGGGATGGCCCTCGGTACCCTCATCAGGCACAGCGCGGCCACCATGACCGCCAATGTGGTGATCCTCCTGCTGCTGCCCCTGGTCTTCAGCGCCGACCGCCACTGGGCGGCCGTCGTCGACCACGCCCTGCCGACCGGCGCGTGGATCCGCCTGGTCGACGTCGACCGGCAGCCGGTCGCGTACCCGTGGACGCTCACCGGCGCCTGGACCGTCTACGCGATCTGGGCCCTGGCCGCTGCCGTCGTCGCCGTGACCTCGGTGCAGCGGCGTGACCAATGACCGTCGTGGCACCGGCACGCGGATCACCGCCTGCGCTTCGTCCTTTACGTACGTGTCTCGTGCAGGGCGGTGCGAGCGAGGTCGACGAAGTTCACGACCGACTCCCAGAACGGGCGGTAGCAGTCGCTGAACCGCTCTCCCGCCCCCTCCTCGCCCTCGATCATCGCGCGGAGCGCCCGCCAGTTGTCGCCGGTCGCGAGGCGGAGCCGGTCCGCGGCCGAGGCGGTCTCCGCCGACCCTTCCAGGTCCACCACCCAGACTCGCTGACGCAGCACGGCGTACTCGCCCCGAAGCTGTATCCGCAGATCCTTGAGGGCCGCGAGTCGCTCGTCCGGGTCCTGGATCCGATCGGCGTCGGAGACCTTCCAGTAGAGGTCGCCCATGCGCTGGGCCTGCTCGATGACGTCGACGTACGCCGAGCGGCGGGTGGCCCGGAGCCGGTCCGCCTGTACGGTCGCGGCGGCCGCGACCGCCTGGATTCGGGCGGCCCGGTAGGTGCCGCGGCTGGTCACCCAGCTCGCGAGCACGGCGGTCCCGGCCGTCAGCGCGGCCACCCACAGTGTGCTGTCCCCCATGGCGAAGAGATCCTCAACCCTCAGGCGAGCCGGGCGAGTTCGTCGTCCGACAGGCTGATCGCGCCCGCGGCCACGTTCTCCACGAGGTGGTCCGGATCGCCGGTGCCCGGGATGGCCAGGACGTGCGGGCCGCGGTGCAGTGTCCAGGCCAGCCGGATCTGCGCGGGGCTCGCGCCGTGGGCCCGGGCGATGTCGAGGACCTCGGCCTCGTGGGTGCCGTCGGCGCCCTTCCTGCCGCCCTCGCCGGCTATCGCGAAGAACGGCACGAAGGCGATGCCCTGTTCACCGCAGATCCGCAGGACGTCGTCACCGACCTCGCTACGGGTGTCGAGGGCGTACCGGTTCTGGACGCAGACCACCGGGGCGATGGCCTGTGCCTCGGCGAGCTGCTCCGGGTCGACGTCGGACACCCCGAGGTGGCGGACGAGCCCCGCCTCGCGCAGTGCGGCCAGCGCGCCGAAGTGCTCGGCGATCGAATGGCGCCCGTGCGTCCGGAGGTTGACCACGTCGAGGTGGTCGCGGCCGAGCTGGCGCAGGTTCTCCTCCACCTGGCCGCGCAACTGCTCGGGCCTGGCCCAGGGCAGCCACTCGCCCGACGGATCCCGCCCCGGCCCGACCTTGGTGACGATCACCAGGTCGTCCGGGTACGGGGCCAGCGCCGAGTTGACCAGCTCGTTGGCCGAGCGCAGGGACGAGAAGTAGAAGGCGGCGGTGTCGATGTGGTTGACGCCCAGTTCCACCGCGCGCCGGAGCACCCCGAGCGACCGGTCGCGGTCGCTCGGCGTGCCCTGGTGGAAGGCGCCGCTCCCGGTCAGCCGCATGGTCCCGAAACCCAGCCGGTTGACCGTGAGGTCGCCGAGCCGCCAGGTGCCCGCTGCCGCCGCGTTGATCGTCTCCGAGGTCATCTTCGGAGTCTTGCACGGAGGTTCGGACCATGGGGGCGGACGGTGAAAAGTGATCTTCGCGGGCCCTGCGGACGTGGACCATCGGCGCCGAGGGGGCGCCTAGGCGGGGCGATCCGGCTCGCGCGTCCCGGTCAGATGCGCGAAGACGACGACATTGCTCCGGTAGCCGGTCCTCCGGTCGTACACCCCGCCGCAGGTGATCAGCCGCAGCTCGGGACGCTTTCTGGCGCCGTACACCTCCTCGCTGGGGAACTGCTCCTTGTCGTACGTGCGGACGGCGTCCACCGTGTAGACGGCGGTGCGGCCGTCGGCGCGCCGGGCCTCGACGAGCCGGCCGGGCGTCAGTCCGCTCAGGCCGACGAAGACGGCGGGCCCGGTGGCGGTGTCGAGGTGGCCGACCACCACGGCGGTGCCCGCCTCTCCGGGCGAGGGGCCGCCCTCGTACCAGCCGACCAGTTCGGGCCTGTCGACCGGCGGAGTGGTGAGTTGCCGCTTCCGGTCCAGGCGCAGGCCGACGACCGGGGCCTCCAGACCGAGATACGGGATCCTCAGCACCGTCGCCCTGGACCGCGGGAGCGGCCGGGGCGCCGGGGTGGGGCGGACGGGAGGCGGCACACGGGCGTGGCCGCGCCGGGGCTCAGGTGTCGCGG
>NZ_LIQZ01000012.1 GCF_001418655.1 Streptomyces phaeochromogenes | reverse complement strand
ACCCCCGGCAGAGCGGGCACCACGGCGAGCCCCGCACCCGCTCCCAGAACGGTTCTCCGACTGATGTCCGCGGACATGCCACACCCCTCGCCGGTCATCCCGAAGGCCGAATTTGCTCATCGCCATGACAAATGGTGGAGGGAGTGAGGCGAGGGGACAACGGGTCGAACGCGCCGAATAGTTTCGAAGGGCGGAGCATCGAGCGGCCCGCACGGTCGACGCCGTGCGGGCCGCCCGGCCTACTTCTCCTCGAAGGAGTCCCTACGGGCACCACTCCCGTCCCAGGGCACTTCCCGGCAGGGCTCGGCCCGCCCCTTGTAAGCAGTCACGATCGCAGCGGGAGCGGGGTCCCGCGTCCCCCACTGCGGCTCCTCGAACACCACGGAATCGCCAGGGCGCAGAGTGAAGGCGCGCATGGGTGGAAACACCTCACCGGTGCCACGCGACGGCCCCACGGCGAAGGCCGGCTGATAGGCCTCACCGCGGCGCCCCGCACAGACATATCCGTTCCTGGGCTTGTCGACGGTCATGCTGATGCCTTCGGCACGCAGCCGCTCGCTCAGCTCCTTCTGGTCGTCGCCGCTCAGCTCGATGTCCTCAATGCTGACGGCGACACTGCCGTCCCCGTTCCGCTCCACCGCGTACGCGGGCGACCCGCCGTGCGACGACGGCAGCCCCACCACCACTCCCACCGCGGCGACACACGCCGCGAGGGCGACCAGCGCCCGGCGAGTGGTGATCGTGCGGCGGATCACCGGCTCCGGCTCCGGCGGGTCCTCGGCCCTGAGAGCGATCTCCCGCTGGAGCTCGTTCAGCAGCCGGTCCTCGAAGGTCTTCGTCGTCCTGGCGCTCATGCCTCTCCCCCTGCGTACGTGAGTGCTGCCTGCTGTCCGCCGGCTCCGTCCGCCGCCGAGCGCAGCGACCTGCGCGCCCGGTGCAGCCGCACCCGGGCGGTGACCTTGCGTATGCCCAGCGCCACGGCGGCCTCGGTGACGCTCAGCTGGTCGACGGCGACGAGTTCGATCACCGCACGCTCGCCGTCGGGGAGCGTGTCCAGGGCGGCCAGCGCGCGGCGCCCGGCCTTCTCGGCGTCGAGCTTCTCCTCCAGCCGGTCGATGTCGTCGCCTTCCAGCAGCCGGTGGGCGGCGATACGGCCGCCGAGCACGTTCTGACGCGCGCTCCTCCGGGCTTCCGCGGCCACCACGTTGCGTGCGATGCCGTACAGCCAGGCGGTCTCGCTCCCGAGGTCGGGGCGGTAGGCGCGGGCGGAGTCGATCACCGCGAGGAAGGTCTCGGCGGTGAGATCGGCGACGGTGTGCGGGTCGGTGACCCGCCGGGCCATGAAGCGGGTGACGGCGTCGACATGGCGGCGATAGAAGACCTCGAAGGCGGCCGGGTCGTACAGCTCTCCCGGTGGACCGCCCCGGCTTTTGCTGTCGGATGCCAAGGTGTGAACCTCCCGTTGTCCGTCCTGCTGTCACTTCTACTTGGAACAGGCAGCCGAATGCGTTACGGGACGGCCCCGGCGGGATGGCCCCGGCGGGCCTGCCGGGAAAGCAAAAGGGCCCGTACGACCGAAGTCGTACGGGCCCCTTCAAGGAGCTCAGCAGTGCTGGAGCTACCAGGCTCTCAAGCCCAACAGGTAAGCGAGGCTTACTTGTTGATCTTGGTGACCTGGCCGGCGCCCACGGTCCGGCCACCCTCACGGATGGCGAACTTCAGGCCCTCCTCCATGGCGACGGGCTGGATGAGCTCAACGGTCATCTCAGTGTTGTCGCCCGGCATGACCATCTCGGTGCCCTCGGGGAGGGTCACCACGCCAGTCACGTCCGTCGTGCGGAAGTAGAACTGGGGACGGTAGTTGTTGAAGAACGGCGTGTGACGGCCACCCTCGTCCTTGGACAGGATGTACGCCTGCGCCTCGAACTCGGTGTGCGGGGTGACCGAGCCCGGCTTGATGATGACCTGGCCGCGCTCGACGTCCTCGCGCTTGATGCCACGAAGCAGCAGACCGACGTTCTCACCGGCCTGGCCCTCGTCGAGCAGCTTGCGGAACATCTCGATGCCCGTGACCGTGGTGGTGGTCTTCTCGGTCTTGATGCCGACGATGTCGACGGTCTCGTTGACCTTGAGGACACCACGCTCGATACGACCGGTGACGACGGTGCCACGACCGGTGATCGTGAAGACGTCCTCGATGGGCATGAGGAACGGCTTGTCGACGTCACGCTCGGGCTGCGGGATCGACTCGTCGACGGCCTTCATCAGGTCGAGGACGGACTGGCCCCACTCCTTGTCGCCCTCAAGGGCCTTGAGCGCCGAGACCTTGACGACCGGAAGGTCGTCGCCCGGGAACTCGTACTCGGAGAGCAGCTCACGGACCTCGAGCTCGACGAGCTCCAGGATCTCCTCGTCGTCCACCATGTCGGCCTTGTTCAGCGCGACAACGATGTACGGAACGCCGACCTGGCGGGCCAGGAGCACGTGCTCCTTGGTCTGCGGCATCGGGCCGTCCGTCGCGGCGACAACGAGGATGGCGCCGTCCATCTGCGCCGCACCCGTGATCATGTTCTTGATGTAGTCCGCGTGACCGGGGCAGTCGACGTGGGCGTAGTGCCGCGTCTCGGTCTGGTACTCGACGTGCGCGATCGAGATCGTGATACCGCGCTGGCGCTCTTCAGGAGCCTTGTCGATCTGGTCGAAGGCCGAGGCCTCGTTCAGGTCCGGGTACGCGTCGTGCAGCACCTTGGTAATGGCGGCCGTGAGGGTCGTCTTACCGTGGTCGATGTGACCGATGGTGCCGATGTTGACGTGCGGCTTAGTCCGCTCGAACTTCGCCTTCGCCACTGGGTCCTCCTGTGGAGTGGTTCTGGTACGCCTTACTCATCGGCGCCAGGGTGATCTTTGCTGGGATGCCGCCCGCCGGGGTTTCCCCTTGCCGGGTTGGCCCCGCCGGTCGGTGTCAAGCCTAAAGCGTGCAAACGGTGTGTGTTACTCGCCCTTGGCCTTCGCGATGATCTCCTCGGCGACGTTCCGGGGAACCTCGGCGTAGGAGTCGAACTGCATCGAGTAGCTCGCGCGACCCGATGTCTTGCTGCGGAGGTCGCCGACGTAGCCGAACATCTCCGAGAGGGGCACGAGGCCCTTCACGACACGGGCGCCGCTGCGCTCCTCCATGGCCTGGATCTGGCCACGGCGGGAGTTGAGGTCGCCGATGACATCACCCATCGACTCCTCGGGCGTGGTGACCTCGACGGCCATCATCGGCTCGAGCAGCACGGGGCTGGCCTTGCGGGCGGCCTCCTTGAAGGCCTGCGAGCCGGCGATCTTGAAGGCGAGCTCGGAAGAGTCGACCTCGTGGTAGCCACCGTCGAGAAGAATGACGCGGACGCCCGTCATCTCGTAGCCGGCCAGGATGCCGAACTGCATGGCTTCCTGCGCACCGGCGTCCACCGACGGGATGTACTCCCGCGGGATGCGGCCACCGGTGACCTTGTTCACGAACTCGTACGCCGGACCATCGGTCTCGGTGATGGGCTCGATCGCGATCTGCACCTTGGCGAACTGACCGGTACCACCGGTCTGCTTCTTGTGGGTGTAGTCGTGACGCTCGACGGTCTTGCGGATCGTCTCACGGTACGCGACCTGCGGCTTACCGACGTTGGCCTCGACCTTGAACTCACGGCGCATACGGTCGACCAGCACCTCGAGGTGCAGCTCGCCCATACCACCGATGATGGTCTGGCCGGTCTCCTCGTCCGAGTGAACCTGGAAGGAGGGGTCCTCCTCCGCGAGACGCTGGATGGCTACACCCAGCTTCTCCTGGTCACCCTTGGACTTGGGCTCGATGGCGACCTGGATGACCGGCGCCGGGAAGTCCATGGACTCCAGGATGACCGGGTTCTTGTCGTCACTGAGCGTCTCACCGGTGGTGGTCTGCTTCAGGCCCATCACGGCGACGATGTCGCCGGCGCCCACCGCCTCGATCTCCTCACGCTTGTTCGCGTGCATGCGGTAGATCTTGCCGATGCGCTCCTTCTTGCCCTTGACGGAGTTCAGCACGGCAGTGCCGGACACCAGGCGGCCCGAGTAGACCCGGACGAAGGTGAGCTTGCCCAGGTGCGGGTCGCTCATGATCTTGAACGCGAGGGCGGACAGCGGCTCGTCCACGGACGGCTTGCGCTGGATGACGACCTCGGGGTCCTTCACGTCGTGGCCTTCGATGGCCTCGACGTCAAGCGGGGTCGGCAGGTAGCGCACGACCGCGTCGAGCAGGGGCTGGACGCCCTTGTTCTTGAACGCGGTGCCACAGAACACCGGGGTGACCGTGGTGCCCTCGGACTTGCCGGACGCGATGGTGATGCGACGGATCGCGGCGTACAGCTGCTCCACGGAAGGCTCCTTGCCCTCCAGGTACAGCTCCATGATCTCGTCGTCGTTCTCGGCGACCGTCTCGACGAGCTTGCCGCGGTACTCCTCGGCAGCCTCGGTGTGGGTGGCCGGGATGTCGACGACGTCGTACATCTCGCCCTTCTCCGCCTCGGCGGACCACACGAGAGCCTTCATCGTGACCAGGTCGACGACGCCCTTGAAGTCGGCCTCGGCACCGATCGGGAGCTGCATCACGATCGGCTGCGCGCCGAGGCGGCCGCTGATCATGTCGACGCAGCGGTGGAACTCCGCGCCGGTCCGGTCGAGCTTGTTCACGAAGCAGATGCGCGGCACGCCGTAACGGTCGGCCTGACGCCACACCGTCTCGGACTGCGGCTCGACACCCGCGACACCGTCGAACACGGTGACGGCACCGTCGAGGACGCGGAGCGAACGCTCCACCTCGACCGTGAAGTCGACGTGACCCGGGGTGTCGATGATGTTGATCGTGTAGTCGTTGTCCTCAAGCGGCCAATGACAGGTGGTAGCAGCAGAGGTGATCGTGATGCCACGCTCCTGCTCCTGCTCCATCCAGTCCATGGTGGCAGCGCCGTCGTGGACTTCACCGATCTTGTAGCTGACGCCGGTGTAGAAGAGGATCCGCTCGGTGGTGGTCGTCTTACCCGCGTCGATGTGGGCCATGATCCCGATGTTGCGGACCTTGGCCAGGTCAAGTGAAGTGGTAGCCATAAGGCTTCGGTCTTCTCTCGGTCTCGATGGGGGTAGCGACTACCAGCGGTAGTGCGCGAAGGCCTTGTTGGACTCGGCCATCTTGTGGGTGTCCTCGCGCTTCTTCACAGCGGCACCGAGGCCGTTGGAGGCGTCGAGAAGCTCGTTGAGCAGACGCTCGGTCATGGTCTTCTCGCGACGGGCGCGGGAGTAACCGACCAGCCAGCGCAGCGCCAGGGTGCTCGCGCGGCCGGGCTTGACCTCGACCGGCACCTGGTAGGTGGCGCCACCGACACGGCGGGACTTGACCTCGAGGGTCGGCTTGATGTTCTCAAGAGCGCGCTTGAGCGTGATGACCGGGTCGTTGCCGGTCTTCTCGCGCAGGCCCTCCATGGCGCCGTAGACGATGCGCTCGGCGGTGGAGCGCTTGCCGTTCAGCAGCACCTTGTTGATGAGCGACGTGACAAGAGGAGAACCGTAGACCGGGTCGATGATGACCGGGCGCTTCGGGGCGGGGCCCTTACGAGGCATTTCTACTTCTCCTTCTTGGCGCCGTAGCGGCTGCGGGCCTGCTTGCGGTTCTTGACACCCTGGGTGTCCAGGGAACCTCGGATGATCTTGTAGCGAACACCCGGCAGGTCCTTCACACGGCCACCACGCACGAGCACGATGGAGTGCTCCTGCAGGTTGTGTCCCTCACCCGGAATGTAAGCGGTGACTTCGATCCCGCTGGTCAGACGCACACGCGCGACCTTACGCAGGGCCGAGTTCGGCTTCTTCGGGGTGGTCGTGAACACACGCGTGCAGACGCCGCGACGCTGGGGCGAACCCTCGAGTGCGGGCGTCTTGTTCTTCTCGACCTTGTCCTGCCGGCCCTTCCGGACCAGCTGCTGGATCGTAGGCACTACTTCTCCGGTTTCTGTGTGCCGAATGGTGAAGCTAACCTGGAACATCGCCGACCCACGCGGTCGGGTGTGTCGAATCCTGCAGACTCTCGCCGTGAGGCGAGAAGGGCGCAGATTTACGGTGGCCGCTTACGACTCCCCTTGCGGTTTGAAGGCACGCACGGGAGCCAGGGCACACCCCAGGCACAAGGTCTGAGCGTACCTACCTCATAGGCTGCGGTCAAAACAAATGGGCCGCACTACCATCCGTGAGCGGACCATGCCAACCCGCCACACCGTCCGTGATCTTCATCCGGTCGTCAGCGCGGCGATGAGCAGCAGCGTCACCACAAGGGTCCAGCTGGCCGTGGCCAGCCATCCGATGACGAGCCCGGTGAGCGCCAGACCGTCACCGCCCTCGCCCCTGTGCCGGATCTCGGAGCGCGCGGAATGGCCGAGAATCACCGCGGGAAGACCGGTGAGCCCGAAGGTCACCAGGCACAGCCCGCCGCAGATCGCCGACCCGATCGCCTTCTCGTTCGTCTTCGGCACGGGAAGGGGCAGGAACGTCCGTGGCACGGCTCCTACGGCCGCAGGGAGCGGTACGGGCCCCTGGGGCAGGTCGGCCACCAGAAGGGCCAGCTCGCCCACCGTACGGGCCGCGTAGGCCCGTGCCACCCGCTTCTCGAACTCGGTCTGCTCCATGCGCCCCTCGCCGAAGCCGGCTCTGAGCACATCGACGGCCCGCTCCCGGTCGGCGTGCGAGGCGAGCATCGAATGGCTGCCGTCCACGTACCCGGGCTGCGGAGGACCGCCCTGCCCGTACCAGACCGGCGGCTGACCGCCCTGCCCACGCCACGACGGCACACCACCCGGCCCCGGCCGGGCCTGCGGATCCTTCGGTCCCTCCCCGGGCTGCCACGACGGGTACGACACGGGAGCACCTCCCCCCGAAAGACTGGGCTTCCATCATGCTCCAACGCGGCATTTCCGGCATAGGTTCCCGTCACCGGAAAAGCCGAAGGGCGGCCACCCCGAAAGGTGACCGCCCTTCAACTCAAGCAACCCGCTTACTGGTTGTACGGACCGTAGTCGTAGTCCTCCAGCGGAACGGCCTGGCCGGAGCCCGTGCCGAACGGCGAGTAGTCGATGTCGTCGTAGCCGACGGCCGAGTACATCGCGGCCTTGGCCTCCTCGGTCGGCTCGACCCGGATGTTGCGGTAGCGGGACAGACCCGTACCGGCCGGGATGAGCTTACCGATGATGACGTTCTCCTTGAGGCCGATCAGGGAGTCGGACTTGGCGTTGATCGCCGCGTCCGTCAGAACCCTGGTCGTCTCCTGGAAGGACGCCGCCGACAGCCACGACTCGGTGGCCAGCGACGCCTTGGTGATACCCATCAGCTGCGGACGGCCGGAGGCCGGGTGGCCGCCTTCCTGGACCACACGACGGTTCTCGGTCTCGAACTTCGACCGCTCGACGAGCTCGCCGGGCAGCAGCTCCGCGTCGCCCGACTCGATGATCGTCACACGGCGGAGCATCTGCCGGATGATGATCTCGATGTGCTTGTCGTGGATCGACACGCCCTGCGAGTTGTAGACCCGCTGGACTTCGCCGACCAGGTGGACCTGGACGGCACGCTGACCGAGGATGCGCAGCACGTCGTGCGGGTTGGTGGCACCCACGGTGAGCTTCTGGCCCACCTCGACGTGGTCGCCCTCGCCCACCAGCAGACGGGCACGCTTCGAGATCGGGAACGCCGTCTCGTCGCTGCCGTCGTCCGGAGTGACGACGAGCTTCTTGGTCTTCTCGGTCTCCTCGATCCGCACGCGGCCGGAGGCCTCGGAGATCGGGGCGACACCCTTCGGCGTACGAGCCTCGAAGAGCTCGACGACACGGGGCAGACCCTGGGTGATGTCGTCACCGGCCACACCACCGGTGTGGAAGGTACGCATCGTCAGCTGCGTGCCGGGCTCACCGATGGACTGGGCGGCGATGATGCCGACCGCCTCACCGATGTCGACCAGCTTGCCGGTGGCCAGCGAACGGCCGTAGCACATGGCGCAGGTACCGACGGCGGACTCGCAGGTCAGGACCGAACGGGTCTTGACCTCCTCGATGCCGTACTTGACGAGCTCGTCGATGAGGACGTCGCCCAGGTCGGTGTTGGCCGGGGCCAGCACCTTGCCGTCGACGGTGATGTCCTCGGCCAGCGCACGTGCGTACACGCTGGTCTCGACGTTCTCCGTCTTGCGCAGGACTCCGTCGGAACCCCGCTCGGCGATCGCCAGACGCAGACCGCGGTCGGTGCCGCAGTCCTCCTCGCGAATGATGACGTCCTGCGAGACGTCCACCAGACGACGGGTGAGGTAACCCGAGTCGGCGGTACGCAGGGCGGTGTCAGCCAGACCCTTACGGGCACCGTGCGTGGAGATGAAGTACTCCAGCACGGACAGGCCTTCACGGAACGACGCCTTGATGGGACGAGGAATCGTCTCGTTCTTGGCGTTCGACACCAGACCACGCATACCGGCGATCTGACGCATCTGCATCATGTTTCCGCGGGCGCCCGAGTTGACCATCATCGAGACCGGGTTGGTCTTCGGGAAGTTCGCGTTCATCGCCTCGGCAACCTCGTTGGTCGCCTTGGTCCAGATCGCGATGAGCTCCTGCGTGCGCTCGTCCTTGGTGATCAGACCACGCTCGTACTGCTTCTGGACCTTCTCGTCCTGGTCCTCGTAGCCCTTGACGATCGCGCGCTTCGCGTCGGGAACGACGATGTCGGAGATGGCCACGGTGACGCCGGAACGGGTCGCCCAGTAGAAGCCGGCCGCCTTCAGGTTGTCGAGCGTCGCCGCCACGATGACCTTGGGGTAGCGCTCGGCGAGGTCGTTGACGATCTCGGAGAGCTGCTTCTTGCCGACCTCGTAGTCGACGAACGGGTAGTCCTCGGGCAGCAGCTCGTTGAAGAGCGCACGGCCCAGCGTGGTGTTCAGGCGGAAGGTGTCACCCTGCTGCCACTCCGGGTCGCCCTCCTCCTGAGCCGGCGGGGTCCAGCCGCGCGGCGGGATGGTGCCCACCGGGAAGCGGATGTCCACGCGCGACTGCAACGAGAGGTCGCCGGCGTCGAACGCCATGATCGCCTCGGCCGCCGAGCCGAAGGACCGGCCCTCGCCCTTGACGTCCCGCAGCTCGCCGTCGGTGGTGAGGAAGAACAGACCGAGGACCATGTCCTGGGTCGGCATCGTCACCGGACGGCCGTCGGCGGGCTTGAGGATGTTGTTCGAGGACAGCATCAGGATGCGGGCCTCGGCCTGCGCCTCCGCGGAGAGCGGAAGGTGCACGGCCATCTGGTCACCGTCGAAGTCCGCGTTGAACGCGGTGCAGACGAGCGGGTGGATCTGGATGGCCTTGCCCTCGACCAGCTGCGGCTCGAAGGCCTGGATGCCGAGGCGGTGCAGCGTCGGCGCACGGTTCAGCAGAACCGGGTGCTCGGCGATGACCTCTTCCAGGACGTCGTACACGACCGTGCGGCCGCGCTCGACCATGCGCTTGGCGCTCTTGATGTTCTGCGCGTGGTTCAGGTCGACCAGGCGCTTCATCACGAACGGCTTGAAGAGCTCCAGCGCCATCGCCTTCGGCAGACCGCACTGGTGCAGCTTGAGCTGCGGACCGACGACGATCACGGAACGCGCGGAGTAGTCCACACGCTTGCCGAGCAGGTTCTGACGGAAACGACCCTGCTTGCCCTTGAGCATGTCGCTCAGGGACTTCAGCGGGCGGTTACCCGGACCGGTGACCGGACGGCCACGACGACCGTTGTCGAACAGCGCGTCGACGGCCTCCTGGAGCATGCGCTTCTCGTTGTTCACGATGATCTCGGGCGCGCCGAGGTCGAGAAGCCGCTTCAGACGGTTGTTCCGGTTGATCACACGGCGGTACAGGTCGTTCAGGTCGGAGGTCGCGAAGCGGCCACCGTCCAGCTGCACCATCGGGCGAAGGTCCGGCGGGATGACCGGGACGCAGTCGAGAACCATGCCCTTGGGGCTGTTGGAGGTCTGCAGGAACGCAGACACGACCTTCAGCCGCTTCAGCGCACGGGTCTTCTTCTGGCCCTTGCCGGTACGGATGATCTCGCGGAGGCGCTCGGCCTCCTCGTCCAGGTCGAAGGACTCCAGGCGCTTCTGCAGGGCAGCCGCACCCATGGAGCCGTCGAAGTAGGTCCCGAAGCGGTCACGCAGCTCGCGGTAGAGGAGCTCGTCACCCTCCAGGTCCTGGACCTTGAGGTTCTTGAATCGGGTCCACACCTCGTCGAGACGGTCGATCTCGCGCTGCGAACGGTCACGCAGCTGCTTCATCTCACGCTCGGCACCTTCGCGCACCTTGCGGCGTACGTCGGCCTTGGCGCCCTCGGCCTCGAGCTCGGCCAGGTCGGTCTCGAGCTTCTTGGCGCGGGTCTCGAGGTCGGCGTCGCGCCGGTTCTCGATCTGCTGACGCTCGACGGAGACGTGAGCCTCCAGCGACGGCAGGTCGCGGGTACGACGCTCGTCGTCCACGTACGTGATCATGTACGCGGCGAAGTAGATGACCTTCTCGAGGTCCTTCGGGGCGAGGTCGAGCAGGTAGCCCAGCCGCGACGGAACGCCCTTGAAGTACCAGATGTGGGTGACGGGAGCGGCCAGCTCAATGTGGCCCATCCGCTCACGACGCACCTTGGCGCGAGTGACCTCGACGCCGCAGCGCTCGCAGATGATGCCCTTGAAGCGGACACGCTTGTACTTGCCGCAGTAGCACTCCCAGTCCCGGGTCGGACCGAAGATCTTCTCGCAGAAGAGTCCGTCCTTTTCGGGCTTGAGGGTGCGGTAGTTGATGGTCTCCGGCTTCTTGACCTCACCGTGGGACCACTGACGAATGTCGTCAGCGGTAGCAAGGCCGATCCGCAGCTCGTCGAAGAAGTTGACGTCGAGCACTTGTCGTCAATCCCTCTTTCGGGGTCGATTCTTCACTGGTCTGACTGGGGTCCGGGGTTAGCCGGGGCTCTTGTTCAAGGAGCCCCGGCCAGACCCGTCAGACCTCTTCGACGCTGCTCGGCTCGCGCCGGGACAGGTCGATACCGAGCTCCTCCGCGGCGCGGAAGACGTCCTCGTCCGTGTCGCGCATCTCGATGGACATGCCGTCCGAGGACAGCACCTCCACGTTGAGGCAGAGCGACTGCATTTCCTTGATGAGCACCTTGAAGGACTCGGGAATGCCGGGCTCGGGGATGTTCTCGCCCTTGACGATGGCCTCGTAGACCTTCACGCGGCCGGTCACGTCGTCGGACTTGATGGTCAGCAGTTCCTGGAGGGCGTAAGCGGCGCCATAAGCCTCCAGCGCCCACACCTCCATCTCACCGAAGCGCTGGCCACCGAACTGGGCCTTACCACCCAGCGGCTGCTGGGTGATCATCGAGTACGGACCGGTCGAGCGCGCGTGGAGCTTGTCGTCGACCAGGTGGTGGAGCTTGAGGATGTACATGTAGCCGACCGAGATCGGCTCCGGGAACGGCTCGCCGGAGCGGCCGTCGAACAGAGGCGCCTTACCGGTGGGGAGCACCATGCGCTCGCCGTCGCGGTTCGGAATCGTGTGCTGCAGCAGACCGGCCAGCTCGTCCTCACGCGCACCGTCGAAGACGGGGGTGGCGACGTTCGTGCCCGGGTCGACCTTGTCGGCCTCGATGGCCTGGAGGCGCTGCGCCCAGTCGTCCGCCAGACCGGAGACGTCCCAGCCGCGGCTGGCGAGCCAGCCGAGGTGGATCTCCAGGACCTGTCCCGGGTTCATTCGGGACGGGACACCCAGCGGGTTGAGGATGATGTCGACGGGCGTGCCGTCCTCGAGGAAGGGCATGTCCTCGATCGGAAGGATCTTGGAGATGACGCCCTTGTTTCCGTGACGGCCGGCGAGCTTGTCACCGTCCGTGATCTTGCGCTTCTGCGCCACGTAGACACGAACCAGCTGGTTCACGCCCGGCGGCAGCTCGTCGCCCTCTTCACGGTCGAAGACGCGGACGCCGATGACCTTGCCGATCTCGCCGTGCGGCACCTTCAGCGAGGTGTCGCGCACCTCGCGCGCCTTCTCACCGAAGATCGCGCGGAGCAGGCGCTCCTCCGGGGTCAGCTCGGTCTCACCCTTGGGCGTGACCTTGCCGACCAGGATGTCGCCGGCGACGACCTCGGCACCGATGCGGATGATGCCGCGCTCGTCGAGGTCGGCCAGGACCTCCTCGGAGACGTTCGGGATGTCCCGGGTGATCTCCTCGGGGCCGAGCTTGGTGTCACGGGCGTCGACCTCGTGCTCCTCGATGTGGATCGAGGAGAGGACGTCGTCCTGGACGAGGCGCTGCGACAGGATGATCGCGTCCTCGTAGTTGTGACCCTCCCAGGGCATGAAGGCGACGAGCAGGTTCTTGCCCAGCGCCATCTCGCCTTCCTGGGTGGCCGGACCGTCGGCGAGAACCTGGTTCTCGACGACCCGGTCGCCCTCGTCCACGATCACCTTCTGGTTGACCGAGGTGCCCTGGTTGGAGCGCGAGAACTTCGCGACGCGGTACGTGGTGTACGTGCCGTCGTCGTTGGCGACGGTGATGTAGTCCGCGGATACCTCCTGGACGACACCCGCCTTCTCGGCCTTGATGACGTCACCGGCGTCGACGGCGCAGCGGTACTCCATGCCCGTACCGACGAGGGGGGCCTCGGCGGTGATCAGCGGCACGGCCTGGCGCATCATGTTCGCGCCCATGAGGGCACGGTTGGCGTCGTCGTGCTCCAGGAAGGGGATCATCGCGGTCGCGACGGACACCATCTGGCGCGGGGAGACGTCCATGTAGTCGACGTCGTCACCGGGGACGTAGTCGACCTCGCCGCCACGACGGCGGACCAGGACACGAGCCTCGTCGAAGCGCATGTCGTCATTGAGCGAGGCGTTGGCCTGCGCGATGACGAACCGGTCCTCCTCGTCGGCCGTGAGGTAGTCCACGTCGTCGCTGACCCGGCCCTCGACGACCTTGCGGTACGGCGTCTCGACGAAACCGAACGCGTTGATCCGGCCGTAGGAGGCGAGCGAGCCGATCAGGCCGATGTTCGGGCCTTCGGGGGTCTCGATCGGACACATGCGGCCGTAGTGCGAGGGGTGCACGTCACGGACTTCGAAGCCGGCCCGCTCACGGGACAGACCACCCGGGCCGAGCGCGTTGAGACGACGCTTGTGCGTCAGGCCCGACAGCGGGTTGTTCTGGTCCATGAACTGCGACAGCTGGCTGGTGCCGAAGAACTCCTTGATGGAGGCGACGACCGGCCGGATGTTGATCAGGGTCTGCGGCGTGATCGCCTCGACGTCCTGAGTCGTCATCCGCTCACGGACGACACGCTCCATACGCGCCAGACCCGTACGGACCTGGTTCTGGATGAGCTCGCCGACGTTGCGCAGACGACGGTTGCCGAAGTGGTCGATGTCGTCGGTCTCGACGACGATCGAGGCGCCGTTGGGACCAACGGTCTCGGTCTCACCGGCGTGCAGCTTCACCAGGTACTTGATCGTCTCGATGATGTCTTCGACGGTCAGGATCCCGGCGTCCAGCGGGGCCTCGCTGCCCAGCTTCTTGTTGACCTTGTAACGGCCGACATTGGCGAGGTCGTAACGCTTCGGGTTGAAGTAGAGGTTCTCCAGAAGCGTCTGCGCGGCCTCACGGGTCGGCGGCTCGCCCGGACGCAGCTTGCGGTAGATGTCGAGCAGTGCGTCGTCCTGGCCCTGGGTGTGGTCCTTCTCCAGGGTGGCGCGCATGGACTCGTACTCGCCGAACTCTTCGAGGATCTGCTCGGTCGTCCAGCCGAGAGCCTTCAGGAGAACGGTGACGGACTGCTTGCGCTTGCGGTCGATGCGGACACCGACCATGTCGCGCTTGTCGATCTCCATCTCCAGCCAGGCACCCCGGGAGGGGATGACCTTGACCGAGAAGATGTCCTTGTCGGACGTCTTGTCGATGGAGGAGTCGAAGTAGACACCCGGCGAACGGACCAGCTGCGTCACGACGACACGCTCGGTGCCGTTGATGACGAAGGTGCCCTTGTTCGTCATGAGCGGGAAATCACCCATGAAGACCGTCTGGGACTTGATCTCGCCGGTCTCGTTGTTGGTGAACTCGGCCGTGACGAAGAGCGGGGCCGCGTACGTGAAGTCGCGCTCCTTGCACTCGTCGATCGAGTTCTTGGGAGGCTCGAAGCGGTGGTCGCGGAAAGTCAGGGACATCGACCCGGAGAAGTCCTCGATCGGGGAGATCTCCTCGAAGATCTCCTCCAGACCGGACTTGGTGGGGACGTCCTGTCCGCTGTCCAGAGCCGCCTCGACACGAGCCTTCCACGCGTCGTTTCCGAGCAGCCAGTCGAAGCTCTCGGTTTGCAGCGCAAGAAGGTTCGGAACCTCGAGGGGCTCCTTGATCTTTGCAAAAGAGATGCGCAGCGGGGCGGTGCTGGCGCCGTTGTTCGTATTCGCGGAGGCAGTGCGCGAGGCGGCCAAGAGGGGGTCCTTCCGAGGGCTCGGACTCACTACGCGCGTACCGGTCCCAAGCCGGACACCAGGACAGCCGTTTCCTGAATCAGCCAAAAGGCCAGGTCAGGATCGGTTCAATCCACAGTGCTGAAGCGAGGGCATGCCCCTGGTGACGGGCAGGAGGCAGCTAACAGGCAGCGCAAAGGGTCAGTGTAGCCACTAGGCCCACTGATGTCCAGTGCGGGTTTTTGAAGACCCTCGTTGTTCTCAACCCCTGCTGCAAGCCACGCCCTCGATGCACATCGATACTGCCCTCTTCGCCACCGATCCATGCCTCGGATCCGGATCGTTGTGACGACGCGTCCTGAGAATTGCGCGCTGCGTGCGGTTCGTCAAGGCCCCCCATGCCCGAACCGGGTGCTGCCATCGTCACTTGCAACCCGTCTTGCAACCTGTCTCGCTGCCCGTCACAGGGCGGCCGGAGGCACGAACGAAGATCACCATACTCGTAGCGACCGACAGCGCAAGGCAGTCGCCGCACGGCCCCCTCGAACGCCGAAGAGCGACCACCCAGATGGATGATCGCTCTTCGGTGCGTCAGCGTTACAGCCCCTGCGGGAGCGGCTGTGTCGGCCCGCTGGAGCCGTCGCCGCGGGGCGCCCTCAGGCGCCGCGGCGGGCGGCTCGTGGTGTTACTTGACCTCGACGGAGGCGCCGGCGCCCTTGAGGGACTCGGCGGCCTTCTCGGCGGCGTCCTTGGCGACCTTCTCGAGGACCGGCTTCGGAGCGCCGTCCACGAGGTCCTTGGCCTCCTTGAGACCCAGGGAGGTCAGCTCACGCACGACCTTGATGACCTGGATCTTCTTGTCGCCGGCACCCGTGAGGATGACGTCGAACTCGTCCTGCTCCTCGGGGGCCTCGGCAACGGCGCCCGGACCGGCGGGGCCGGCAACGGCGACCGCGGCGGCGGCGGTGACGTCGAACTTCTCCTCGAAGGCCTTCACGAACTCGGAGAGCTCGATGAGGGTGAGGGACTCGAACTGCGCGAGCAGCTCTTCCTGGGACAGCTTCGCCATGATGGCGTCCTTCCACTAATTCGGCAGGTGCCGGATGTACTGGTGAGGCGGGCGTACGTTCGGCCCGCTACGACCGTCGCCTCAGGCGGCGGTCAATGCGCGAGCCGAATTACTCGGCACCGCCCTGCTCTTCGAGCTTGACGCGAAGCGCCTCCGCGGTGCGGACGAACTTCGACGGAAGCGCCTGGAAGAGCTGCGCAGCCTGAGTCTGCTTGCCCTTCATGGCACCCGCCAGCTTGGCGAGCAGAACCTCGCGGGACTCGAGGTCCGCAAGCTTCTTGATCTCGTCGGCGGACAGCGCCTTGCCGTCAAGGACACCGCCCTTGATGACGAGGTTGGGGTTGTCCTTGGCGAAGTCACGAAGACCCTTCGCCGACGTCACCGGGTCACCGGAGATGAAGGCAACCGCCGTCGGACCGTTGAACAGGTCGTCGAGCGTCGAGATCCCGGCCTCGTTGGCCGCGATCTTGGTCAGCGTGTTCTTCACCACGGCGTACTGGGCGTCTTCACCGAGCGAACGACGCAGCGTCTTGAGCTGCGCCACGGTGAGACCCCGGTACTCGGTCAGCACAGCGGCGTTCGAGCTGCGGAACTGGTCCGCGAGCTCGGCTACCGCGGCAGCCTTGTCGGGCCTTGCCATAAGCGTGGCCTCCTTCCGGGTGATGAGGACCGCTCAGAAGGAGACTGGGAAAACGAAACGCCCCGGCGCAGGCGCACGGGGCGTGACTCGACCGAACGGATCCGTACGAAGTACGGGACTGTTCGGGAGTTCATCCACAGTCACCTACGCGGGTCGTCCGCAGTTTCAGCGGATCCTTCGGTCACCGCGCCCTCTAACAAGCGCACGGCAACGACCAGCGGTCTTTGGCTTCTGTGGAAGGTTACGTGAACGGGTCGCTGTCAAGCAAATCCGTACGTGAGCCGACGCCGTACGCCGGCCCACGCCGAGGTCAGCTCTCGATGTCGCCCATCATCTCGGCGAGGTCCATGACGTCCTTGGCGGGCGGCGCCTCGACCGTCACGGGCTTGTTGTAGTCGACGAAGGTGATGGTCATGTCGAGCTTGCCCTTGTCGGCGTCGCCCTTCATGCGGAACTGCTTGGTGCGGTCGTCGCCGTCGATCCACATGTCCATCGTGAGCGCGTCCACGCCCATCTTCTCGTACTGCTCAAGGCTCTTCTCCCGCTGCTCACGGGTGGTCTTGCTCTCGCTCTTGAGGGACTTGCGGAACTCGTCGAGGGTGACCGTGCCCTTGTAGTGGGTGGTCTCGACGCCGTCGATCTTCTCGGTGCCGACCTTCTTCACGTCCTTGGAGCCGGTGAGGAAGGTGGACTCCTGGGCCGGGTTCTTGTCGGCCGTCCCGGCGCCCGGAGCCGCGCCCCCCAGCGCGTCGTCGCCCAGCGTGGACAGGTCGAACTTGATCCAGCTCTTGCCGTCCATCTCCTTGGCCGCCGCGGCGCCTCCGCCTATGTACATCGCCTTGTCGACGAGGCGGATCTCGGCGGTGCCGTCCGCGCCCTGGTCGAGGGCGGTCATCTTCATGCTCATGGCGACGTCCGGCTTCATGCGCATCTGGGCATCGGCCTTGACGCGCCCCTCCTCGGGGGTCCTGCCGGTCATCCGGTAGCTGATGGAGGTGATGTCCTCCGTGTTCTTCGCCGCCTTGGCCACGGCCGCGGCGGGCGTCATCTTCGGCGACTCCTCGCTCGCGCCGTCCTTCGAACAGCCGACGGCACCCCCGGCGAGGACCAGCGCGGCGAGTGCCGCACCGGTCGTCCTACGACGCACGGATCCGCGCACAGAAATCTTCATGGTTCCCCCCAAGGAACAGATGAGCGACTCACAGACAGGGCGCGAGCGTATCCCAGAGGGACTCGGGCAGTCCTCCGAGTTCCTTGAGGCCTGTGGGACGCCCGGGGCGCCTGGGTGGCGCCCCCGCGCGTCCCGTACGAGGTTCCTCAGGCCGCCGGCTGAGTCTGCATCAGGTCCTTGAAGTCGGCGGTGTCGCCCGCCGGGGGCTCCTCGGTGGAGATCTTCACGCCGTAGTCGCTGTAGAACGCCGTCGAGGACATCGAGCCGGTCGCCAGCTCGCCCTTCTCGACCTTCTTGACCAGCAGGTCCTCGTCGTTGACCCATATGTCGATGGTCTCGGTGGTGACTCCGGCCTGCTCCAACTGGCGCTTCATGTCGGCCAGTTGGTCCGCGGTGAGGTTCGAGCTCTCGCCCGCGAGGTCCGCGACGTCGACCGTGCCCGAGTAGTGCGTGGTGTTCTCGCCGCGCACCTTCTCCGCGCCGACCTTCTTGACGTCCCCGGAGGCCAGCAGGAGCTTCACCGACTGGTTCGGCGTGGTGTTCTGCATCTGGTCCTTCATGTACGCGCCCGATCCGCCGGCGAGGTCCGCCAGGTCGTCGTACGCGTACTTGATCCAGTGCTTGCCGCCGGACTGCTCGGCGAACTTGTCGCCCATCTTCGCGTAGTAGGCGTCCGGCAGATAGCGGGCCTCCATGGAGGTGGTGCCCAGCTGGCGCATCTGGTCGGCCATGGTGCCGCCGGTGTACGTGATCGTCAGGGTGCCGGTGAGACCGTCGGACCAGCCGAGGGCGCCGTCCGCCTCCATGGCCATGATCGTGCCCATTGTCGTGGTGGACTCGACCTTGGCGGAGTCGGCCTTGTCGGTGGACTTCTCGACGGAGCGCAGGGCCGCGATCGGGTTCGCCTGCGTCTTGGCCTTGCCGGCCGCCTTGTCGCCCCCTCCGGAGCTTCCGCCCGAGCTCCCGCCCGAACCCCCGTCGGAGTCCGAGCCGCTACAGGCCGCGACCCCCGTCAGCGCGGCGGCCATCGCGATCGAGACAGTCGCGCGTCGCACGGCAGTGCTCTTCATTCGTCCCCCTATGCGATTCCTGTGCCTTGCACGCTAGCGCAGGGCACTGACACCCGGTTCGGAAACGGGCATCTGACAAAAAGGGACGGGCCCCGCACCTCGAAAGGTTGCGGGGCCCGTCCTGGAATCGCGTGTGCGACGCGGCTGCCGGTGAGCGTCAGGCTCAGACGGAGGCCGGGTCCTCCTCGACGAGGAGGTTGCGGGTGCGGTTCGGGTCGAGCGGGATGCCGGGGCCGATCGTCGTGCTGATCGCGGCCTTCCGGATGTAACGACCCTTGGCGGCGGACGGCTTCAGACGGAGGATCTCCTCCAGCGCCGCGCCGTAGTTCTCCACCAGCTGGGTCTCGTCGAACGAGGTCTTGCCGATGATGAAGTGCAGGTTCGAGTGCTTGTCGACGCGGAACTCGATCTTGCCGCCCTTGATCTCGGTCACGGCCTTGGCCACGTCCGGGGTCACGGTGCCGGTCTTCGGGTTCGGCATCAGACCACGCGGGCCGAGGACACGGCCCAGGCGGCCGACCTTGCCCATGAGGTCCGGGGTGGCGACGACGGCGTCGAAGTCCAGACGGCCCTTCGCCACCTCGTCGATGAGCTCGTCGGAGCCGACGATGTCGGCGCCCGCGGCGGTCGCGGCCTCGGCACGGTCACCGGTCGCGAAGACCAGGACCCGGGCGGTCTTACCGGTGCCGTGCGGGAGGTTCACGGTGCCACGGACCATCTGGTCGGCCTTGCGCGGGTCGACACCCAGGCGGAAGGCGACCTCGACAGTGCCGTCGAACTTGCTCGTGGAGGTCTCCTTGGCGAGACGGACGGCCTCGAGCGGGGCGTAGAACTTCTCCCGGTCGATCTTGGCGTCCGCAGCGCGGAGAGACTTGCTGCGCTTGCTCACTACTGCTCCTGTGTGTTCTGAGGAGTCGTGGTGTGGGCCGAGCAGGCCCTGCCACGGTCTTTCCTACGGGGTGGAGGTCAGCCCTCGACCGTGATGCCCATGGAACGGGCGGTGCCGGCGATGATCTTCGACGCGGCGTCCAGGTCGTTGGCGTTCAGGTCGGGCATCTTCGTGGTGGCGATCTCGCGGACCTGCGCCTGGGTGATCTTGGCGACCTTGGTCTTGTGCGGCTCGCCGGAGCCCTTCTCCACGCCCGCGGCCTTGAGGATCATCTTCGCGGCCGGCGGAGTCTTGGTGATGAAGGTGAAGGAGCGGTCTTCGTAGACCGTGATCTCCACCGGGATCACCCAGCCACGCTGCGACTCGGTCGCGGCGTTGTAGGCCTTGCAGAACTCCATGATGTTGACGCCGTGCTGGCCCAGCGCGGGGCCGACCGGCGGCGCCGGGTTGGCCGCACCGGCCTGGATCTGGAGCTTGATGAGCCCCGTGACCTTCTTCTTCTTGGGAGGCATTGCTCTCTCCGGGTCCTAGTGAGAGTTTTCAGCCGCCGATCCGGATCATCCGGACGGAGGCATACCGCACAACGATAACGGGTATCGGTCTGCGGCCAAAAACCGAGCAGGTCAGACAGGCTTTGAGGGCCCGTCTGACCTGGTCGGAGGCGTGTGTTCCGGAAGATCGTCCCGCGAGGGGTCAGTTCTTCTGGATCTGGTCGAAGCTCAGCTCGACCGGGGTCTCGCGGCCGAAGATCTCGACGAGGCCCTTGACCTTCTTCGAGTCGGCGTTGATCTCGTTGATGGTCGCCTGCAGCGTCGCGAACGGGCCGTCGGTGACGGTGACCGAGTCGCCCACCTCGAAGTCCAGCACCTGGACCTCGAGCTTGCGGGACGGAGCCGGCTTGCCCTCGGCCTCGGCCGCCTCGCGGGCCGCCTTCTCCTCGGCCTCGGGGGCGAGCATCTTGACGATCTCGTCCAGCGTCAGCGGGTACGGGTCGTACGCGTTGCCCACGAAGCCGGTGACTCCGGGGGTGTTGCGGACGACGCCCCAGGACTCGTTCGTCAGGTCCATGCGCACCAGCACGTAGCCGGGGAGCTTGTTCTGACGGACGGTCTTGCGCTCGCCGTTCTTGATCTGCGCGACCTCTTCCTGCGGCACCTCGGCCGCGAAGATGAAGTCCTCGACGTTCAGAGAGACGGCACGCTGTTCGAGGTTCGTCTTCACGCGGTTCTCGTAACCCGCGTACGTGTGGATGACGTACCACTCGCCGGGCAGCCTGCGGAGCTCCTCGCGGAGGGCCACGACGGGGTCGACCGGCTCGGCCTCTTCCTCGGCCTCTTCGAGCTTCTCGTCGTCGGCCTCGTCGGAGACGGCCGGGTCCTCGGCGTCCACGTCGGTCTCGACGTCCTCGCCGGACTCGTCCTCGACGTGCAGGGCAGCCTCTTCGGCGGCCTCGCCGGCTTCGGCGTCGGCAGCCTCGACCTCGTCCTCGACGTCCGCGCCCTCGACGATGTCGAGCTCGTCGTCAACGGACTCGACCGACTCGCCGGCGTCGTTCAGGTTCGGGTCAGACACGGTGGCTGCTTCTTCCTGGATCATGGGGGTGGAACACGCGAAAGCGGGCGCCGGGTACGGCGCCCTTCGCGCTTGGCTCAGCCGAATACGTACTTGGCGGCCTTGTCGAGTCCGAAGTCAATCACAGTCACCAGACCGATCATGATGACGACGAACACAATCACCACTGTGGTGTACGTCGTCAGCTGATTCCGGGTCGGCCAGACAACCTTGCGGAGTTCCGCGACGATCTGGCGGTAGAAGAGGGCAAGGCGCTTCAGCGGGCCCTTCTTGGCACGCTTACCGCCCTTGCGGCCCTTCTTCTGGGACTCCGGCGCCTCATCCTGGGCATCAGGCATGTCGATGGAGCCCACGGCGTCCGTCACTCGTCCTCACCTGATTCCGGGTCGTGGCCGTGCCGCGCCCGGGTATGAGCCGCACGGCGGTGTAATGCGGTGTAGTGCAGTACGTACATGCGCACACATCCTGGCGAAAGGAGTGTGTAGCAGGGCCGGAGGGACTTGAACCCCCAACCGCTGGTTTTGGAGACCAGTGCTCTACCAATTGAGCTACGACCCTTTGTTTCCCCAACAACGTACCGCATCCGCCCGGGTGCTCGGTGTGCACCGGGTGGGCGCGGCCGGTGAAGGCCAACGAGGTGAGAGTGTACGTGGTCGACGGCCGGTCGTCGAACAGAAAGTGTCCGTAAGGACTTTGTCGGTCGGCGCTCACTCTGTGAAACCGGTGTGCCGGGGAGGTTTCGTGTCTGGAACGATGGGCCCCATGAGCCCTGCAACCCCTCCCACCGAGCGCCGGGTCTCCGCCCGGGTCGGTGCGATCTCCGAGTCCGCCACCCTCGCCGTGGACGCCAAGGCCAAGGCCCTCAAGGCCGCAGGACGTCCGGTGATCGGCTTCGGCGCCGGTGAGCCCGACTTCCCGACCCCGGGCTACATCGTCGAGGCCGCCATCGAGGCCTGCAAGAACCCGAAGTACCACCGGTACACGCCTGCCGGCGGCCTTCCCGAGCTGAAGGCGGCGATCGTCGCCAAGACGCTGCGCGATTCCGACTACGAGGTTGACGCCTCCCAGGTCCTGGTGACCAACGGCGGCAAGCAGGCCATCTACGAGGCGTTCGCCGCGATCCTCGACCCGGGCGACGAGGTCATCGTCCCGGCGCCCTACTGGACGACGTACCCGGAGTCGATCCGTCTCGCCGGCGGTGTCCCGGTCGAGGTCGTCGCGGACGAGACCACCGGCTACCGAGTCTCGGTCGAGCAGCTGGAGGCGGCCCGTACGGAGAAGACGAAGGTCGTCCTCTTCGTGTCGCCGTCCAACCCGACCGGCGCGGTCTACAGCGCCGAGGACACCGAGGCGATCGGCCGCTGGGCCGTCGAGCACGGTCTGTGGGTGCTGACGGACGAGATCTACGAGCACCTGGTCTACGGGGACGCGAAGTTCACCTCGCTGCCCGCGATCCTGCCCGAGCTGCGCGACAAGTGCATCGTGGTCAACGGCGTCGCGAAGACGTATGCGATGACCGGCTGGCGTGTCGGGTGGATCATCGGCCCGAAGGACGTGGTGAAGGCCGCGACGAACCTCCAGTCGCACGCCACGTCGAACGTGTCGAACGTCGCCCAGGCCGCCGCCATCGCCGCCGTCTCCGGCGACCTGAAGGCCGTCGCCGAGATGCGCGAGGCCTTCGACCGCCGCCGCAAGACCATCGTGCGGATGCTCAACGAGATCGACGGCGTGCTCTGCCCGGAGCCCGAGGGCGCCTTCTACGCGTACCCCTCGGTGAAGGCCCTCATCGGCAAGGAGATCCGCGGCAAGCGCCCGCAGGACTCCGTCGAGCTGGCCGCGCTGATCCTGGAGGAGGCCGAGGTCGCGGTCGTCCCGGGCGAGGCCTTCGGCACGCCGGGCTACCTGCGGCTCTCGTACGCGCTGGGTGACGAGGACCTCGTCGAGGGCGTCTCGCGCATCCAGAAGCTGCTGGCCGAGGCCAAGGACTGAACCTCCTCACCGTGAGTGGGTTGAAGCGGGCCGCCTCCCCTGGGAGGCGGCCCGCTTTCTTCGTGTCCTGGTTCGTGTCTTAGTGCGAGCAAGACCACGTTCAGGGAAAGCGCTACCGATACGGAGGCGGCGTACGGCAGGATCCTGGAATGGAGCACGTACGTGATGTCTCTGAGCTGCCCAAAGCTCATCTGCACCTGCATTTCACCGGGTCGATGCGGATCACCACTCTGCTGGAACTGGCCGACAAGCACGGGATCCACCTTCCCGATGCGCTGACCAGCGGGGAGCCGCCGAAACTGCGGGCCACCGACGAGCGGGGCTGGTTCCGTTTCCAGCGGCTGTACGACGCGGCGCGGTCGTGCCTCAGAGATCCCGAGGACATTCAGCGGCTGGTACGGGAGGCCGCCGAGGAGGACATCAAGGACGGCTCGGGGTGGCTGGAGATCCAGGTCGACCCGACTTCGTACGCCCCCCGGCTGGGCGGGCTGATCCCGGCGCTGGAGATCATCCTGGACGCCGTGGACTCGGCCGCGCGCGAGACCGGGCTCGGGATGCGGGTCCTGGTGGCCGCGAACCGGATGAAGCATCCGCTGGACGCGCGCACGCTGGCCCGGCTGGCCGTGCGGTACGCGGACCGGGGCATCGTCGGCTTCGGGCTCTCCAACGACGAGCGGCGCGGTATGGCGC
Organism: Streptomyces phaeochromogenes; assembly: GCF_001418655.1. Taxonomy (GTDB): domain Bacteria; phylum Actinomycetota; class Actinomycetes; order Streptomycetales; family Streptomycetaceae; genus Streptomyces; species Streptomyces phaeochromogenes. The sequence goes on along the minus strand of NZ_LIQZ01000012.1, from coordinate 9,934 downwards.
GGGACTTCGACCGGGCCTTCGCCATCGCGCGTGAGGGCGGGCTGCTGGCGGCGCCGCACGGCGGCGAGCTGACGGGCCCGGCGTCCGTCCGCGACTGCCTGGACGACCTGCACGCCTCGCGCATCGGGCACGGGGTGCGGGCGGCCGAGGACCCGCGGCTCCTGAAGCGGCTCGCGGACCGGGGCATCACCTGCGAGGTCTGCCCGGCGTCGAACGTCGCCCTGGGGGTGTACGAAAAGCCGGAGGACGTCCCCCTGCGCAAGCTTTTCGAGGCAGGGGTCCCGCTGGCACTCGGCGCGGACGACCCGCTCCTGTTCGGCTCACGGCTGGCCGCCCAGTACGACATCGCACGTCAGCATCACGCCTTCACGGACGCCGAACTGGCCGAACTGGCACGGCAGTCGGTACGGGGTTCGGCGGCCCCGCACGACATCAAGGAGAAGCTGCTGTCCGGGATCGACGACTGGCTGACCTCCCCGGTCGCCTGAAGTGGGCGTAGGGCGGGTACGCCTGGAAGCCGATGTCCAGTTCCGTGTGTCGTCCCCGGCTCAGGGGCATGTGCAGCGTGAGCGAGGCGACCAGCACGTCGAGCCCCTTGGCGGCCCTCTTGTCCAGGGGGCCGAAGCCGGCCGCGACCTCCAGCTGGGCGGACGCCGAGGCGAAGGTGTCCCGGGCGCCGAAGAGGAACAGCGTCCGGGCGTGGACGGCGGGGCGGATCCGGTCGACGGGGTCGAGGCGGTCCCAGCGCTGTTCCCAGCGCGCCTGCCATGCCGCCGCGTGGTCGGCGGTGCGCCGTTCGTCGGTGCGGACGGTGCCCGGGGTGCCCCGGGTCAGCCCGCGGCGCAGCGACGGCCATGTGGAGGGCCGCAAGCCCAGTGACTGGTGGGCCAGGACGAGGTCGACCGGCGTTCCGGGGGCGTACGTCCTGGGCACGCTGTCGCGCAGCGGGACGTGGACGACGGTGTGCGGGGAGTACGCGGCGAACGAGAACAGCGCGGCGAGGCGGGACAGTCCGTCGTGGTCGCCGACCAGGTAGCCCCAGCCCCGCAGGGGGTCGCTGAGTGTGGTGTGCCGCAGCGCGGAGCGCGGCTGGACGACCCGGAACGCGTACCGGCCGGCGCTCGGCCGGAACTCATCGACCCTCAGCCGCACAGGAGTTCTCTCATGGCCCCAGGGTGATCGCCGGGCCGGGCGACCGGCAAGCGAAATAACTCAGAGGCTGACGCCGACCGTCACCGGTTCGTTGACGAGCGTGATCCCGAAGGCGGCGTGGACGCCCGCCACGACCTCGCGGGCCAGCGTGAGGAGGTCCTCCGTGGTGGCCTCGCCGCGGTTGGTGAGGGCCAGGGTGTGCTTGGTGGAGATGCGGGCGGGGCCGGTGCCGTAGCCCTTGGTGAAGCCGGACTTGTCGATCAGCCAGGCCGCGGAGGTCTTGGTGTGCCCGTCGCCCGCCGGGTACGCGGGTGGGATCACGCCGTCGCCGAGGCGCTCGGCCACGCGCGCGTGGAACACGGCGAACTCCTCGTGGGTGAGGATCGGGTTGGTGAAGAACGAGCCGGCCGACCAGGTGTCGTGGTCCTCCGGGTCGAGCACCATGCCCTTGCCGGAGCGCAGCTTCAGGACGGTCTCACGGGCCTTCTCCAGCGGCACGCGGTCGCCCGGCTCGACACCGAGGGCGCGGGCCGTCTCGGCGTACTTGACCGGCGCGGAGAGCCCGGAGGCGTCCTCCAGGTCGAAGCGGACGCGCAGCACGACGAAGCGCTCGGGCTCGGCCTTGAAGCGGCTGTGGCGGTACGAGAAGGCGCACTCGGCGTTCGGAACGGTGACCGTCTCGCCGGTCCGCCGGTCGTAGGCGATCACTTCGGTGATCGTCGACGACACCTCCTGGCCGTACGCCCCCACGTTCTGGATGGGCGTCGCGCCCGCGGAGCCAGGGATTCCGGCGAGGCACTCGATGCCCGCGAGGCCGGCCTCGACGGTGCGGGCGACGGCGTCGGTCCACACCTCGCCTGCGGCCAGTTCCAGCTTCGTACCGTCGAGGGCGAAGCCGCGGGTGGCGATGCGCAGGGCGGTGCCGGCGAAGCCCTTGTCGCCGATGACCAGGTTGGATCCGCCGCCGATCAGCAGCAGCGGCGTGCCGGAGTCGTCGGCCTCGCGGACGGCGGCGATCACCTCGGCGTCGGTCGTGGCGGTGATCAGGCGCGCGGCGGGGCCGCCGAGCCGGAAGGTGGTCAGCGGGGCGAGCGGGGCGTCGTGGAGTTCCAGCACGTGCCCAAGAGTACGAGAACGGCCCCGCCGGTCGGGGCGGGGCCGTTCTCGCGGCTGAACCGTTCGGGGCGTCGGCCGGTCACAGACGGCGCAACGCCTCCGCCCAGTCGAGCGGGAGGTCGTCCGCCGTGACCGTCCACGAGACGAACTTCGCGTCCCGCATCTGGGGGCCGAGGCCCCGCGCGGTCGGCGCGTGCGTGCCGGAGCGGGCGAAGTTCTTGAGCGCCGCGGGCGACTCCCAGGCGGACAGGGTCCAGAAGGTCCGCCGCAGCGGGGCCGCCTTGAGCGTGGCGCCGTACGCTCCGGGGGCCTTGCTCACCTGCCGCCAGACGGCCGGTGTCCTGGCGAAGAACTTCAGCGCTCCCCAGCGGGTGCGGGTCTCGAAGCGGGAGGCGAAGACGTGCACCTCGGCGCCCCGCGGCGGCTTGTTCGGCACGGTCCAGGGAAGGGTGGGCATGTCCGGACTCCTTTCGGTTTGATTTCCGAACTCTCGTGGGTTTGACTTCCGAACTCGGTGAGCCCTCAGCGGGAGGCCGTCTCCAGCACCCGCTCGGACGCGGTCCCGGCGCTCTCCTCGCCCGCCTCCGCCGCGCGGCGACGACCGGGGATGAGCAGTGCCGCGACTCCTGCCACTGCGACCGCGGCGGAGCCGACCCAGAGCGCCGGCTGGGTGCCGTCCACGAAGGTCTGCGCGGTCCCGTAGCCGCCCTGGGCGGAGAAGATCGAGGCCATCACCGCGATACCGAGCGCGCCGCCGACCTCGCGCAGCGCGTTGTTGGCGCCGGACGCGATCCCCTGCTCGTGCGGCCGGACGCTGGACATGACCAGGCTGGAGGCAGGGGCGAAGAAGAGGGACATGCCCACGCCGCTGATGATCAGGGCGGGCAGCTGCGCGGCGTACGACGTGTCGGGCGCGATCACGGCGGCGAACCAGCCGAGCCCGACGGCTTGCAGGAAGAGACCCGCGGCGACGACCGGACGGCCGCCGATCCGGTCGGACAGATAGCCGGCGACGGGCGCGATGAGCATCGGCATCCCCGTCCAGGGCAGCATCCGCAGCCCGGCCTGCGTGGGCGAGTAGCCGAGGACTTCCTGCATGTACTGGCTGAGCAGGAAGATCGAGCCGAACATCCCGAGGAACATCAGCAGGCTGGCCGCGTTGATGCCGGCGAAGGCCCGGTTGCGGAAGAGCCGCATCGGCAGCATCGGGTTCTTGGCGCTGATGCCGTGGAGTACGAAGCCGACGAGCAGGGCGGTACCGGCGAACAGCCCCAGCAGGACTATCCCGTCGTTCCAGCCGACGACGGGCGCCCGGACCAGCCCGTACACGATCCCGAAGAGGCCGCCGCTGGCCAGCAGGGTGCCGCGGATGTCGAGCGGGGCGCCGGCGCCGAACGATTCCGACAGGCGCAGCCGGGCGAGCGGCAGCAGGACCAGCCCCAGCGGAACGTTCAGCCAGAAGATCCACTGCCAGGAGATGTGCTCGGTGAGGGTGCCGCCGATGAGCGGCCCCGAAGCGACCGCGAGACCGTTGACGGCACCCCAGATCCCGTACGCCATCCCGCGCTTGGCGGCCGGGACGGCGGCCGTGAGCAGGGTCAGCGTCAGCGGCATCATGATGGCGGCGCCGACGCCCTGGACCGCGCGGGCGGCGATCAGCGAGTCGATGCCGGGCGCCATGGCCGCGGCGGCCGACGCGGCGGTGAACACGGTGATGCCGACGAGGAAGAGCCGGCGCCGGCCGAACCGGTCGCCCAGGGCCGCGCCGAACATCAGCAGCACGGCGAAGGTGAGCGTGTACGCGCTCACGGTCCATTCCAGATCGGGGAGGTCTCCCCCGAGGTCCTTGCGGATCGAGGGCAGTGCGGTGGTGACGACGAGGTTGTCGAGCGCCGCCATGAACCCGGCGACGCTGGTGATGACGAGGGCCCAGACGGCTCCCCCGCGACGTGCGGTCTGCTGTGACATCGCTTCCCCCAGCGGGTGTTCGCTGACTTCGATTAGTTATTGCTGACTAACTTTCACGGGCATGAAAAGGCGGCGATCCTCGCCACCCTTGGTTCAGTGTTCGAGCCGGCCCTTGAGCCGGGCCGAGGGGTAGAGCCCCTCCCAGACCCGGTGCTCGGGCGGAAATCCCATGGCCACCAGGCAGTTGATGAGCATCCCGTACGCCATGAAGGTCGTGGTCTCGTCGACATCGGCACCGAGCGGCAGATGGGCCGTGTCCCACAGGCGCATCCAGCCCGCCCGTACCGCTTCACCGAGTTCACGGTCGCCCGCCTGCTCGGCCGCCGCCACCGCGACGTACATCTGCATCTGCATCAGCAGCCGCTCGGGCTCCTCGGCGATCACCCTGACGTACGCGTCCGCCATGGCGTGCAGGGCCTCCTCGCCCTCCAGCCCCTTGGCCGCGTCCGCGAAGGTGCGCGTGGCCTCCTCCATGCACCGCTCGGCCGCCGCGAGGAAGATCGCCTTCTTGCCCGGGAAGAGCCGGAAGAGGTACGGCTGCGAGACACCCACGCGCTTGGCGATCGCCTCGGTGGACGTGCCGTAGTAGCCGCCCCGGGAGAACTCGCTCATCGCCGCACGGATGACGCTCTCGCGCCTCTCTTCTGCGCTCATCCTGACCATGCGAGTAAGTTAGTACTCAATCACTAACCGAGTCAAGGAGGTGGGATGCGGAGAGAAGAAACAAGCGGCGCGGGAAACAAGAAGTAAGGGGCGCCCGCAATGGCGGACGCCCCTTACTCTCACTCCTCGCGCCCCTGCCGGGCCCTGCCCGTCAGGCGAGGCGGACGACCGCGCGGGACATGCCCAGGACCTTCTGGCCCGCGCTCATCGCGACGAGGTCGACGCGGACGGTGTTGTCGTCGAGCTTGGCCGCGACCTTGCCGCTGACCTCGATCGTGGCGCCCTGGTCGTCGTTCGGGACGACGACCGGCTTGGTGAAGCGGACGCCGTACTCGACGACCGCGCCCGGGTCGCCGGTCCAGTCGGTGACGACCCGGACCGCCTCGGCCATGGTGAACATGCCGTGTGCGATGACGTCCGGGAGGCCGACCTCCTTGGCGAACTTCTCGTTCCAGTGGATCGGGTTGAAGTCCCCCGAGGCGCCCGCGTACCGCACGAGCGTGGCGCGCGTCACGCCGAAGGTCTGGGCCGGCAGTTCGGTGCCGACCTCGACGTCGTCGTACGAGATCTTCGCCGTCATCTGTTCACGCCCCTTCGGCCGCGCGGGACACGAGCTTGGTCCAGGCGGTCACCACGTGCTCGCCCGCCTCGTCGTGGACCTCGCCGCGGATGTCCAGAATGTCGTTGCCCGCCAGCGACTTGATCGCCTCGATGGTGGAGGTGACCGTGAGCCGGTCGCCCGCGCGCACCGGGCGGCGGTGGACGAACTTCTGGTCGCCGTGCACCACACGGCTGTAGTCGAGCCCCAGTTGGGGGTCCTGGACGACCTGTCCCGCGGCCTTGAACGTGATGGTGAACACGAAGGTCGGCGGAGCGATCACATCGGCGTGACCGAGCGCCTTGGCGGCCTCCGGGTCCGTGTACGCGGGGTTGGTGTCGCCCACCGCCTCCGCGAACTCGCGGATCTTCTCCCGGCCGACCTCATAGGGCTCGGTGGGCGGATAGGACCGCCCCACGAAGGACTGGTCGAGCGCCATGGGCCCGGCACCTCCTGGTTCGCAACTGGGTGTAACGACGCGAGGCCGCCCCCCGACTTCAGGGGACGGCCTCGTGTACGAGCCTTATTTATCGCGTTTCGCGGTGCGCGGTGTGCGCATTGCAACGCGGGCAGTGCTTCTTCATCTCCAGTCGGTCCGGGTTGTTACGCCGGTTCTTCTTGGTGATGTAGTTCCGCTCCTTGCACTCCACGCAGGCCAGCGTGATCTTCGGGCGGACGTCGGTGGCAGCCACAGGAGTGCTCCTTGACGAACGGATGGGACGATTGGCGCATTAACACACAGAAGAGTAGCCGATCGAAGGACCGACCCCACAATCGGCTACTGTCAGTAGCGGTGACCGGACTTGAACCGGTGACACAGCGATTATGAGCCGCTTGCTCTACCGACTGAGCTACACCGCTGCGATGTGATCGGTTCCCGTCTTGCGACGGGAACCTTCCACACCAGAGCCCCAATACGGAATCGAACCGTAGACCTTCTCCTTACCATGGAGACGCTCTACCGACTGAGCTATTGGGGCGAGCGATGAAGACATTACACGCTCGGCCACCGAACGCCCAAATCCGTTTCGCGGCACCTGCCCCGGCCCGTTCCGGGCCGCTCGCAGGGCGTTTCACGCGCCCCTCCCGCACGACGGACCACACCGGTACGACTATTCCGCTCCTCCTCGATGCACGCCGGTCGCCACCCTAGGCTCGACTCACGCTGCGTGATCTTGTGTCCCTCCTTCGCAGCCGCCTGTCCCTCTTTCGCAGCCGCCCTTTCGCAGCCGCCGCCGAGCCCCAGGAGCGCGATGCCCGACAGTCAGCCGCAGCAGCCCCACTCCTCCTCGTCCTCGTCGGGCTCCTCGGGTTCGTCCGGCCGGAGCGACGGCTCCGACCTGCTGCTCTGCGGTGCGCGGCTCACCGACGGCCGGACCGTGGACGTAAGGCTGGGCGGCGGGCGCATCGAGGCGGTCGGCACGGCGGGCAGCCTCACCGCGCACAGCGCGCGCGTGGACCTCGCCGGCTATCTGCTCCTGCCGGCCCCGGCCGAGTCCCACGCGCACGGGGACACGGCCCTGTCTGCGGACGGCGACGGACCGGTGTCGTACGAGGCCCACGAGGTCCAGCGCCGTACGACCGAGGCCGCGTTGCTCCAGCTCGGGCACGGGGCCACCGCCCTGCGCTCGCACGTGCGCGTGGGCGATGTGCAGGGGCTGGGCTCGATGGCCGCGGTGCTCCAGGCGCGGCGCGCGCTGCGCGGGCTGGCCGAGTTGACGGTGGTGGCGATGCCCCGGGTCCTGACCGGTCTCGCCGGGGCCGACGGGCTGGCGATACTGCGGGACGCGGTGAAAATGGGCGCCTCCGTAGTGGGTGGTTGTCCAGATCTGGACCCTGATCCGACGGGATACGTGGAGGCGGTCCTGGAGGTCGCCTCGGAGCACGGCTGCCCGGTCGATCTGCACACGGACGGTGACGACCCGGCGAGGCTGGCACGGCTCGCGGCGATGGCCGGCGGACTGCGGCCGGGGGTGACGCTCGGCCCGTGCGGCGGACTCGGGCGGCTGCCCTCCGAGGTCGCCTCGCGGGCGGCGGACCAACTCGCCGCGGCCGGCGTGAGCGTGGTCTGTCTGCCCCAGGGCGGCTGCTCGGGCGTGGACCGCCGCGGGACGGCTCCGGTACGGCTGCTGCGGGCGGCCGGGGTACGCGTGGCGGCCGGGAGCGGCGCCCTGAGGGACGTATCGAACCCCGTGGGGCGCGGGGACCCGCTGGAGGCGGCGTATCTGCTGGCATCGCGGTACGGGCTGCGGGCCGGGGACGCCTACGACGCGGTAAGTTCGTCGGCGCGGGCCGCGCTGGGGCTGCCCGAGGTGCGGGTGGAGGCCGGGTTCCCCGCGGAGTTGCTCGCGGTGCGCGGGGACCGGCTCGACGCGGCGCTGTCCCTGGCGTACAGCCGGATCGTGGTGCACCGGGGGCGGGTGGTGGCGCGGACGAGTGCGGTGCGGGAGTACTGCAACTCCGCTGTGACCGTGGCGTTGGACCTGCCTCGGCAGGGGCGGACGGGGCGCGCGGAGGAGCCGTCGTGAGGCCTGGGGTGTCCTGAGGCGGGTGCCGCTTTCAGTGCGGGCACGTGCGCGTGGAGTCTGTTCGGGCTCCACGCGCACGTGCTGATGCTTTCGAAGTCCGCCTACTCGTGGCCATCGGGTCGCCCGTGGCTGGCGAGTTCCGGACAGGCCGTCAGAAGCCGCTCAGCAGGCCTCCGGTGAACGGGTTGCCCGGGCCCCCGAATCCGTCCGCGGGTATCTCGGTGGCACCGGACGGGGCGCTGACGTCGCCCGCCTCGCCAAACTTGACCACCAGGGGGAGCCGGGTGCCCTTCGGGCCGTCCGCCAGGGCGGCGAGGTCTACGGAGACCCGGGTCAAGTCGCCGTTCTTCAGGGAGAAGTTGACGGCGATCTTCTTGTTCGGGGCGTCCTTGAGGTCCTCGTCGGTGGGCAGTTCGGCGCCCGCAGGAAGGTCGTCGGCCAGCGGCCGGAGCTTGTCGAGGACACCGGTGAGCAGCTCGCGGAACGAGGCCTTGGCGACGATCCGTTCGACGCCGTCGCTGCCTCCCTCGTTGCTGAAGGTGACCTCGCGGGCGACGACTCCGCGTACGGCCTTGAGGATCTTCTGCTGGGTCTTGGTGTCGATCGCGCCGGGCCCAGCGGACTTATCAGCCTTGCCGCCCTTGCCGGCCTTGTCGCCCTTCCCGGCCCGGTCGAGCTCGCTGGTGTCGACCTTGACCCACTCGCCCTCGATGACCTTCTTGAGCTCCTTCTCGCTCTCGGGGAGCTCGTCGGCCGACGGCAGCGGGAAGCCCATGGCCTCACCGAGCGCCTTCATGTCGGCGCGGTAGTACGTGTAGTCGCCGACGAGGCGGTATTCGGCCAGCACGCCGTCGGGCCCCGAGATCGTCACGCCCGTACCGACGAGGTCCTTCTCACCCGAGTCGGCGAGCGGTTTCCTCGACTCGACGGACACCTTGACCCGTACCCCGGTGAAGAGTTCGGCGAGCTCGGGCGGCAACTCCTCGCCGGGCTCCGCCTCTCCGGCGAGCTTCGTGAGGGCTGAGGGCTTGGCGTCGAGCCCCAACTCGAAGGCCAACGACTTCTTTTCGCCGAGCCCTTCGAAGGCGCGGTCGACCTTCTGACCGGCGGTGAGGTTCTCGACCGTGCCGCAGGCGGCCACGCCGGCGAGCAGCGCCGTGGTGCAGGCGGCTGCGGTGAGGGTCTTGCGCAGGGCAGGGCGGTTGCGCGTGGCAGGGCTCATGCGCGGCGCAAGGCTCTCGCGTGTGGTGGTGATGACGGTCTCCTTCATGACGCCGTACGGCGTCACCCCTCGTACACAGTGATCGTTCATGAGACTCACGAGTTATCCACAGGGTTGTGCGGCGAGTGGGGTCGTCCGGGCGTACGGTCGGAAACATGCGCATTGTCATCGCTGGAGGTCATGGTCAGATCGCGCTGCGGTTGGAGCGGCTGCTCTCCGCGCGCGGTGACGAAGTGGCGGGGATCATCCGCCGCGCCGAGCAGGGCGACGATCTGCGGGCGGCCGGCGCCGAGCCGGTCCTGTGCGATCTGGAGTCCGCTTCGGTCGAGGAGGTCGCCACGCACTTGGAGGGCGCGGACGCCGCCGTCTTCGCGGCGGGCGCGGGCCCGGGCAGCGGGGTGGACCGCAAGAACACCGTGGACCGGGGCGCGGCCGTGCTCTTCGCGGACGCCGCTGCCCGGGCCGGTGTGCGTCGGCATGTGGTCGTGTCGTCGATGGGCGCGGACCCGGAGCACCCCGGGGACGACGTCTTCGACGCGTATCTGCGCGCCAAGGGCGAGGCCGACGCGTACGTACGCGCTCACCGGGGCCTGGACTGGACGATCCTGCGCCCCGTGGCGGCCTCCAGACGTACGAGACCGGTGCCGGCGTCGCTCGTCAGCATCCCGGGGCGCAGGATCGTCCAGT
>NZ_LIQZ01000119.1 GCF_001418655.1 Streptomyces phaeochromogenes | reverse complement strand
ACGGACTCCCGCTCGTGCCCCCGCTGTACCCCGGACACTCGATGCGCTGCTGACTGTCGCCGTACGCCGTGGCGATGTTCGTGCACCACACGGGCGCCTCCCGCGCCTTGGGATACCCGACAACCGTGACGGCCTCCCCCACCGAACTCAGCCCCGGCCCGGCAACCAGCCGATTACCCCCGACCAGGTCCTCGACCTCCTCCCCACCCCGGGAGACAACACGAGCGAACGCCACATCACTGTCCTCGTCCTGCCGCCCCTTCCACCCGTCGCCGACATACGTCCGCGTCACGGCCCACTCCCCGTACGGCGCCTTCCCGTCCCGATACCCGGGCACGAACTCGATGCCCCCACTCCCACTCCCACTCCCAGTCAGACAGTGAGCGGCAGTGACGATGAGATCCCGCCTCTCGCTGTGCACGACGGAGGCGGTGCAGTAGTGCACCCCACCCCTGACGAGCACTCCCACCCGCGCGTTCTCGGCACTCACGGGAGCCGTCGTCGTATCGCCGAGCGGTTCGGGCGTACGCACCCGCCCGTGCGCCACCGCCACGGGAACCGACCCGGTGGCCAGCAGCGCAACGGCGACGAGGAGAGGGAGACAGATGGGGCGCTTCATCGGAGGAAGCCTTGCCGGGCGGGGTGAGAGAAACGCCTGGCCTCACCTGAGAATCCCGTATGAACCGGGTCAGCGAAACGGTCCCCGACTCCTACGCGCCGGTACGTCGCCCGGCACGTGGCGAATCGCCGTACAGGGGGAACCGGTCAGTGGCGACCTCGAAGCCGAGCGGCGCAGGCAGCGGCACGGATTCGCCGAACTTGCCGGGCAGCACGTCCCGATAGGCGCCGTTGTCCGGGCGGGTGTGCAGGGCCCAGGTGCCCTTGCGGGGGTCGACGACGAGGAGGACGGGAACACGGGCGACCGCGTACCAGTCAGCCTTGTCCCTGATCTCCCTGGACTTCTCGGACTGGGAGATCACCTCCATCGCCAGCACCGCGTCCTCAGGAGCGGCCAGCCAGTCGTCATCTTCCTCCCACTCGATGGGCAGCACGATCAGATCCGGCGTCACATAGTCGTCCGGCTCCTCCGGCAACGCGATCGAGGACATCTCGTACGCGCCCAGCCCTTCGGGCAGAACCGCCTCCAGCTGCCGACGCAGTCGCACCACCACACCCGCGTGTTTCCCACGCGGCGACGGGGACATCACGAGCTTTCCTCCCACGATCTGCACCCGCAGACCCGACGCGTTCTCGATCTTCTCGGCGATCTCGCGCAGATTCCCCGGGCGGGGTCGCGGATAGGGCGATACGGCCATTGCTCGCTGCCTCCATCCCTCCACCTCGGTGGCTGCGCGAGCGGGGTCGATGGGAGGCCCGACATCCCGCTCGGCATCGATCCCACCGTACTGTGCGGTCTCCGGCGCTGCCTCGGCCTCACTGCCCGTACGTGCACACGCGGCCCCTTTGCGTCGCTGTTCAAGCTGTGTCACGCCACCCCTCCCTCACTCTCCGATCACGTTCAATCACCGTAGGCCATCACACTGACAGTCGACCCACAGCAGCTTCCCGCCCCGGTCTCCCCCCAGCGCGTAGGCGCCCCACGTGTCCGCACACGCCCGCACGAGGTGCAGCCCGCGCCCGCTCTCGGAGGTGTCCGGCGGTACGACACCGGGGGCGTCGAAGCCCCGCGGGACGGTCGGGTCGGAGTCCCACACGCCGATCCACAGCCGCCCGGACTCGGCGGCGCGCAGGCGAAGGGCGTACGGGCCGTTGGTATGGAGATGGGCGTTGGTGAGCAGCTCGGCGGCGAGCAGCTCCGCCGTGGGGGCGAGCCGGGCGAGGTCGTGAGCGGCGAGGACGGTTCGCAGGGTCGCGCGGGCGATGCCCGGAGCTCGGGGATCGTGCGGGAGTTGAAGGGTGTAGGCCCAGGACGGGGATACGGTGGCCATCGAAGTCTCCGGTCACGGAGGGGAGTTGGACGGTTGCTCAGTGACCGCGGTCGCTCCGTCGAGCGGGGTACTTCTGAGCGGGGCGCCTGGGCAATAAGGTAGCGGCGTAAATCTAAGTACTTACACGATTCCTAAGAAAGCACTGATCAACCACTCGTGTGAGTGAAGAGGGAGGCGGGGCAACCCGTGAGAAGCAACCCGACGGGTCGTCAACTCCGTCTGGGCACCGAGCTGCGCAAACTCCGGGAGCGTGCAGGCCTCACATCCACGCAGGCCAGCCGACTGCTCGGCGTACAGCAGAACCAGATCAGCAATGTGGAAGCCGGACGTGCCGGCGTCAGCCCGGAGCGGGTCCGCACGCTGGCGTGCCACTACGACTGCGGGGACAAGGCTCTCGTCGAGGCGCTCAGCGGCATGGCCGCGGAACGGGCACGCGGCTGGTGGGAGCAGTACCGGGAACTCCTACCCGCCGTACTGCTCGACCTCGCCGAAGTCGAGCACCACGCCACACGACTGCGCACGGCCGTCACAGTGCACATCCCGGGCCTCTTCCAGACCACGGACTACGCCCGCGAGATCTTCCGCCAGGACGTACCGGAGATGTCCCCGCCCGACATCGAGCACCGGGTGTCCTTCCGCGTGAAGCGCCAAGCCGTGCTCTACCGGGACTCCCCCACCCCGCACCGGGCGATCATCCACGAGGCAGCCCTGCGCATGAAGTTCGGCGGGGCATCCGTGACCCGCACCCAGCTCCAACACCTGCTGGACATGAGCGAGCGGGACCACGTCACCCTCCACGTGATCCCGTTCGACGCCGGTACGTTCCCGGGGTCGGGCCAGTCCATCTACTACTCCGACGGTCCGGTGCCGCAGCTCGACACCGTGAACCTCGACCAGTCCCACGGCCCGGCGTTCCTCGACTCCGAGGCCCAGCTGGACAAGTACCGCGTACTGCTGGATCGCATGGAGGCAAGCGCGCTCCCACCCGTGGAGTCGCGGGACTTCATCCACAAAGTCGTCCAGGACCTGTGAGGAAACCCAAGATGCCCGAGCCCACCTGGCAGAAGTCGTCCTACTGCGCCCAAGGCAACTCGTGCGTACACATAGCCACCGCCCCCACCGGCACCATCCATCTCACCGAAAGCGGCGACCCCGCCCACTCCATACTCGGGGCCACCCCCCAGGCCTTCGCCGCCCTCATCCACGTACTCAAAGAGAACCCGGCCCATGTCTGACATCCCCACGAACCTCACCTGGGAACGCGCCGCCCCGCCGGAGGCGACCGGCCCGGGCCCCTGGATCGAGCTCGCCTTCGGCGACAACGACCTCGTCTACATCCGCGAGACCAGCGACCCGGACACCGTCGTCACGACCACCCAGAAGAAGTGGGACGCCTTCGTACTCGGCGTACAGGCAGGCGAGTTCGACCACTTCGTGGAGGGCGTGGAGGGTGTGGAGGGTGTGGAGGACGGGTCACCCTAGACCGACGTCAGTCCGATTCGGTATCGCCTTCGGCGTCGACATCGGCCCCGGTGTACGCCGCCGTCGTACGGTCCGCCCCCGCCCGAGCAACCCCCTCCGCCTCACCGTCGGAGACACTCGCCGCGTACCAGGCCTCGCTGCTCAGGGTGACGAACCGGAGGCCCTCCTCGGTGCCGAACCAGGCCATGGCCTCCTCGGGGTTCACGGCCTCGCCGGTGGACAGGTGCAGGGTGAGGCCGATGAGGGCCATGTCCCAGCCGACGCCGACGGCTCCGGGGCCGAACTGGGCCCACTTCTCGTCGTCGTCGGGGGCGATGTGGTCCAGCTCGAAGCGCGTACCGCCGTCCGCCTCGGGGATCAGCCGGAGCTCGATCCAGGTGACGTCCCCGGCGAACTCCCAGGTCGCGGTGAAGCCCCGCGGCGGGTCGCAGCTCTCGACGGTGCCGTTGGCGTTGCCCTGCAGCTGGTACTTGCCGCCGACGCGGAGGTCACCGGTGACGGGCAGGAACCAGCGCGGGATGCGCTCGGGGTTGGTGCAGGCGTCCCAGAGGTCCTCGACGGTCGAGTCGTACGTCTGGCTCAAGGTCACCACGTGACCCTCGCCGGCCTCGATGACACGGCTGCCGACCTGGCGCCGTACGGCGTTGATCTGGTGGGTGACGTCGATCATGGGGTGCTCCTCTGCTGTACGGGTTCGTCGCCGCCGGGGCCGTCAGCGGACTCACGGAGCCGGCGCTCGCGCTTGCCCCGGGCCAGTTCGGTGGCCAGGGCATCCAGGTGGGGGGTCCAGAAATGCCGGAAGCGGGCCAGCCACGCGTCGATGTCGCGCAACGGGTCGGAGTTGACGGCGTAGAGCCGCCGGGTCCCCTCCGGCCGGACCGTGGCGAAGCCGTTCTCCCGCAGCACCTTCAGATGCTGCGAGACGCCCGGCTGCGATATCCCGAACTCCTCCCTGATGACCTCCGAGACGGCCCCGGAGCTCATCTCACCGTCGGCGAGCAGCTCAAGGATCCGGCGGCGTACGGGATCCCCGAGTACGTCGAATGCGTGCACGGCACCAACGTATCACTGCTCACTTATATAAGCGCAAGCAAATATAGTCACCGCTTGTCATTCCTGTGAGTCGGGTCAAGCCACAGCCAGCCCCTTGCCATCGCACAGCCATTGATCAGTAAGGCGGGCGCCGGGTTCGGTAAGGCGGAAGTCAGGATTCCGGGACGCGCCTTGTTGTCACGTACTCAACAAGGGATGGTCATCCGCGGGCCGCTTGATCCTTTCGACCCAGGCCCCCGCCGGGGACACCGCACCGGCGACACCGCACCCGCACCGCCCCGGTCAACCACGCCCAGGAGGCTGTCCGTTGCGTTCCACGACCCCCCACACCCCGTCCGACAGACCCACCAAATCCGTCAGAAGATCCACCAACAGGCCGTCCAACAGGCTTTCCATACGCGGCCGATGGAGCCGCATCGGATCCGCCGCGGTCGCCGCCACCGCACTCGTCCTCGCCGGACTGGCCACGACCGGCCAGGCAGCCGCGGCCCCCGCCACTGCCCTCGCCGCCGCCAAGTCCTCGGCCGGCAAGGTGACATGGACCCGGGCCTGCGCCACGCCCGCGAAGGGCCGGATGGCCTGCAAGGCGCTGCGCGTCACCGGCGGCACGACCGCCTTCCAGAAGGCCGAGACGAAGGCCGACGGCGTCACGCCGAAGGCCGCGGACGCCTCCACCCCCTCCGGCTACGGCCCGAGCGACCTCCAGGACGCGTACGGTCTGACGTCCGCCGCCTCCTCCAGGGGCTCCGGCGAGACCATCGCGATCGTGGACGCGTACGACGACCCGAACGCCGCGGCGGACCTCGCCAAGTACCGCTCGTACTACGGCCTTTCCTCCTGCACCACGGCCAACGGCTGCTTCAAGAAGGTCAGTCAGACCGGGTCGACGACCTCCCTCCCCACCGCCGACAGCGGCTGGGCGGAGGAGATCTCCCTCGACCTGGACATGGCCAGCGCGACCTGCCCGAACTGCAACATCCTCCTGGTCGAGGCCAAGTCGTCCTCCATGGCCGACCTCGGCACGGCCGTGAACAGGGCGGTCACACTCGGCGCGAAGTACGTGTCCAACAGCTACGGCGGCGGCGAGTCGTCCTCCGACTCCTCCTACGACACCTCGTACTTCAAGCACCCGGGCGTCGCGATCACGGTCAGCGCGGGCGACAGCGGCTACGGCGCCGAGTACCCGGCGGCCTCCCAGTACGTGACCGCGGTCGGCGGCACCGCCCTCTCCTCCGACTCCTCCTCCCGCGGCTGGAGCGAGAAGGTCTGGTCGACCAGCAGCACCGAGGGCACCGGCTCGGGCTGCTCCTCCTACGACACGAAGCCGACCTGGCAGACAGACACGGGCTGCACCAAGCGAGCCATCTCGGACGTCTCAGCTGTCGCCGACCCGGCGACAGGCGTCTCGGTCTACGACTCCTACGGCGTCACGGCCGGCTGGTACACCTTCGGCGGTACGAGCGCCTCGGCCCCGATCATCGCGGGCGTGTACGCCCTCGCCGGCACCCCCTCCACCAGCTCCTACCCGGCGAAGTTCCCGTACGCGGCGGCCGGCACGTCCTCCCTCAACGACGTGACCAGCGGCAGCAACGGCACCTGCACCACGAGCTACCTCTGCACGGCCACCTCGGGCTACGACGGCCCGACGGGCCTGGGCACACCCGAGGGACTTACGGCCTTCACCGGCTGACGGTCACTCAACCGGCAGGAACGAAGGGCCGCGGTGGTCACCCACCGCGGCCCTTTGCCATGCCCATTACCAATGCCGCAGCCGCGCCCATGGCCATGCCCTGTGGGTGACACCCCGCCACATCCGCACGCTCCCAACCGAGATAGCCTCTCCCCAGCGCAAAACGGGCGGCGTCTACTCACCAGGAGACGTACGACCCGGAGAACATCGGCACGACGGACCGGCGCACATGGGACGGGGTCGGGCTCGATGGGCGGGCGGAGTGGGTCGACGCCCGGAGTGAGCCGGATAAGAGGGGCTAACGACGGAACCACACCTCAGGTTCCGGTTCGACTTCCGGTTCCACTTCATTGCCCGGCGTGACCTGCCGTGATACACAGAGTGACGATATGCCTCCCTGTATACCGACCCCCGCTCCCGTCAGGGCCCCGCGAGGGCCGGTGACAAGGGATCCGTACGAAACCCGCCAATCAATGACGCCAAGTCGACATGCGACAGCGTCATTGTCGGCGACAATGGCCCTGACCTCTGCGCAGAGTGGCAGGGGGTGCAGAACAACCCACAAGGGGCGGTGACTTACATGCTTTTCGCAGCCGAAAAGGGCGACATCAACACCATCATCGGCGGGATTGCCCCGGACTGGGGCCCCTTCGGCAGCCTGGGCAACGAGGCGCGGGTAATGATCGAGGTCGTGATGGCGGTCGCCATCCTGCTGTGCCTCGGCATCGCGATCTGGGGCGCGGCGAAGCAACGCATCGGCGCGACGGCCCTCCGCGACACCTTCAGTGCCGAACAAGGCAAGGGCCTCATCGTCGCGGGTCTCACCGGAGTCTTCATCATCGGTTCCCTCGGCACTGTCTTCACCATCGTGTACGGCATGGCCGTCTAGGCGGCCCGCCGGCTCGGCGTCCTCAGACCCGGCCGGGCGCACCCGGTCTCCCTCTACCCATCCGTCCGTCGTGCCCACCGGCTGAGGTTGCGTTTCCCTGATGTCGAGTCACCACACCGCGCCCGCGCCGAAGCCAGCGCGGCTACCGTCGTATTACGCGGTTCAGCAAGAGGTTGAGGGGGCGTACGCGGCATGAGTCTCGGCGACGAGCACGGAGCGCGCGGCGACGACGGCGGATACGGGGGCACCGGCCAGACCCGCACACGGCTTCCCGACAGTGCCGGTGACGTCTACGGCGGCGCACGACGCGGCGGCCGTTCGTCCTCCCGCAGCCTCGTCACGGTGGTGGGAGTCGTGGTGCTCCTGATCGCCGCCATCGCCTTCGCGAACCGTGGTGGCGGTGATTCCGGCTCGGACGAGTCGGGCGGCGACAAGACGAAATCGGCGCCGACGGCGGCCACCGGCGACCAACCGGTGGAGACGAAGGCGGGCGGCATCCCGTCGGGGTTCTCCCACAACCAGCAGGGGGCGGAGTCCGCCGCCGCCAATTACTCGGTGGTGCTGGTTTCGGCCGACATCCTCAAGCCCGCCAGGCGCAGCGAGATCGTCCAGCAGGTGTTCGTCGCCGACAAGGTGGCCGCGCTGCAGGCCAAGCTGGACAAGGCGTACTCCAAGGAGTTCCTGAGCAACGTCGGCCTGGACGAGAACGGCAACGCGGCCTCAGGACAGACCTACGTCTCACGCACCATGCCGGTCGGCACCAAGGTCACCGACCACTCCGCCGACGCGGCGACCGTCGAGGTCTGGTGCACGGGTGTCTTCGGCACGGCCGGGGACGACTCGAAGAACCCGGTCAGCAACGACTGGTTCACCATGACGCTCCAACTGCGGTGGGCCGACGGCGACTGGAAGGTCGACAGCTTCTCCCAGAAGGATGGACCGGCGCCGGTGAACGGCGACAACACGGTCTCGCCGTCCGACGAGATCTCGAAGGCCGTCGAAGAGTTCGGAGGCTTCACGTATGCCCGGTAGCCCGCGCCGCGTACTAAAGGTCACCGCCGCCGTCGCAGCCGTACAGACCACGCTCGTGCTGCTCGCCACACGGGCCGCCGCCGCACCGACGCCGACGCCTTCGCCGTCCGACGACAACTGCGACCTGATCGTCGGACCCGCCAAGGACTACTGCGAACGGGACGGCGGCTCCAGCCGCAACGGCCCCTCCCTCGACGACCCTGCAACGGCTCTCGACCCCCTCGCCTCCCTGGCCAAGGGCTGCGCGAAGGCCGCCTCCTGGACCATCGACAAGCTCAGTGACGCCGTCCAGAACACGGCGACCGTCGACTTCACGAACACCACGTTCCTGCAGCAGTACGCGGTCGTCTTCGCCGCGTCGACGATCCTGACCCTCCTCCTGTGGCTGCTCGCGGTCGCCAAGCGGGCCGTACGAGGCGTCCCCCTCAGCACGGCCATCGGCGAGGCGATCGGCTTCCTCTGGCTGACGGTGCTGGCCTCGGCCTTCACCCCGCTCATCCTCTACACCGTCGTGTCGGCGACCGACGGCATCGCCGAGGTCCTCGCCAAGACGACCGGCAACCAGACGGACACGTTCTTCGGCAACTTCTCCGGCGCCCTGAACAAGGGCACCGACATCGGCGGCGGCCCGATCATGCTGATCGTCGTGTCGCTCGTGTCGATCCTCGCCGCCGGCGTGCTGTGGCTGGAGCTCGTGATCCGCGCCGCCCTCCTCTACGTGGGCGCGCTCCTCGGCACCGTCGTCTACGCCGGCCTGGTCGACAAGAACCTCTGGGGCCACGTCCGCCGCTGGGCAGGCATCATGATCGCCGTCATCCTCGTGAAACCGGTGATCGTGATCGTGCTGGGCCTGGCCGGAGCCCTCTCCGCCGAGGACGGACCCGACGCGTTCTCCGCCGTCGTCTCCGGCCTCGCCATCATCCTGCTCGCCATCTTCGCGAGCGCGATGATCTACCGCTTCGTACCGGGCTTCGGCGACGAGATCGCCGGCTCCCGCAACAACCGCATCATGCAGGGCGCCGAAGGCAAGGCCGCGGCCGTCATCAGCTCGCCCGCCACCCTCGTCGCCCAGGGCATCAAGACCCACAGCGCCCGGGCCGACAACAACGGCGGCGGAGGCGGAGGCGGCGGAGCCCGCCCCTCCAACCCCGTCTCCGGCGGCGTCGCCGCCCACAGCTCACGCGGCGGCTCGGGCGGGGGCGGCGGCGGATCTGTCCCCTCCGCCGCACCCCCACCCCGCAGCAGCCCGGTGAACACCCCCCACGCCGGAAACACACGCAACAGCAGCAACAACCGCACGGGAGGTGAAGGGCGTTGACGACCGAGGCCCATGTGTCCCATCCGGTCACGCCCCGCCGGACATATCTGATCGGCCGCGCCCGGCCGAACGCGATCGTCGGCCGGAACCGCGAGTCCGGCGAGATCGCGCTGATCATCGTGGGCGCGTTCCTCGGCATGATGTCCGGTCTGATCGTCCCCGTGCTCTCCCTGCGCATCGTGTCCCTCGTGGGCTTCCCGATGCTGGCACTGGCCGCGGTCTACGTGCCGTACAAGCGGCGGACCTTCTACAAGTGGTTCGAGATCAACCGCAGTTACAAGCGCAGCCTCCGCCAGGGCACCG
This sequence comes from Streptomyces phaeochromogenes, assembly GCF_001418655.1. Lineage (GTDB taxonomy): Bacteria > Actinomycetota > Actinomycetes > Streptomycetales > Streptomycetaceae > Streptomyces > Streptomyces phaeochromogenes. The sequence continues at coordinate 3,363 of NZ_LIQZ01000119.1, read as the reverse complement.
CCTACCGCAGCAAGGTCATGGAGTCCGGCACGCGCATCGACGGCCGCGAGGTCGAGGTCGGCCCCCCGCCCGGCATCGGACGGATCACCTGGCTCGCCGCGCCCTTCGGCCCGGACGAGATCGCCGTCCTCCTGCACGCCGACCGGAAAACCGTCACTGCGGCCATCGAGATCGAGGGCCCCGGCGTCGGCCTCCGCGACAGCGAGGACCAGGAAACCCTCGTCGACCGCTTCGGCACCCTGCTCAAGCACGTCGCGAACGGCGACGGCTTCGTCACCCGCCTCCAGATGCTCGCCCGTACGCTCCCCGCCGACCCGGACGCCCACGCCAAGGACGTCGTCGTACGCGGCGACGAGAAGGCCCCCGGCTGGCTCCAGCAGTCCTACGACCAGCTCCAGTCCATGGTGTCGACGAGCAGCGAACAGCACCGCGCCTACCTCGTCGCCTGCATGCACTACTCCCGCGAACTCGCCGCCGAGGGCCACGCGATGGCCCGCGCCGCGCGCCCGCAGGGCGGCAAGAAGCTCGACCGCGACTCCGGACTCGCCGTCGTCATGGCCCGCGAGCTCACCGACATCTGCTCACGCCTCCAGGAGGCCGACATCCGGGTGCGCCAGCCGCTCGGACAGGGCCGGCTCTCCTCCCTCGTACATTCGATGTACGACCCGGACCACCCCATCGACCACATCCAGGCGATGACCAAGCGCAACGCCTGGCCGGCCGAGCTGGACGCCATGGAGCCCACCTACCTCCAGGCCAAGACCCGCGAGTCCTCCACCCGCGCCCCCTGGTGCCACTCCACGGCCTGGGTGAAGGAGTGGCCGATGACCCCGGTGGGCGTCAACTTCCTCGCCCCGCTGCTCGTCCACACCCCCGACGTGATCCGCACGGTCGCCGTGACGATGGACCTCGAACCCACCGAGGTCGCCATCGAGCGCATGCTGACCGAGAAGACGAACGACGACGCCGAGGCCAGCCGCCAGGCCAAGATGAACCGCACCGTCGACCCGCGCGACGTCGCCTCGCACAACCGCATGGACCAGCGCGGCGAGGACCTCGCGAGCGGCGCGGCCGGCGTCAACATCGTCGGATACATCACCGTCTCGTCCCGCAACCCCGAAGCCCTCGCCCGCGACAAGCGGACCATAAGGGCCTCGGCCGGCAAGTCGTATCTGAAGCTGGAGTGGTGCGACAGAGAGCACCACCGCGCCTTCGTGAACACACTCCCGTTCGCCACCGGCATCCGAAGGTAGGGCTGAGTACTGATGCGGGATCCGCTGTCCGTCCTCACCGAGGCCTTCACGTCCTTCCTCTTCGGCAAGGTCGAGACGACCCGCCCACCGGTGCGCACCTCCACCGGCCAGGCCCAGGCCGTCTACCTGCCGACCGCCGCCCCCGGCCTCGGCGACTCCGGCGTCATCATCGGCCGCGAGGTCTACTCCGGGAAGGGCTACATCTACGATCCCTTCCAGCTGTACGGACAGCAGCTTCCGGCCCCGCACTGGCTGGTCCTCGGCGAGTCCGGCAACGGCAAGTCGGCCCTGGAGAAGACGTACGTCCTGCGGCAGCTGAGGTTCAAGGACCGCCAGGTCGTCGTGCTCGACGCACAGGGCGAGGACGGCGACGGCGAGTGGAACCTCATCGCCCGCGAGCTGGGTATAACCCCCATCCGGCTCGACCCGACCGCCGCCCTGGACATGGGAATCCGGCTCAACCCGCTCGACCCCGCGATCACCACGACCGGCCAGCTCGCCCTGCTCCGGACGATCATCGAGGTCGCGATGGGCCACGGCCTGGACGAGCGCTCCGGCTTCGCGCTCAAGGTCGCGCACGCCTACGTCAACGAGACGATCGTCGAGCGCCAGCCCGTACTGACGGACATCGTCGAGCAACTCCGCCACCCCGAACCGGAGTCGGCGGAGGCGATGAACGTCGCCATAGACGACGTACGGGCCTGGGGCCTGGACGTCGCCCTCGTCATCGACCGCCTCGTCGACGGTGACCTGCGCGGCATGTTCGACGGCCCGACGACCGTCGGCATCGACCTCGACGCGCCGCTCATCGTCTTCGACCTGTCCCACATCGACCGCAACTCCATTGCCATGCCGATCCTCATGGCGATCGTCGGCGTGTGGCTGGAGCACACCTGGATCCGCCCCGACCGGAGGAAGCGCATCTTCCTGGTCGAGGAGGCCTGGCACATCATCAACAGCCCGTTCGTGGCCCAGCTCTTCCAGCGCCTGCTGAAGTTCGGACGCCGCCTGGGTCTGTCGTTCGTGGCGGTGGTCCACCACTTGAGCGACGTGGTCGACGGAGCGGCGGCGAAGGAGGCCTCCGCGATCCTCAAGATGGCGTCCACCCGGACGATCTACGCCCAGAAGGCGGATGAGGCGAGGTCGACGGGACGGGTCCTCGGCCTGCCCAGGTGGGCTGTGGAGATCATCCCCACCCTGACGCCCGGCATCGCGGTCTGGGACGTCAACGGCAACGTCCAAGTGGTCAAACACCTGATCACCGAGACCGAACGCCCCCTCGTCTTCACCGACCGCGCCATGACACAGTCGTCGGCCGACCACCTGACGGACGACGCCCTGCGGGCCGCCGAACTGGAGGCGGAGGAACGCGCGGCGGCGTTCATGGAGCAACACCTGAGCGACCTCGACGACTCGTCCGAGTCCACGGTGGCGTAGAGGAGCGGCCCGAGATGAGACCGGACGACCGAGACCGCCACCGCGGCGGCGAAGGCGGCATCCCCGACGGACTGCTGGTCGGTGTCCTGGCCTTCGTCCTCGGCATGACCGTCATGGTGTGGACTGCGACCGGCCTGGCCGGCCTCTTCACCCACGGCTCCTGGCCCGCCGAGGTCACCTTCCGCCGTACGCCCCTGGCCATGCGCCAACTCGTCGAGGCCCCCCACGACATCGCGGCCGCCTGGCCGGAAACCCCGGAGACCCAACTCTCCGGGTACGGCCTCTTCTGGGGCCTGTTCATCGGCCAGCTGATGGTCCTCCTGGTCCTGACGGTGTTCGTCATGGGGACGGCGGCGAGGTGGCGGGCGGGGAGGGCGAGACGCAGGGCGCTGGCGCTGGCTGCTGCGGCGGAGCCGGACCTTCTGTCCAAGGACGGGCCTCGCGAGGTTCCTCGGAGCCGGGGGGCGGAACGGCCGGAGGTCGAGCGGCCGGAGCGGCCGGAGCGCCCGGGGGTGGAACACCCCGCGGCGGTACACCATCCGGGACACCCGCCGGTCGAGCACGCCACGGCGCCGCAGCCGGCGGTGGAGCACGCTGCGGCGGCGCCGGTCCGGGCGGCGGAGCCGCCGCTGGAATCGGTTCCCGTGACAACCGACGGTGAACGGGCGGGTGG
>NZ_LIQZ01000118.1 GCF_001418655.1 Streptomyces phaeochromogenes | reverse complement strand
GCCCGGGCGTGGGTGAGCCGAGCTCAGCAGTGGGTTGAGCTCGGCAGGGGGCGAGCGGTGGCGCGGCGATGCGTCGGGCGGGCCCGCGGCGCGGCGGCACCGGGCAGACCGGCTTGGTGGCCGAACCGGGCAGACCGGTTTGGTCACCGGGCCCGGCAGACCTGCTTGGTCGTCGGCGGCTGAGGGGTGCCGGGGCAGCGCCGGCCCGCCCCGTGATGGTGCGAAGGCCGCGCCACCGGCCGAGCCGACTCCGGAGGCCCCCCGGCCGCCTTCTCCGCCCAGGCCACCGGCACAGCCGTTCCGCAAATCTCCCGGGCCGCCCTGCTCGCCCCAGGCCACCGGCACAGCCGGTTCCGTAGACCTCTCGGCGCCCTCTTCGCCCCAGGCCACCGGCACACACGCTCTCCACCGAGGCGCGCGTACGCGAAGGCCGCGTCCGCCCTGTCCGGCCGAATGCTGACGAGCCCCGCCCGGCTCCCGCCGCAGAACCCGTCGGCCGCACTCGCTCCATCGCCGTATACACACCCCGGAACGCGGCGGCCCCGCCGGGCCGGCCGCGCGGGCGTGAACCGTTGTCGCCCGCGACCTTGACGCTCTCACAGCACCGGTGAACACTTCCGGTGTCAGTCGGCATCGCCGCATTCCGGCGTATTCAGGCACTGCGCCGCGCAGGCCCTGGCCTGCGCCAACGGGTCATGCCCCCACGGGCGATCCGACTACGACGGCACGCTCGTCACGGACGCCGGGCGGGGCGCGGGATCTCCCTGCTCTCGGCAGAAGTAGCCATGGGAACGCACCCTGCACGGTGGACCGGGGCGGATCGCCCCGGGCTTGGGCCTAGGAGCCGCCATGAGCAACGGAGACATTTTCGTCGGTGAGGTCATCGGCACAGCGATACTGATCCTCTTCGGCGCCGGAGTGGTCGCCGCGGTCGTACTCAACTACTCCAAGGCGAAGGACGCCGGCTGGGTCGTCATCGCGTTCGGCTGGGGCTTCGGCGTACTGGCCGGTGCCTACACCGCAGCCCCGCTGTCCGGAGGGCACCTCAACCCGGCGGTGACCGTCGGCATCGCCATCGACACCGGGGACTGGGACAAGGTCCACATCTACATAGCCGGACAGATGGTCGGCGCCTTCCTGGGCGCGGTGCTGTGCTGGCTGGTCTACTACGCCCAGTTCCAGGCCAACGCCGACGAGGAGATAGCGCAGCCCACGCTCGGGATCTTCTCCACCGGCCCCGCGATCCGCAATCCCGTGGCGAACCTCATCACCGAGATCATCGCGACCATCGGTCTGGTGCTGCCGATCCTGGCATTCGGCCTCACCAAGGGGCTCGGCGAGTCCGGAACCGCGATCCTGATCGTGTCGTTCCTGGTGGTCGGCATCGGTCTGTCGCTCGGTGGTCCCACGGGGTACGCCATCAACCCGGCCCGTGACCTGGGCCCGCGCATCGCCCACGCCATCCTGCCGATCCCCAACAAGGGGACCTCGGACTGGAGCTACTCGTGGATCCCGGTGGTCGGGCCGCTGATCGGCGGAGTGCTTGCCGGGCTCATCTTCAAAGCAGCCTTCTGAGGCAGCCGTCCGAAGAATCCGACGAAGGGGACGTCATGACGGACAAGTTCGTCGCCGCAATCGACCAGGGCACCACGTCCAGCCGCTGCATCGTCTTCAACCAGGACGGCGCCATCGTCGCCGTCGACCAGCGCGAACACCGCCAGATCTTCCCCAAGCCGGGCTGGGTGGAGCACGACGCCACCGAGATCTGGTCGAAGGTGCAGGCCGTGGTCGCGGGCGCGCTCGCGAAGGCGGGGCTCCGCGCCGACCAGCTCAGCGCGCTGGGGATCACCAACCAGCGCGAGACGACCGTCCTGTGGGACCGCGCCACGGGCAAGCCCGTGCACAACGCGATCGTCTGGCAGGACACCCGTACCTCCGCGCTCTGCAACGAACTCGGCGGCTCGGACGGGCAGGACCGTTTCCGCGAGCAGACCGGACTGCCGCTGGCCAGCTACTTCTCCGGGCCCAAGGCGGCCTGGCTGCTCGACAACGTGCCGGGGCTGCGGGCCCGTGCCGAACGCGGCGAGATCGCCTTCGGCACGATCGACTCCTGGCTGATCTGGAACCTCACCGGCGGCACCGACGGCGGAAAGCACGTCACCGACGTGACCAACGCCGGCCGCACCATGCTGATGAACCTCGAAACGCTCCAGTGGGACCAGTCCATCCTCTCCGCGATGAACGTCCCCGAGGCCGTCCTCCCGGAGATCAAGTCCTCGTCCGAGGTGTACGGGACCGCCGTCGGCCAACTCGCGGGCGTCCCGGTGGCATCGGCGCTGGGCGACCAGCAGGCCGCGGTGTTCGGACAGGCCTGCTACGACGTGGGCACGGCCAAGAACACGTACGGAACGGGCAGCTTCCTGCTGCTCAACACCGGGAACCGGCCCGTGCCCTCGAAGAACGGGCTGCTGACCACGATGGGGTACAAGATCGGCACGGAGGCGCCGGTCTACTGCCTCGAAGGGTCCATCGCGATCACCGGGGCGCTGGTGCAGTGGTTCCGCGACCAGCTCGGCATCATCCGCAACGCCGACGAGATCGAGACCCTCGCCGCGAGCGTCGACGACAACGGCGGCGCGTACATCGTGCCCGCGTTCTCGGGTCTGTTCGCGCCCTACTGGCGCTCGGACGCGCGTGGTGTCGTCACCGGGCTGACCCGGTACGTCACGAAGGGACACCTCGCGCGGGCCGTCCTGGAGGCGACGAGCTGGCAGACGCGTGAGGTCGTGGACGCGATGTTCCAGGACTCCGGGGTGCAGATCACCACCCTGAAGGTGGACGGCGGCATGACCAAGAACAATCTGCTGATGCAGCACCAGGCCGATGTGCTCGGGGTGCCGGTGATCCGCCCGAAGGTCTCCGAGACGACCTGCTTGGGCGCTGCGTACGCGGCCGGTCTGGCGACCGGGGTGTGGAACGACCTCGACGAGCTGAAGACGCACTGGCAGAAGGACGTCGAGTGGACGCCCGACATGGAGGCGTCCGTCCGCGACCGCGAGTACCACAACTGGCGCAAGGCGGTGGAGAAGAGCTTCGGCTGGCACGAGGACGGCGAGGGCTGACCCGGCCCTTTTTCGAGGTCCACGCGCGCGTGCGCCATCGAGGGCCACGCGCGCGTGGCCCATGAGGAGTGCCTGAGGACTGCGGCCCGTACCCCTGTCGGCGGGGGTACGGGTCGTACTCGTGCCGGTGCCCCTGCCCGTGCCGGCTGCCCGGTCGGTTGGGCGCCGCCGGCCGGTGTCTCAGGTGGTGACGGCCTGGCGGTGCGCCGCGGCGTACGCCATCGCGTGCTGGACGACCTCGATGAGAACCTCCTTGACCGACTCCCGGCCGCGCGCGTCGCACAGGACGACGGGGACTCCGGGGTCCAGGTCGAGGGCCTGGCGGACGGTCTCGGTGGGGTAACGGGCCGCGCCCTCGAAGCAGTTGACGCCCACCACGAACGGTATGGAGCGCCGCTCGAAGTAGTCGACGGCGGCGAAGCAGTCCTCCAGGCGGCGGGTGTCGGCGAGGACGACGGCACCCAGGGCTCCGGTGGCGAGCTCGTCCCACAGGAACCAGAAGCGGTTCTGACCGGGCGTCCCGAAGAGGTACAGCACCAGGTCCTCGCGGAGCGTGATGCGGCCGAAGTCCATGGCGACCGTGGTGGTGTGCTTGCCCTCCACACCGCTGGTGTCGTCGACGGGACGGCCCGCCTCGGTCAGCAGCTCCTCGGTGCGCAGCGGCTTGATCTCGCTGACGGCGCCGACCATGGTCGTCTTGCCCACGCCGAAGCCGCCCGCCACGAGGATCTTGAGCGTGACGGGCTCAACGGGGGCCTTGCCGCGCTCAGTACGCCCGAAGATCATCGTTCTCTTCTCCTGCTTCAGTGGTGTCGCGTGCTTCGGTGGAGCTTGCATCGGTGGAGCCTGCTCGGGTGGTGGAGCTCGGTTCAGCGGTGGAGCCTGCTTCGGTGGTGCCGGGCGGTGGCGGCCCGTATCCGCCGCCGCCGGGTGTTTCGATGACCAGCACGTCGCCGGGCCCGACCTCGGCCGCGTCGCTCCCGGCGAGTTCGGTGACCGTGCCGTCCGCGCGCTCCACGCGGTTGGCGCCCAGCGTCCCGGGTTCGCCGCCCGCCATACCGTAGGGCGGGACCCTGCGGTGCTGGGAGAGCGTGGAGACGGTCATCGGCTCGTGGAACCGGATGCGGCGTACGGCACCGTCACCGCCCCGCCACCTTCCGGCCCCGCCGCTGCCGCGCCGTACGGCGAACTCGTCGAGCTGGACCGGCAGTCGCCACTCCAGGACCTCGGGGTCCGTGAGTCGCGAGTTGGTCATGTGGGTCTGTACGACGGGCGCGCCGGGGAAGCCGTCGCCCGCACCGGACCCGGAGGCCACGGTCTCGTAGTACTGGTAACGCTCGTTGCCGAAGGTGACGTTGTTCATGGTGCCGGAGCCCTCGGCCTGCACCCGGAGAGCACCGTACAGCGCGCCGGTGATCGCCTGCGACGTCTCCACATTTCCCGCCACTACGGCGGCCGGTGGTTCCGGGGCGAGCATCGACCCGGGAGGTACGACGATGTCGAGGGGCCGCAGGCAGCCGTCGTTGAGCGGGATGTCGTCGGCGACCAGGGTGCGGAAGACGTACAGGACGGCCGCGTTGACCACCGCGAACGGCGCGTTGAAGTTGGTGGCGAGCTGCGGCGACGTGCCCGTGAAGTCGACCTTCGCGGAGCGTTTTTCGCGGTCTACGGAGACGTGGACCCGGATGACGGCCCCGGAGTCGGTCTCGTAGGCGAACTCGCCGTCCTCAAGGGTGTCGATGACGCGGCGGACGGCCTCCTCCGCGTTGTCCTGGACGTGCTTCATGTACGCCTGGACGACGTCGAGCCCGAAGTGCTCGATCATGCGGGCGACTTCGTCGACGCCCTTCTGGTTGGCGGCGATCTGGGCGCGCAGGTCGGCGAGGTTGGTCGTCGGGTTGCGCGAGGGGTAGGGCGCCTCGGTGAGGAGGCTTCGGGTCTCGGCCTCCCTGAGACGGCCGCCTTCCACGAGCAGCCAGTTGTCGAAGAGGATGCCCTCCTCCTCGATGGTGCGGCTGTTCGCGGGCATGGAGCCCGGCGCGATGCCGCCGATCTCGGCGTGATGACCGCGCGAGGCGACGTAGAAGAGGATGCGCCCGCCGTCCGCGCCGCCGTCTCTGACGTCGCTCTCCGAATCGTCGCCGCCCTTCGTGCCGTCACCCTCCGTGTCGAAGACCGGGGTGATCACCGTGACGTCGGGGAGGTGCGTGCCGCCGTGGTACGGGTCGTTGACCGCGTATGTGTCCCCGGGGCGCATGCTGTCGCCCCGACGGCGGATGACCTCCTTGACGCTGGTGCCCATCGAGCCCAAGTGCACTGGAATATGGGGGGCGTTGGCGACCAGGTTGCCGTCGGGGTCGAAGAGCGCGCAGGAGAAGTCCAGGCGCTCCTTGATGTTGACGGACTGGGCGGTGGACTCCAGGCGGGCGCCCATCTGTTCGGCGATGGCCATGAAGAGATTGTTGAAGACCTCAAGGAGAACGGGGTCGACTTCCGTGCCGAGATCGGAACTCTCCGTGACCGCCACGCGTTCCATGACCAGATGCCCGTCGTCGGTCATGGCCGCCTGCCAGCCGTCGTCGACGACGGTCGTCGAGCTGGCCTCGGTGATGATCGCGGGGCCGGTGACGGTGTCGCCCGGGGGCAGTTCCTCGCGGCGGCGCAGGGGTACGTCGCGCCAGGTGCCGCCGGTGTGGAGGCGGACCGTCTCCGGGGTGCCGGGCGCGGAGTTCGGGGTGACGAGGGCGGAGAGATCGGGGGGTTCGGTGAGACCGGTGGCTTCCACGGAGAGGGCTTCGACGACGACCGGACGGTCGAGGGTGAAGGAGTAGGTGGCGCGATGGCGGTCTTCGAAGGTGCGGGTCATGGCATCGGGCTCGGTCAGCTCGACGGTGAGTGCCGTGTCCGTGCCGTCATAGCGCAGCTGGGCCCGGCGGGTGACCCGGATGCGGTCCTCGGGGACGTCCTCGGCGAGGAGTTCGGCGCGGGCGGCGCCCTCCAGGTCGTCGGCGGTCTTGAGGATGCCGGGCATCGCGGAGGCTTCCAGGGGCGCCTCGACGGACTGTTCGCGCATGGCCGTGGTGTCGGCGAGCCCGATGCCGAGCGCGGAGAGCACCCCGGCCATCGGCGGCACGAGGACCGTGCGGATGCCGAGCGAGTCGGCGACCATGCACGCGTGCTGGCCGCCCGCGCCGCCGAAGGTGGTCAACACGTAGCGGGTGACGTCGTGGCCCTTCTGGACCGAGATGCGCTTCACTGCGTTGGCGATGTTGGCCACGGCGATCTGCAGATAGCCCTCGGCGACCTGCTCGGGCGTGCGGTCGTCGCCGGTCCGCTCGCGGATCTCGTCGGCAAGGGCGGTGAAGCGGTCGCGGACGAGGGTGTCGTCGAGCGACTCGTCGCCGTCGGGGCCGAACACCCTGGGGAAATGGGCGGGTTGGATCCGGCCGAGGGCCACGTTGGCGTCGGTGACGGTGAGCGGGCCGCCGCCGCGATAGCAGGCGGGGCCGGGGTCCGCTCCCGCCGAGTCCGGCCCTACGCGGTAGCGGGAGCCGTCGAAGTGGAGGACGGATCCGCCGCCCGCGGCGACGGTGTGGATGTCGAGCATGGGCGCGCGCAGCCGGACGCCGGCGATCTGGGTGGTGAAGACACGTTCGTACTCGCCCGCGTAGTGCGAGACGTCCGTGGACGTGCCGCCCATGTCGAAGCCGATGACGCGGTCGAAGCCGGCCAGTTGGGACATCCGCGCCATGCCGACGATGCCGCCGGCCGGCCCGGAGAGGATGGCGTCCTTGCCGCGGAACTGTCCGGCTTCGGCGAGGCCGCCGTTGGACTGCATGAACATCAGCCGTACGCCACGGAGTTCGTCGGCGACGTGCTGGACGTAGCGGCGCAGGACCGGCGACAGATAGGCGTCGACAACGGCCGTGTCACCGCGTGGGACGAGTTTCATCAGGGGGCTGACCTCGCTGGAGAGCGAGATCTGCGGGAAGCCGGTGCGGGCCGCCAGTTCGCCGACGGCCTGCTCGTGGGCGGGGTGGAGGTGACTGTGCATGCAGACGACGGCGACGGCGCGGATTCCGGCGTCGTACGCCTCCTGGAGGGGCCCGGCGAGGGCGTCCAGGTCGGGGGCGCGCAGGACGGTGCCGTCGGCGGCGATGCGTTCGTCGACCTCGATGACGCGCTCGTGGAGCAGTTCGGGGAGTTCGATCTCCCGGGCGAAGATCCGTGGGCGGTTCTGATAGGCGATCCGCAGCGCGTCACGGAAGCCGCGGGTGACGACGAGGAGGGTGCGTTCGCCCTTGCGCTCCAGGAGGGCGTTGGTGGCGACGGTGGTGCCCATACGAACGGATTCCACCGGTAGGCCGTTGTGGTGACCGGGGTCCTGCTCGGCCGCCCCTCCTGTTGAGGCATCACCGGCTTCGGTGAGGAGTTCGCGGATCCCTGCCACGGCCGCGTCGGCGTACCGGGACGGGTTGTCCGAGAGGAGTTTGCGGGTGAGCAGCCGTCCGTCGGGGCGCTGGGCGACGACATCGGTGAAGGTGCCACCGCGGTCGACCCAGAACTGCCAGCCCTTCACGTCTGTCTCCCCGATGTCGCGCTGCTCCGGCCCTGAGCCGGAGGTGCCTTTCGACGATCGGTCAGATCATATCGGGGTCCGGCACCTCGGCGTTCGGCCCGGAGCGGGCATCGCCTGATGGCCGGCCTCGCTCATTCGGACGCCAGAGCGTTCACATAATGCAATGACTGCACGGATAATGAGAAGCTCGGGATCGCACTCAGGCCGGCCAAGGGGCCGACTTCCGGCCGAACTGTCAGGAGCCAAGGAAATGCGTACGCCCAAGCCCCCTCGCGCAGACGACAGCACCGCTGCCGGCACCATCGGCGACACAGACGGCAACCACGACACCTACGGCACCGCCTCCCGGCTGGCCGAGCCGGGTGGATCGTCCGGCAAGGTCCAGTCCCTGGAGCGGGCGATCACCCTGCTGGAGGCGACGGCGGACAGCGCGCCGGACGGCGAAACGGCGACGAATCTCGCGAGCCGCTGCGGGCTCAACCGGGCCACGGCCTGGCGGCTGCTGTCCACCATGGAGCAGTACGGCCTGGTCGAGCGCGATCCGCTGACCAGCCGTTACACCGTGGGTTTCGCGGTCGCCCGAATGGCCTCGGCCGCCGGGTTCGACGGGCTCATCCGGCGCTCCCACGGCGTCCTGCGCCAGGTCAGCGAGCAGACGGGCGAGACGGCCAACCTCGCGGTGGTGCAGCAGCTGGGGCTGACGTACATCGACGAGGTGACTCCCCCGGTGGTCCTCAGCGCAAAGTGGCTCGGGCGGCAGGCGCCGCTGCACGCCACCTCGACCGGGAAGGCGCTGCTGGCCTGGCTGCCGGCGGAAGAAGTGGACGTGCTGCTGGCCGAGCCGCTGACCGCCTACACCGACACGACAGTCGCCGATCGGGGGCGGCTGCGCGCGGAGCTGGCCGAGACACGGGAGCGCGGGTACAGCGTGTGCGCGGGTGAGATGGAGCGGAATCTGTACGGGGTGTCCGCGCCCGTGCTCGGCACCCGCGACCGGCCGTTCGCCGTGCTCAGCATCTGGGGCCCGCAGGACCGGGTGCCCGAGTCCCGTTTCCCGGCGCTGGGCGCGTTGGCGTGCGGTGCGGCCGAAGAGGTGGCGCGGGCGGCGCGCGCGTTGTGACGCCTCGGGGCGGGCTGCCGACTCCAGCGGCGGGCAGGCACTGCCGGTGGGCCGGTGCTCGCCGCGGGACCCGTACCGACGGTGTCGCATCGCCCGCGCCGGTGCCCGTGCCGGTGCCGCGGGTGGGCGCCCTTGACGCACGGTGGCCACACACGGCATGTTCGTTATATGCGACGCACGAACGCGATGCGAGCAACCACTCCACCTGATACCCACCCCCGCAGAGCGGAGGCCCCCGTATGACCATGAACCAGGACGTCATCGTCACGTGCGCCCTCACCGGTGCCGGCGACACCGTGCGGAAGAGCCCGCACGTCCCCGTGACCCCCGAGCAGATCGCCCGCTCCGCCGTCGAGGCCGCGGGTGCCGGAGCTGCCGCCGTCCACATCCACGTGCGCGATCCGGAGACGGGGGCGCCCTCCCGTGACCCGCGGCTCTACCGGGAGGTCGTCGAGCGCATCAGGGAGACCGGCACGGACGTCGTGATCAACCTGACCGCGGGCATGGGCGGCGATCTGGTCATCGACCCGGAGGAGCCGCTGAGGCAGCTGCCCGGCACCGACCTCGTGGGCGGACTCGACCGGCTGCCGCACGTCGAGGACCTGCTGCCCGACATCTGCACCCTGGACTGCGGCTCCCTCAACTTCGGCGACGGCTCGAACCTCTATGTGTCCACCCCGGACATGCTCCGTACGGGGGCGAGGCGCATCCAGGAGCTGGGCGTACGGCCCGAGTTGGAGATCTTCGACACCGGGCACCTCTGGTTCGCCAAGCAGTTGCGCACCGAGGGGCTGCTGGACGATCCGACCGTCTTCCAGCTGTGCATGGGCGTCCCGTGGGGCGCGCCCGCCGATCCGGGCGTACTGCAGTCGATGGTGAACATGCTGCCGGAGGGCGCCCAGTGGGCCAGCTTCGCCCTCGGGCGGATGCAGATGCCGTGGGTCGCCCAGTCGGTGCTGCTCGGCGGGCACGTACGGGTCGGCCTGGAGGACAACCTCTACCTGGGCAAGGGCGTCAAGGCGACCAACGCGCAACTGGTCGAGCGCGCGGTGACGATCGTCGAGGCGATGGGGGCGCGCGTCGCCACGCCGGACGAGGCCCGGCTGAAGCTCGGCCTCAAGCCGCGTGGCTGACCCGCGGAACAAGGTGCGCGCCGGCCGCGCGCCCCGCACACCACCGGCAACAGCCGCCGTCCCCCCACGTCGAGACCTCAAGGAGCCCTTGGTGCCCCACACTTCAGACGCCCCCGGCACCGACACCGCGCGGGCCTCCGTGCCCCGGCCCGCCCCCCAGGACGTACGCACCGTGGCCTGCGTCGGTGCCGGGGTCATCGGCGGTGGTTGGGTCGCCCACTTCCTGGCCCGCGGGTATGACGTCAGGGCGTGGGATCCGGCACCCGACGCCGAGGCACGGCTGCGCCGTCTCGTGGACGCCGCGTGGCCCGCGCTGGAGCGGATCGGCCTCGCCCCGGGCGCCTCCCCGGCCCGTCTCACGGTCACCGACACGCTCGAAGAGGCGGTGTCGGAGGCCCAGTTCGTGCAGGAGAGCGCCCCGGAGAAGCTGGAGCTCAAGCGCGAGCTGCTGGCGAAGCTGGACGCGGCGACGCCCGCCGGGATCGTCATCGCCTCGTCCACCTCCGGCTACCCGATGTCGGACATGCAGACGGAGGCCGTCACCCCGGACCGGCTGGTCGTCGGCCACCCCTTCAATCCGCCGTACCTCATCCCGCTCGTCGAGGTCGTCGGCGGCGAGCACACGGACGCGACAGCGGTCGAGTGGGCCTCCCGCTTCTACGAGGTGGCGGGCAAGTCCGTGATCACCATGGAGCGCGAGGTCCCCGGTTTCATCGCCAACCGTCTCCAGGAGGCGCTGTGGCGGGAGGCCCTGCACATGGTCGCCAACGGTGAGGCGACGGTGCGTGAGATAGACCGGTCCATCACCGAGGGCCCCGGTCTGCGCTGGGCGTTCATGGGCCCGATGCTCACGTTCGCGCTGGCGGGCGGAGAGGGCGGCATGGCGCACATGCTGGACCACTTCGGCCCGTCCCTGAAGTCCCCGTGGACCCGGCTGGATGCCCCGGAGCTGGACCGGGCGCTCTACGACGCCGTCGTCGCGGGCTGCGAGGACGCCTCCGACGGACGGACGATCGCGGACCTCGTCGCGGAGCGCGACCAGGGGGTCATAGACGTGCTGCGCGCCACCGGCCGGCTGCCCGGGACCGGCGCGCGATGACGTCCCTCCCCCTGTTCTGCGAGACCGTGCGCCCCGAGTGGATCGACTACAACGGGCACTTGAGCGAGGCGTTCTACGTCCTCGTCTTCGGCCACGCGACCGACGCGATGATGGACGCGACGGGCATGGACGCCATGTACCGCGCGAACAGCGGCTGTTCGCTCTACACCGTCGAGTCGCACCTCCGCTATCTGCGGGACGTACCCGAGGGGGCCCACCTGGGCGTCCGCACCCGGATCCTCGGAGCGGGCGGCAAGAAGGCGCACTTCACGCACGAGATGTACGTCCTGGACGCGGCGAATGCCGCACCTGACGAGGACGCCGCCGTGGTCGCCACGTCGGAACTGCTCGCCCTCCACGTGGACCAGAAGGCCGGACGGGCCATCCCGTTCCCGGAGGGCGTCCGCGACCGGCTCACCCCACTGGTGGAGACGGCGCCCGTGTGGGCCGGGCGTTCCATCGCCCGGATCGTCTGAGGTGTTCTGACGCGGAGGCCCGGACCGGCCGGGCCTCCGGGTCGCGTCACAGGGCCCGGAGGCCGCTGATCACATCGCGGAGAATGCTTTCGTCCGGCAGCTCGGCCGGTGGCACCGGACGCGTCACATGGACCAGCTCGTCGTCCACGAGGTCGCCGATGAGGACGCGTACGACCCCGACGGGCAGGTCGAGTTCGGCGGCGAGTTCGGCGACCGACTGGGGGGCGTCACGGCAGAGCCCGACGATGTCCACATGCTCCGGAGACAGCGAGTGGTCCGCCTCCGGGTCGTCGGCGTGCAGCTCGGTCACGACCACCGCGATCAGGTCGAGGCGGTGCTGGGCCGCGCTGGTGGTGCGGCCGCGTGTCATGGCATACGGACGGACCACGGGTCCGGCCTCGTCGTCGAACCAGTGGGACATCCCCTGACTGTCTCCGCTCATGCCATCCCACTACCCGCCCGAGGGCAATTCGGTGCGTGGAGCGGCGGCCAGATGTGCACCGACCCTCTTGACCAGCAGCGTCATCTCGTACGCGACCTGCCCGACATCGGAGTCCGAGTCGGAGAGGACCGCGAGGCAGCTGCCGTCGCCCGCCGCCGTGACAAACAGGAAGGCCTCGTCCAGTTCGACGATGGTCTGCCGGACACTGCCCGCCTCGAAGTGGCGCCCGACGCCCTTGGCGAGGCTGTGGAACCCGGAGGCGACGGCGGCCAGATGTTCGCTGTCCTCCCTCGTCAGGTCGGTGGAGACCCCCGTGGGGAGGCCGTCCCCGGAGAGCACGAGTGCTTTGCGGATGCTGGCGACACGCGCCACCAAGTCGTCGAGGAGCCAGTTGAGTTCCCCCGTCGACGAGCTGGTCGTGGTGTGGCCGGCGGCCTTCGGTGCGGTCATCGACCGTCTCCCTTAGTCGTTCCTGGTGCTGTGCCGTCCTGGGCCTCGTCGCCCTCGGCGTTCTCCTCACGGCCGCGCCGCCAGCCGCGCTGGAGCGAGGCCATACGGTTGCGTACTTCGTCGGCGTCGCGCTCAGTGGGCTCCGCCCCGCGGACCGCGTCGTGCGCGGCCCGCCGGTCGGGGCCGTCCTTGAGCTGAGGGGCCAGGTTGGCCTGTCGCACGCGGCGGGGCAGCGCGCCGGTGCCGCCCCCGGCAGCCGCGCCGGGGCGGGTTGCGCCGCCTCCGGCCGGAGTACCGGGATGGGTGCCGCCGGACTCGGCGCCGCGACGCGAGGCGCGCTGGGGAAGGGCCGGGGCGTCTGCGTCCCCGCGGCCTTCGACGGCCTCAGGTCCGCGTGTGAGCGCCTCGCCGGGGTCCGTCGGCCCGCCGCGCTCGCCGCCGCGTCCCAGGGCCTGACGGCGCTCCACAGGGCCGTCCGCCGAGTCGGTGGCTCCGGGCCAGTCGTCCGAGGGGCCCCGGCGGGAGCCGAGGGAGTCCCCCGCCTCGCGGCGGGACGGTCCTCGCCTGACGCTCCTCGACCGCTTCGGGAGGTCCTCCAGGACGCCCGGCCGCTCGGTCGACTCCCGGGCCGCCTGGGGCAGTTCGGTCACCCCGTCGGCGTCCGCGCGGTCCGTGGCCTCGTCGCGCCGTGTCTTGGTCTGGGTCACGGGGCGCCCGTGGGAGCTGACGAGCTTGGGGGTCCGGCGGCGCGGCAGCTGCACGGGCCCGCCGGACGGATCCTCGGCGTCGCCGTCGGCGTGCGACGGCTCGCGCGGATCCTGCCGTACCTGCTGCTGGTCCCCCGGCACCCCGGTGATGGAGCGGCGCGGGCGGAAGATGCCGCCGCGTTCGCCCTCCTGGTCGTCGAGGGCGTCCGGGAAGTCGTCGAGGGCGTCCAGATCGACGGGCGCCTCCAGTTCGACGGGACCGTCCAGCATCGAGGCGGTCCGGCCGGGCAGCGTGACCGGCACCTGGGACAGGGCCGCCGTACGGCCCTCTTCGCCGTCCTGCTTCGGGGGGAGCGCCCGGTCGAGCCGGAAGCCCATGCCGTTCGTGTCGGGCACGTCGTCCGAGAGGAGCGCGTCCGGGACGAAGACCACAGCCGTGGTGCCACCGTACGGGGACGGCTGCAGCGAGACGCGGACGTTCTGCCGCTGGGCGAGCCGGCTGACCACGAAGAGACCGAGCCGGTCGGTGTCCGAGAGTTCGAACTCGGGTGTCTCGGCGAGCCGCAGGTTGGCGTCGAGGAGCGCCTCCGCGGCCATGCCGAGGCCGCGGTCGTGGATCTCCAGGGTGAAGCCGTTGGCGACGCGCTCGCCGAGCACCTGGACGGCCGTGTGCGGCGGCGAGAACACCGTGGCGTTCTCCAGGAGTTCGGCCACCAGGTGGGTGACGTCGGCGACCGCGGACCCGGTGACCGCCATCCGCGGCAGCCGCCGTACCTCGATGCGCTCGTAGTCCTCGACCTCGGCGACGGCGGCGCGTACGACGTCCATCAGCTGGACGGGTTTGCGCCACTGCCGGGACGGGGCCGCGCCGGAGAGGATCACCAGGCCCTCGGCGTGCCGGCGCATACGGGTCGTCAGGTGGTCGAGGCGGAACAGGTCGGCGAGTTCGTCGGTGTCGTCGGTCCTGCGCTCCATGGTGTCGAGCAGGGTCAGCTGCTTGTGCAGCAGGACCTGGCTGCGGCGGGCGAGGTTCACGAAGACCTCGGAGACGCCGCTGCGCAGTTCGGACTGTTTGACGGCGGCCTCGACGGCGGCCCGCTGCAGGATGTTGAGGGCCTGGCTGACCTCGCCGATCTCGTTCTTCTCGTACTCCAGACGCGGGACCTCGGTCTCCACGTCGACCTGTTCGCCCGCGGAGAGGCGGCGCATGACGCTGGGCAGCCGTACGCCGGCGGTCTCGTGGGCCTCCTGACGGAGGCGGCGCAGGTCGCGGACGAGGCTGCGGCCGATGCGTACGGACATGAAGAGCGAGACCAGCAGCGCGCCCAGGCCCAGCACCCCGGCGATGCCGGCCTTGACGATGACGCCGATCGCCACGGGGCGCACGCGGTCCTGGAAGCGGTCGCTCGCCTGGGTGTTGAGCTTGTCGAGACCGTCGAGGACATCGCCCGCGACGCCGTCCCAGCTCTTCGCGGTGACTCCGCGGGGCTCGCCGGGCGAGGAGGCGATGACGGACTGCTCGGCCACGCGCAGCGGTGCGGTGGAGGCGTTCTTCCAGTAGCGGTCGTAGCGTGCGCGCTCGGTGGTGGGCAGCAGCGGCAGGCCGACCTCGTACATGAGCGTGCGCTGGGCGACGAGGTCGGAGACGTCGCGGGCCTCCTCGCGGGTCACCCGGCCGACGACGAGGGCGGAGCCGAGGAGGGCGTCCTCACGGGCGAGCAGCTCACGGGCGCGCGACATGTTGACGAGAGCGCGGCCCTGCTTGTCCACGTCCACGTTGTCGAGGACCTGGAGGTTGGCCAGGAGGGTGTAACAGGGGTCCACCAGGCGGTTGTAGAGGTAGAGAGCCTGTTCGCGGGTGACCGTGCCGTCCTCGACGGTCTGGCGCAGCGGACCGACGCCGTCGAAGGCGTCCAGGATCGCGGTGAGCCGCTCGGTGGTCTCCGCGCCCATCTCGTCCCGCAGATCGCCGTCCTTGGCGTTCCTGCGGATCTTCGACACGACCTCGTCGGTGGCGGTCCGGGTGCGCCGCAGATCGGCGCGTGCCTCGGAGGCCCGGGGGTCGGCGAGATAGACGAGCGTCTGGCGTCGCTCGTCCTGCAGGACGCTGATGACGTCCTCGGTCGGATAGCCGATCTCCTGGACGATGAACGTCGTGTCGAACAGCTGGTTGACCTCGCGCCCCGTGAGTACGGTGGCGAAGCCCCAGATCCCGGTCAGGGAAACCAGCGGCACGAGCAACAGCGCCACGATCTTCCGGCGGATGGACTTCCCGCGAAAGCGCATGGCCTCCCCCAGCTCGGCCCCCGGCGACCGGGGGCACACATGTGCGTCAACAAACGGCGTGAGCCTACTACCGACACAGTGGTATCTCGAAGGCCTGTCCGGACCGACTCGTTCCGGGACGGTAACAGGACATCAGGAGTTGTCCGTTCATTGCGGGAGATTGCCTCCCCGATTCCGACACGGGACACCGGACGCCATCCGGTCCGCATAGCGGGCCAGTTGGCCGGAATTTTACGGTCGGCGGGAATCTTCGGGTTACGTCGATCGTCTGTCTGTACGGAAGTTGGAGGCGGAATCGGCAGCAGGTGCCGCATGCCGCGCCCAGGCAGCGTAAAACAGCGCAAGCCGGGCAACTGATGGGGAGCCGGGGTTCTCGTGACTCCGGAGCAGGCGGTTGTCGGGCGGTTGGGGAGTGACGAGTTGATGGGCACGGCGGAGCGGCACGGGACAGCCGGGACGGGCGTCGCGGAAGCCACGAAGACACGGCGGGGTCCACAGGCACCGGATCACGACATTCCGGCTGGCATCCCGATGAGGGCGGCCAACAGGGAGTCCCCGACAGTGGCCGGGGCGGAAACCGGGGCGCGGCGCGCACGGGGGGCCCGGTTCGTGGCGGGAGCGGATGCGGAGACCGGGACGGAAACCGTCGCGGATACGGAGGCGGAAGCGGAGCCGGACTCGAAGGCCGAGACGGAGGCTGAGGCGGCAGCCGTCGCGAATGCCGAGGCTGAAGCTGAATACGTCACGAACGCCGGGGCGGAAGCCGCCATGGAGGCCGAGGCGGAGGCCGAAGAGCAGGGGTACTACCGGCAGTTGTGGGTCGAGGAGCCCGCGACCAGGCGCCGGATGCCCGATCCCGTACGGGCGTCCGCGGTGCGGGCCGTCATCATCATCGCCGTCACGCTGATCCAGGCGATGGTCGCCTTCCTGTGCACACTGGCCGGTTCCTGGCTCGCGTTCCCCATGGTGCTGAGCAGCGTGGCGAGCACGGTGGTGGCCACCTGGGGCGCCCTGGACGTCTGGGTGACGCGCCAGGTGTGGAACCAGCGCAACGGCGTGGTGTCGGTGCCCAGCAGCACAGCCCGTGCCCTGCGGCGCGAGCGGCGCAGGGCACGGCGCCAGGAGCGGGCGTCGGAGCGGACCAAGGAGCGGATACGCCGACAGGGCGGCGGCGCGGGCCAGTTGTCGCACTCCTAGCGGCGGCGCCCCTCTGCTGGACGGCGACGCCCCTTGGCGAACACCTCTCGGCAAGCACCCCGGCAGCACTCCTCGGCGAGCGCTCCAGGGCGTTGCTTCGGGGTGCGGCCACGACGGCGCCCCTCCCCCGCAACGACACAGCGACGGCTCTCCCTTGCCGGGAGGCGGCGGCACCCCTCGCCCGCTAGGAGGCGGCAGCCTCCACCGTCACCCCCCGCCCGAGTTCACGCCGGGCTCGCATGAACGGCCGTGGCCGGTCCACGGAGAGCACCGCGGTCGTACGGCCGTCACGCTCGTACAGGGCGAGAAAGCCGCCCTCGTCGGGAGCGTCGTCAGTGACGCCGCCCTCCGCGATCCGGACGGTGTCGGTGTCGAGCCGCCGCCCGGCGAACTGGATCCGTGCTCCGTACTGGTCGGACCAGAAGTAGGGCAGCGGGCGCACGGTCTCCGCGGTGTGTCCCGCGAGGAGGTTGCGCACGGCTACCCGGGGCTGCTCGGTGGCGCTGGTCCAGTGTTCGGCGCGGGTGCCGCCGACGCGGGCGACGTCTCCGACGGCGACCACCTGGGGCAGACCGGTCACGCAGCCGTCGTCGCACAGCACCCCGTCGTGCAGTGCGAGGGTCGAGCCCGCCAGCCAGTCGGTGTTGGGGGTGGCTCCGATGCCGACGATCACGATGTCGGCGGGGAGCAGCCGGCCGTCGGCGAGTTCCACCCCGGTCACCGCGACCGTGCCGCGCAGCCCGGCGACGCCGGTGCCCGTGACCAGGTCGACGCCGCCGCGCCGGTGCAGTCCGGCGCACACCGCGGCCATCTCCGGGCCGAGTTGGGGAACCATCGGCAGGGGTGCGGCCTCGACGACGGTGACGTCGTGGCCGAGTCCCGCGCAGGAGGAGGCCGTCTCGGCACCGATGAAGCCGCCGCCGATGACCACGACACGGCGGGTGCCCGCGGCGAGTTCGGCACGCAGCGCACGCGCGTCGTCGAGGGTGCGCAGGGTGTGGACTCCGGCGAGTTCGCAGCCGGGGAGCCTGCGGGCCGAGGCTCCGGTGGCGATGACCACGCCGTCGGTGGAGACGGTGCGGCCGTCGCCCAGGAGGACGGTCCGGCCGCGCGGGTCCAGGCCGCGGGCGCGGACGCCGAGCAGCCACTCGGCGTCGAGCTCGGTGGTCTCCTCGGCGTCGGAGAGGGCGAGTTGGTCCTCGCCGGACCGGCCGGTGAGGAAGTCCTTGGACAACGGGGGGCGGTCGTAGGGGCGGTGCGGTTCGTCCCCGACGACCACCAGTCGCCCGTCGAACCCCTGGGCACGCAGTTCCCGGGCCGCGTACAGCCCGGACAGCGAGGCCCCGACGACGGTCACGGTCCTCATGCCGCCGTGCCCTCCTCTTCGGCCGCCACTTCGGCGAACACTTCAGTCGCCACGTGGACGTGGACCATGCCGTCGTCGACAGTGACGCGGTGGGTGCGGACGGCCCGGCGTGCGGGAAGGCACGTGGGCAGGCCGGTGCGGAGATCGAATGACGCGGCGTGGAGCGGGCATTCGACCAGACAACCCTCCAGCCATCCCTCGGACAGGGACGCATCCTGGTGGGTGCAGGTGTCATCGATGGCGTACAACTCGCCGTCGGCGTTGAACACGGCGATGGGCGGTGCAGTGTCGATACGGACGGATTCGCCCGCGGGGAGGTCATCAAGGCGGCAGACGGGAATCACGGGCCCCCCTCTCGGTCCAGGACCCAAGGTCCGGGACCTCTCAGGTCCGGTCTGGTCCGAGACCTTCCCGGTCACGGACTCTTCGGTAACATGATGTTTCGTATGGCGCACGAGGGAGCGCTATGCGCAACAGAATCCGCGCGGGATGCCCGTCAAGTCAAGGGCTTCCGGCAGATGCGGCTCAATCCGGGCCGCCAGGTGGTGAGAGTTGAGTTATGACCCGCACGCAGAAGCAGGCTGACCGCACAGAGGAGACACCCGGGAAGCAGAGCAGGGGCGCGGGGAGCGCCGTCCAGTCCGTGGACCGCGCCGTGAGCGTGCTGGAGATCCTCGCCCGGCTCGGCGAGGCGGGCGTCACCGAGATCGCCGACGAGCTGGAGGTGCACAAGTCCACCGCCTTCCGGCTCCTCGGAGTGCTGGAGAACAGGGGACTGGTCGCCCAGGCCAAGGATCGCGGGAAGTATTACCTGGGTGCCGGCGTACTACGCCTGGCGGGGGCGGCGGCAGTGCGCCTGGACATCTCGCAGGAGGGTGTGCCCGTGTGCCGCGAACTCGCGGACGAGGTGGGCGAGACCGTCAACATCGCGGTGCTCGACGACAACGCGGCGGTCAACATCATGCAGGCCCGCGGCGCCGCGTCCGTCACCGCGCAGAACTGGCTGGGCAGACGCACCCCGCTGCACGCCACGTCCAGCGGAAAGGTGCTGCTGGGACATCTGCCGCCGACCCTGAGGGAAGGACTGCTGGCCAGACCGCTCCCGCGTTTCACCGAGCGCACGATCACCGGCACGGCCGCGCTGCGCGGCGAGCTGGAGGCCGTGGTGGAGCAGGGGTACGCGTTCGCCCTGGAGGAGCTGGAGCTGGGGCTGGCCGCGACGGCCGCCCCGGTGCGCGCCCACGACGGGAAGGTGATCGGCGCGATCAGCGTCTCGGGTCCGGTGTACCGGCTGGATTCGGACCACCTGCCCGATCTCGCCAAGCGCACGGTGGCTGCCGCCGCCGACCTGTCGCGCCGGATGGGATACGGCTTCTGACGGAAGCGGGACCGGACGCCGACCGGATCCGGAGACCGGTCGCCCGACGAACACGGCACGAAGCGCGGGGCCAGGAACACCTGGCCCCGCGTTTCTGTGTGTCGGACAGATTTCGTGCCGCCCGTTCCTTTTGCCAAGGATTAACCCGCACCTCTTGACGGCCCCTTGGCGGCGTTCTCACTATGTTCCTCATCGCGCAACCCATAGTGCATTGCGCAACAGCAGAGGAGCTTGGTCGTGCCACACGAGGTCCGTGCCGTAGTCGCTGTGAAGAAGGGCGCACCCGTCGAGGTGCAGACGATCGTCGTTCCCGACCCGGGTCCGGGCGAGGTGCTCGTCTCCGTGCAGGCCTGCGGGGTCTGCCACACGGATCTGCACTATCGGGAGGGCGCGATCAACGACGACTTCCCGTTCCTGCTGGGCCATGAGGCGGCCGGCACGATCGAGGCGGTCGGCGAGGGCGTGACCGACCTCAAGACCGGCGACTACGTGGTCCTGGCCTGGCGCGCCCCCTGTGGTTCCTGTCGCTCCTGTCGCCGCGGCCGTCCCTGGTACTGCTTCGACTCGCGCAACGCCACCCAGCCGATGACGCTGCTGGACGGCACCCCGCTCAGCAACGCCCTCGGTATCGGCGCCTTCGCCGAGAAGACCCTGGTCGCGGCCGGACAGGCGGTGAAAATCGACCCGGCGGCCCGGCCCGAGGCCGCGGGCCTCATCGGCTGCGGGGTGATGGCCGGCTACGGAGCGGCCGTGAACACCGGCAACGTCGGCCGCGGCGACACGGTCGCCGTCATCGGCTGCGGCGGAGTCGGCAACGCGGCCATCGCGGGCGCCTGCCTCAACGGCGCCATGAAGGTCATCGCCGTCGACATCGACGACAAGAAGCTCGACCAGGCGGAGAAGTTCGGCGCCACCCACACGGTCAACTCCCGCGGCACCGACCCGGTCGAGGCCGTACGGGCGCTCACCGACGGACACGGCGTCGACATCGCCATCGACGCGGTGGGCCGCCCGGAGACCTTCAAACAGGCCTTCTACATGCGCGACCACGCCGGTCTGCTGGTCCAGGTCGGCGTCCCGTCCCCCGACATGAAGATCGAAATCCCGCTGATCGACATCTTCTCCCGGGGCGGCGCGATCAAGTCCTCCTGGTACGGCGACTGCCTGCC
>NZ_LIQZ01000117.1 GCF_001418655.1 Streptomyces phaeochromogenes | reverse complement strand
GCGGGCGCCTTCCGCAGATCGGGCGGCGGCCCACCCGCGCCCTCTTCTCCGGCTTCTCCGGTTCCAGCCGCTCCGGCCGCTCCAGCAGCCTGGTCATCCTCCGGGGCCTCAGGGGCTTCCAGGGCCTCAGGGGTTCCCGGGCTCGGGTCCGGGTGCCCCGCTACCGCTGTTTTGTCCGCCGCTGCCGATGCCGTGTCTTCCTCCGGCTGGGGTTTCGCCTGGGCGTCGGTGTCGTGCGGCTCCTCTTCGGAGTGCGGCCGGGCCGTCGGGGCGGCCGGATCGCCGGGGCGCGGCCGACCCGTACGGCGCTCGTCCGCCTCGTCCGTGCCGGATCGCGGCTGCCCGCTCCCGCCGCTCTCGTCCACGATGTCCCCTCGTTCGACGCGTCTCCCGCTCGCGATCATGCACAGCGAGAGGTCCTGTGGTCGATGGTATGCGGCCGTCGTGTCGCGTTCGGCCCCGGCACCCCCTCTGTTTCCCACTCGGTTGCGGGCGCGCGCAGGTCACCGTGTGTCGCACTGTCAGTGGCGGGCCGTAAGGTCTGTCGTCATGGAAACCAGCACCGACGGCGGGACTCAGACGGGCCCGCAACCCGAGCCGACGAGCACCCCGGCCGAGCCCGCGGACGTGCCGGTCCAAGCTCCCTCCGCCCCGTCCGCCCCCGCGGCCGACCCGGTCGTGGCCGCGGAGCCCGCTCGTGTCACCGTCGCCGTGCCGCCGGCCTCGTTGTCGCCCTCGCGGGCCGGGGACTTCATGCAGTGCCCGTTGCTGTACCGCTTCCGGGTGATCGACAAGCTGCCGGAGAAGCCGAGCGAGGCGGCCACGCGGGGCACGCTGGTGCACGCGGTACTGGAGCGGCTCTTCGACGCGCCGGCCACCGAGCGGACCGCACCGCGCGCGAAGTCGCTGATCCCGGGCCAGTGGGACCGGCTGCGCGAGGCGAAGCCGGAGCTCGCCGAGCTGTTCGCGGACGCCGACGAGAAGGCGGCGGGCGAGCGGCTGGCCCGCTGGCTGACCGAGGCGGAGCAGCTGGTGGAGCGCTGGTTCACGCTGGAGGACCCCACCCGTCTCGAACCGGCCGAGCGCGAGCTGTTCGTGGAGGCCCAGCTGGACTCGGGCCTGAAGCTGCGCGGCATCATCGACCGCGTCGACGTGACCCCGTCCGGTGACGTGCGGATCGTCGACTACAAGACGGGCAAGGCCCCGCGCCCCCAGTACGCGGAGGGCGCCCTGTTCCAGATGAAGTTCTACGCCCTCGTGGTGTGGCGGCTGAAGCAGGTCGTCCCGCGCCGCCTCCAGCTCGTCTACCTGGGCAGCGGTGAGGTCCTGACGTACGACCCGGTCCCCGCCGACCTGGAGCGCGTCGAGCGGAAGCTGCATTCGCTGTGGGAGGCGATCCGGCTGGCCACGGAGACCGGTGACTGGCGGCCTCGCCCCACCAAGCTCTGCGGCTGGTGCGACCACCAGTCCGTGTGTCCGGAGTTCGGCGGCACTCCCCCGCCGTATCCGCTGCCTGTGAGGGCGCCCGAGTCCGGCGGTGCCGAGCAGGGCAGAATGGGGCCGGACTAACGAAGGAGACTTACGTGGCCATCCGCGTCCTATTGGTCGACGACCAGCCGTTGCTGCGCACCGGCTTCCGGATGATCCTGGAGGCCGAGCAGGACATCGCGGTCGTCGGCGAGGCCGGTGACGGTCTCCAGGCACTGGATCAGGTACGGGCCCTGCAGCCCGATGTGGTTCTGATGGACATCCGTATGCCGCGGATGGACGGGGTCGAGGCGACCCGTCAGATCACCGGCCCCGGCCGCGACGGTCCGGCGAAGGTGCTGGTCCTGACGACCTTCGACCTCGACGAGTACGTGGTGGAGGCACTGCGCGCCGGCGCCAGCGGCTTCCTCCTGAAGGACGCCCCCGCCAACGAACTGGTGCAGGCGATCCGGGTGGTGGCCTCCGGTGAGGCCATGCTCGCGCCAAGCATCACCCGTCGGCTTCTCGACAAGTACGCGAGCCATCTGCCCTCGGGCGACGAGCCGGTGCCCGACACCCTGCACACGCTCACCGAGCGCGAGGTCGAGGTGCTGAAGCTGGTGGCCCGCGGTCTGTCGAACGCGGAGATCGCCGCCGATCTGTTCGTCAGCGAGACGACGGTCAAGACGCACGTGGGCCACGTCCTCACCAAGCTGGGGCTGCGCGACCGCGTACAGGCCGCCGTGTACGCGTACGAGAGCGGTCTGGTGCGCCCCGGCGCGCAGTGAGCGCCCCCGCCACGGACCTCTGAACAGCTCTGACAGGAGAACGGCCGCCCCCTTCGAAAGGGGCGGCCGTTCTGCGTATGCGCGGGGGTGGTGCGCGGGCGGGCTCAGTCCTTGCTGATCTCCCAGAAGCGGAACACCGTCGAGGCGTCGAGGCAGTTCTCCAGGCCGTACACGCTGTCGCGGACGACCGCGTACTGCTTGGCCTGCCAGATCGGGATGATCGGGACCTCGTCGGCGACGATGTCCTGGAGCTCGCCGTACTGCGGCTCGGTCGAGGCGCGGTCGCTCTCGGCGGCGGTTGCGGGGATGAGCTGCCCGGTGACCGTGCGGTTCGTGTAGTTGTTGCCCAGCACGTTGCCCTCGCCGAAGAACGGGGCCGTGAAGTTGTCCGGGTCCGGGTAGTCCGGCACCCAGCCCTTCACGTACACGCCGTACTTGCCCGCCTCGACGTCCTTCTCGTACTTGTCGTACGCAACGGACTTCACGGTCGCGTCGAACAGGCCGCTCGCGTTGAGCTGCTTGGCGATCGCCCTGAACTCCTGGTCGGTGGACGGCCCGTAGCGGGTCGGCGTCGACCAGAGGGTCAGCTTCACCTTGTCGGTGATGCCGTCCTCCAGCAGCGCGGCCTCGGCCTTGGCGCGCGAGGGGCGGGCGCCGTAGGTGTCGAAGAAGGCCGTGTTGTGGCCCGTGATACCGGCCGGGATGATCGAGTACAGCGGGGTCGCCGTGTTCTCGTAGACCTCTTTGATGAGGGCGTCGCGGTCGAGCAGATGGGCGATGGCCTTGCGGACGCCCGCCTTGCCCGCCACCGGGTCCTCCATGTTGAAGACCATGTGCTGCACCTCGGCGCTGGAGCCCTCGACGACGTCGATCTCCTGGCTGCCGGTGGTGTCCGCCTCGATCTCGGCGACGTCCTCGGCGGCGAGGCCGCGGTAGGCGACGTCGACCCTGCCTTCGAGGAGGGCCTTCTTCAGGCCGGCCTGGTCGCCGTGGAAGAGCTTGAGGGTCACGCCGTCGTTCTGTGTCTCGGCGCTGCCCTTGTAGTTCTCGTTGACCGTGAAGACGGCCTCGTCCTTGCTGAACGACTCCAGCTTGTACGGGCCCGAGCCGACGGCCTGGCCGTCCTCGCGCAGCCCGTCCGCCGAGTACTCCCGGCGGTTGACGATCGAACCGGCGCCGGAGGCGATCTTGCTCGGGAAGGTGGCGTCGGAGACCTTGAGCCGGAAGACGACCGTCTTGGCGTTCGGCGCCTCCACCTTGTTCAGCATGGGGAACATGATCGCGGGCCCGGCGTCGTCGTCGATCTTCATCATGCGGTCGAAGGAGAACTTGACGTCCTGCGAGGTGAGGTCGTCACCGTTGCTGAACTTCAGCCCGTCGCGCAGGGTGCACCGGTAGACCTTGGCCTGCGTGTCCGTGAACCCGCACTCCCTGGCGGCCTCCGGCTCCGGCTCGGTGCCGCCCTTGGGGAAGCTGAGCAGGGACTGGAAGACGTTGTTGAAGAGGAGCCAGGAGCCGGGGTCGTAGCCGGAGGCGGGATCCGTGGCCAGGACGTCGTCCGTCATTCCCATGACGACGTCGGAGCCACTGCCCCCGGAGCCCCCCGACTCCGAGCCGCATCCCGTCAGCAGGCCGGCGGACAGTCCCGCCACGACGGGCAGGACCGGCCACTTGGTGCGCATGTTCACGAGCTTGTGCCTTGTCGTTGATCTGTCTCGGGTCCGGTCGGTCGCCGTCGCTTCCGGCTCAGCCGCCCGGTCCGGTCGGGCGTCGTCGCCTCGGCTCAGCCACCGACTCCGCGGCCGAGCTCCCACAGCTGAAGCGTCGCCGAGGAGTTGAGCGCGTACTCGGCGCCGGTGATGTCGTCCCGGGTGGCGATGTACTGCTTGCCCTGCCACAGCGGCAGAACCGGGACGTCGTCGGCGACGATGCTCTGGATCTCCTCGATGCTCTTCGAGGCGGTGAGCCGGTCGGCCTCGCGGCGGGACTCGGGGATCAGCTTGGAGCGGATCTCCGGGTTCGCGTACGGCGAGCCGATCGTGTTGTCCTTGTCGAGGAACGGCGCGAGGTAGTTGTCGGCGTCGGGGAAGTCCGGGAACCAGCCCATGCCGTAGACCTCGTAGTCGCCCTTCTGCTCGTTCGGGCGGAACGTCGACCAGTTCTCGCCCTTGATGCTCACCTTGAACAGGCCGCTGTCGTTCAGCTGCTTCTGCAGCAGCTCGAACTCGTCCTTGGTGGCCGGTCCGTAGTGGTCGTCCGTGTAGTGCAGCGTCAGCTTCACCGGCGTGCTGATGTTCTCCGCGGCCAGCAGGTCCTTGGCCTTGGGGATGCTCGGGTCGCCGTACTTGTTGAAGAACGCGTTGGCGTGACCGGTGACGGTGGCCGGGACCATGGAGTACAGCGGATCGGCACCGGAGCCGTACACCTGCGAGGTGAGCTCGCCGCGGTTGATGACCTGGGCCATCGCCTGCCGGACCGCCTTCGTCTTCACCGACGGGTCGTTGGTGTTGAAGCCGAGGTAGCGGATCTCCAGGCCGGGCTGCTCGATCAGGTCGACGTCGGTGCCCTTGGCGTTCTGGAGCTTCTTGATCTGCGCGGGCGACATGGTGCGGGTCATCATGTCGATGTCGCCCTTGTCGAGCGCGGTGCCCATGGAGTCGGCGCTCTCGAAGGAGCGCAGCTCGACCTTGTCGTTCTTCAGCTCCGAAGTCCCCTGGTAGTTGGGGTTCTTGGTGAAGACGGCCTTGACGATCACGTCGTCCTTGACCTCGGCCTTGAGCGTGTACGCACCGGAGCCGCTGACGTCGAAGCCGTCCCGCAGCTTGTTCTTCTCGTAGTCGTCGGGGTTGACGATGCCCGCGACCGGCGTGGAGAGCTTGAACGGGAAGGTGGCGTCCGCGCTGTTGAGGTGGAAGATCACCTCGCGGTCGCCCTTGGTCTCCACGGTGTCGACGGTGGACAGCAGGGCGAAGACACCGCTGTCCGCCTTGATCTGCATCGCACGGTCGATGGAGAACTTCACGTCCTCGGCGGTGATCGCGTCGCCGTTGGAGAACTTGAGGTCCTTGCGCAGGGTGCAGGCGTACCGCTCGTTGCCCGAGTCGGTGAAGCCGCACTCCTCGGCCGCCTCCGGAGCCGGGTCGCCGCCGCCGTTGGGCATGACCATCAGCGTCTGGACGGTCTGGCGAAGGATGTTCCAGGTGCCCACGTCGTACGCGGAGGCCGGGTCGAGCGGCGCCGGGTCCTCCTTCGAGGCGGTGAACCGGTCGGTAGTGCCGACGACGATGGCGTCGCCGCCGTTGTCCCCGCTGTCGGAACCGCCGCACGCGGCGAGGACCGGGGCGAGCAGACCGATCACGGCCGGCAGCACCAAAGTCTTACGGTTCATGCTCGAAGTTCTCCAGAGCTGTCGTCCCGCTAACCCGGCAGGCCGGGTTGCGGCGGTGGGGTCACGGGGGTTACGGCGATGTCTCGATGAGATTAGTCCGCACCAGCAGGACCGTTCGCAGGTACCGGAGTTGAGCTCCCATCACGCTGCGAAACCGGGTGTGGACGCACCGAAAACCCGACAGCGGAAGGATTGGTGCAGCGTTCCATGAATCGGGACACAAGGACGCGTCGAACCGCGCCGAAAGGGCTTCCAAGACACAGCCGGGGCAGCTTGTCGACGGCCCATGGCGTGTCGAACGTCACATCCTCAACTATGTGAGGAAGCACTCGAATTCGGCCACCCGGGACACGTGGAAGAGGATCGAATTACTCCGGTGCCGTGACCACGTAGTTTTTCCGGCATTCAATCATTCACCCTGGGTGAAGGATTAGCGCTTTTCCGTCATCAGACCTCGAAGAAAAGACAGGTCGACCTGTTCGAGGGACGGAACAACGGTACGCCGGAACGCCGGAGAGATGGGTGCCACGGACGGTACGGCGACGACGTGGCAGCCCGCCGCCTCGGCCGCGGCGACGCCCGTCGCCGTGTCCTCGATGACCGCGCATCTGGCCGGATCCGCGCCCAGGCCGGCCGCCGCCAGCAGATACGGGTCGGGGAACGGCTTGGTCCGCTCGACCTCGTCGCCCGCGATCGTCAGGGCGAAGTTCTGGGGGCCCAGCGAGGTCACGACGCGGTCGATGATGCGCCGGTGCGAGGCGGAGACCAGGGCCGTGGGGATCCTGTGCGCGGACAACTCGGCGAGGAGCCTCGCGGCGCCCGGCATCAGCGGCAGGGCGCGGCCGATACGGTCCTCGAAGCCGTCGTTCAGCAGCACCGTGAGCTCGGCGAGGGTGACGTCCGCTCCGGTGGCCTCGATGAGGAAGCCCGCGCTGCGGGTCATGGGGCCGCCGACCACCACGTGGCGCCAGGAGTCGTCGAGGGTGTGGCCGAGGCGGGCGAACACCTCCACCTCGGCGTCCCACCAGAAGCCCTCGGTGTCCACCAGGGTGCCGTCCATGTCCAGGAGCACGGCCTGGAGGGCGGAGCCCTCGGCCGTTTGGGTACCTAGTGCGGGGACCGTACTGGTCATAGGCGCACCTCCGTGTAGGGACGAGAAGGCCGGTTCCCTCCCGGGGAACCGGCCTGCACTGGACCGACCAGTGTACGTCGCCGTCGGAGGAAGTGCCTCCTGGCGTGGGTGTGTGCGGTATCCCCTGCGGGGGGCTGGGGGTCTTTTCTAGGTGCGGGCCCGCCGTCGTTGCCCGCGCAGTTCCCCGCGCCCCTAGTAGGGCGCCCCCTTGATGGCGGCGCCCGACCCTAGGCGTGGGGAACCCGCGCTTACCTGGCGTTGAAGTACTTCGCCTCCGGGTGGTGGATCACGATCGCGTCCGTGGACTGTTCCGGGTGGAGCTGGAACTCCTCGGAGAGGTGGACGCCGATCCGCTCGGGCTCCAGGAGCCGGGCGATCTTGGCGCGGTCCTCCAGGTCCGGGCAGGCGCCGTAGCCGAGGGAGAAGCGGGCGCCGCGGTACTTGAGCGCGAACATGTCCTCGACGGCGGCCGGGTCCTCCCCCGCGAAGCCGAGTTCGGAACGCACGCGCGCGTGCCAGTACTCGGCGAGTGCCTCGGCCAACTGCACGGACAGGCCGTGCAGTTCGAGGTAGTCGCGGTAGGAGTTCGCCTCGAAGAGCTTGGCCGTCTCCTCGCCGATCCGGGAGCCGACGGTGACCACCTGGAGCCCGACGACGTCCGTCTCGCCGGACTCCTCCGGCCGGAAGAAGTCGGCGAGGCACAGCCGGCGTCCGCGGCGCTGGCGCGGGAAGGTGAAGCGGGTGCGCTCGTTGCCCTGCTCGTCCAGGAGGATCAGGTCGTCGTCCTTGGACACGCACGGGAAGTAGCCGTAGACGACGGCCGCCTCCAGCAGGTTCCCGGTCTGCAGCTGGTCCAGGAGCCCGCGCAGCCGCGGCCGGCCCTCGGTCTCCACCAGCTCCTCGTACGTCGGCCCGTCGCCCGTACGCGCCTGCTTGAGGCCCCACTGGCCCTTGAACAGCGCGCCCTCGTCGAGCCAGGAGGCGTACTCCTTGAGCTGGATGCCCTTGATGACACGGGTGCCCCAGAACGGCGGCTCGGGGATCGGGTTGTCGATGGACACGTCGGAGCGGACCGAGCCCTCCTCGGGGCGCTCCTCGACGACCGTCTGGGCGGTGGCCCTGACCCGGCGCTGCTTCAGCTCGGGCAGGCTCGCGCCGGGCACGCCTCGCTTGACCGCGATCAGCGCGTCCATCAGGCGCAGGCCCTCGAACGCGTCGCGGGCGTAGCGGACTTCGCCCTCGTAGATCTCGTGCAGGTCCTGCTCCACGTACGCCCTGGTGAGGGCCGCGCCGCCGAGGATGACCGGGTAGTCGGCGGCCAGCTTGCGCTGGTTGAGCTCCTCCAGGTTCTCCTTCATGATCACCGTGGACTTGACCAGCAGGCCCGACATGCCGATGACGTCGGCGCGGTGCTCCTCGGCGGCCTCCAGGATCGCGGAGACGGGCTGCTTGATGCCGAGGTTGACGACGGTGTAGCCGTTGTTGGACAGGATGATGTCGACGAGGTTCTTGCCGATGTCGTGGACGTCGCCGCGGACGGTGGCCAGCACGATGGTGCCCTTGCCCTCGTCGTCGGTCTTCTCCATGTGCGGTTCGAGATGGGCCACGGCGGTCTTCATGACCTCGGCCGACTGGAGCACGAACGGCAACTGCATCTGGCCGGAACCGAACAGCTCGCCGACGACCTTCATGCCGTCCAGGAGTGTCTCGTTGACGATGTCGAGGGCCGGGCGGGTCTGGAGTGCCTCGTCGAGGTCGGCCTCCAGGCCGTTCTTCTCGCCGTCGATGATGCGCCGCTTGAGCCGCTCGTCCAGGGGCAGCGCGGCCAGTTCCTCGGCCCGGCCGGCCTTCAGGGACTTGGTGGTGGCGCCCTCGAACAGTGCCATCAGCTTCTGCAGCGGGTCGTAGCCCTCCGCGCGCCGGTCGTAGATCAGGTCGAGGGCCGTGTTGACCTGCTCGTCGTCGAAGCGGGCGATCGGCAGGATCTTCGACGCGTGGACGATCGCCGAGTCGAGGCCCGCCTTGACGCACTCGTCGAGGAAGACGGAGTTGAGCAGGACACGGGCTGCCGGGTTGAGGCCGAAGGAGATGTTCGACAGACCGAGGGTGGTCTGCACGTCCGGGTGACGCCGCTTCAGTTCGCGGATCGCCCCGATCGTGGCGATACCGTCGCCCCGGGACTCCTCCTGGCCCGTGCAGATCGTGAAGGTCAGGGTGTCGATGAGGATGTCCGACTCGTGGATGCCCCAGTTCTCCGTGAGGTCCTCGATCAGCCGCTCGGCGATGGCGACCTTGTGCTCGACGGTGCGGGCCTGGCCCTCCTCGTCGATGGTCAGCGCGATCAGCGCGGCGCCGTGCTCCTGGGCGAGCGTGGTGACCTTCGCGAAGCGGGACTCCGGGCCGTCGCCGTCCTCGTAGTTGACGGAGTTGATGACCGCACGGCCGCCGAGCTTCTCCAGGCCGGCCCGGATGACGGGGACCTCGGTGGAGTCGAGCACGATCGGCAGGGTGGAGGCGGTGGCGAAGCGGCCGGCCAGCTCCTCCATGTCGGCGACGCCGTCGCGGCCCACGTAGTCGACGCACAGGTCCAGCATGTGCGCGCCCTCGCGGATCTGGTCGCGGGCCATCTCCACGCAGTCGTCCCAGCGGCCGTCCAGCATGGCCTCGCGGAACTTCTTCGAGCCGTTGGCGTTCGTCCGCTCGCCGATCGCCATGTACGCGGTGTCCTGGCGGAACGGCACGGTCTGGTAGAGCGAGGCGGCGCCGGGCTCGGGGCGCGGGTCGCGCACGGCCGGCGTCAGGTCGCGTACCCGCTCGACGACCTGGCGCAGGTGCTCCGGGGTCGTGCCGCAGCAGCCGCCGATCAGGGAGAGGCCGTACTCGCGTACGAAGGTCTCCTGGGCGTCGGCCAGCTCGGGGGCCGTCAGCGGGTAGTGGGCGCCGTTCTTGCCGAGGACGGGGAGGCCCGCGTTCGGCATGCAGGACAGCGGGATGCGGGAGTGGCGGGCCAGATAGCGCAGGTGCTCGCTCATCTCGGCGGGCCCGGTGGCGCAGTTCAGGCCGATCATGTCGATGCCGAGCGGCTCCAGCGCGGTGAGCGCGGCGCCGATCTCCGAGCCGAGCAGCATGGTGCCGGTGGTCTCGACGGTCACCGAGACGATCAGCGGCAGGTCGACGCCGAGGGCGTCCAGGGCCTTGCGGGCACCGATGACCGACGCCTTGGTCTGCAGCAGGTCCTGGGTGGTCTCCACGAGCAGCGCGTCGGCGCCGCCGGCGATCATGCCCTCCGCGTTCCGCTGGTAGGCGTCGCGCAGCAGGGTGTACGGGGCGTGGCCGAGGGTCGGCAGCTTGGTGCCGGGGCCCATGGAGCCGAGCACCCAGCGCTGCTGACCGGTCGAGGCGGTGAACTCGTCGGCGACCTCGCGGGCGATGCGGGCACCCGACTCGGAGAGCTCGAAGACGCGCTCGGCGATGTCGTACTCGGCGAGGGCCGCGTGGTTGGCGCCGAAGGTGTTGGTCTCGACGCAGTCGACGCCCACGGCGAAGTATTCCTCGTGGACGGAGCGGACGATGTCCGGCCGCGTGAGGTTCAGGATCTCGTTGCAGCCTTCGAGATTCTCGAAGTCCTCCATCGTCGGGTCCTGTGCCTGCAGCATCGTGCCCATCGCACCGTCGGCCACCACCACGCGGGTGGCGAGTGCCTCGCGGAGGGCATCGGTTCGGGTCCTGCTGTAGGCGGAGGAGGACGAGAGGGACGGGTTTGGCGACGAGGCCATGGAAGATGCTCCCTGAAGTGCGACGGCTGTCGGCTTTGCGCTTCTCATGGAAGGCGCACGCCGCAAGGGTAGCCCGCGACGGCCCGCCGGGTCAGGGGAGTCCACGGGGCGGACGGGCGACACTCACGCGACCTGCGGTGGGGATCGCGTGATCTGTGGTGGGGATGCGGCCCGGCGGCACCGGGGGTGTTGCGGCCGCAACACATCACTGCAACTCATCCCGCACACCCATTAGCGGGACGTCGACGACGACCGGTAGTGTTCGACATTGCCGAACGGTGGCAGCGAAGCGCCGACCGACGGTCCAAGGGGACGGAGGGCAGGACGGCGATGGCACGGAACATCCAGTCGCTCGAACGGGCGGCCGCGATGCTGCGGCTGCTCGCGGGCGGCGAGCGACGGCTCGGTCTGTCGGACATCGCCTCGTCGCTCGGCCTGGCCAAGGGTACGGCCCACGGCATTCTGCGCACGCTGCAGCAGGAGGGCTTCGTCGAGCAGGACGCGGCGTCCGGGCGCTACCAGCTGGGCGCCGAACTGCTGCGCCTGGGCACCACGTATCTCGACGTCCACGAGCTGCGGGCGCGCGCCCTGGTGTGGACCGACGACCTGGCCCGGTCGAGCGGCGAGAGCGTCTACCTGGGCGTCCTTCACCAGCAGGGCGTACTGATCGTGCACCACGTCTTCCGGCCCGACGACAGCCGGCAGGTGCTGGAGGTCGGCGCCATGCAGCCGCTGCACTCCACGGCGCTTGGCAAGGTCCTGTCGGCCTACGACCCGGTGGCACACAGTGAGGTCCTGGAGGCCGAGCGCAAGGAGTTCACGGTCCGCACGATAAGCGCGGCGGACGCGTTCGAGACCGTCCTCGACCTGACGCGCGCGCGGGGGTACGCGGCCGATGTCGAGGAGACCTGGACGGGCGTGGCCTCGGTGGCCGCGCCGATCCACAACCAGCGGCGGATGCCGGTCGGCGCGGTGGGTGTCACGGGGGCGGTGGAGCGCGTCTGCAAGGACGGCGAGCTGCGCCCCGAGCTGATCGCGGCGGTCCGCGACTGCGCCCGCGCGGTCTCCCGCGACCTGGGCGCCGGGCGGTTCTGAGGTTCACGGGGACGCGGGCTGAGGTTCGCGGGGACCTCGCACGGAAACAAGGCCGGTACGTCGACGACGTACCGGCCCTTTTTCATGCCCTCGCGACCACGGAACGTGCCAGCTCGCACGCGGTGCGCGGCCTTCCCAAGATCGATGTTTCGCGGCAATGAATAACGATCGCGTTTTCGACAACGGAAGCCTTGACGGGGTGGTAACGGGAGAGCGAGACTCGCGTCCATCGGTCGGCATTGTCGAACACCTACCGGCAATACGCGTTAGAGTGTGACAACGCCAAGGGCCGCAACGACCTCACCTGAGGTCGCGAACCACCGGAGGGACCCGGGGTTCGGCTTCCCCTGGACGAAGGACAAAGGAGTCGCGGGTGTCCAGCTCCGACATCTTCATCGGCGAGACCATCGGTACCGCCATACTCATCCTGCTCGGCGGCGGTGTCTGTGCCGCCGTCACGCTGAAGGCCTCCAAGGCACGCAACGCCGGGTGGCTCGCCATCACCTTCGGGTGGGGTTTCGCGGTACTGACCGCCGTGTACACCTCGGCGCCTCTCTCCGGTGCCCATCTGAACCCGGCAGTGACTCTCGCGATCGCCATCAAGGACGACGCCTGGAGCAACGTCCTGACCTACTGGTCGGGCCAGCTCCTCGGCGCCATGATCGGCGCGGCGCTGGTGTGGGTCGCCTACTACGGACAGTTCCACGCGCACCTCACCGACCGCGAGATCGTGGGCGGTCCCGGTGCGCAGGACACCAAGTCCGTGGAGGCCCGGGAGGCCAAGGCCGGCCCGGTGCTCGGCATCTTCTCCACCGGCCCGGAGGTCCGGGTCGCGTGGCAGAACCTCGCCACGGAGATCATCGGCACGGTCGTGCTGGTGCTCGCGATCCTCACGCAAGGGCTCAACGACAGCGGCAAGGGTCTCGGCACCCTGGGCGCGCTGATCACCGCCCTCGTGGTCGTCAGCATCGGCCTCTCCCTCGGTGGTCCGACGGGGTACGCCATCAACCCGGCCCGTGACCTCGGTCCGCGTATCGTGCACGCCCTCCTGCCCCTGCCCAACAAGGGCGGGTCCGACTGGAGCTATGCCTGGATCCCGGTCGTCGGTCCGCTGATCGGCGGAGCGATCGCCGCAGGCCTCTACAACGTCGCTTTTGCTTAGAGCCGTACGTCCGCTCGGGGTCGATGTCCGTCCGGTACGGGACGGACGTCGGCTCGGAGCCGAGAGCAATACGCCGTAAGCCAGCCCCTTATCCACGGACTTTCAGGAGCACACCGTGACCGACGCGCACACCGCCGCCACGCATTCCCACGGCGCAGGGCCGTTCATCGCAGCCATCGACCAGGGCACCACCTCCAGCCGCTGCATCGTCTTCGACCGCGACGGGCGCATCGTCTCCGTCGACCAGAAGGAGCACGAGCAGATCTTCCCGAAGCCGGGCTGGGTCGAGCACAACGCCACCGAGATCTGGACCAACGTCGAGGAGGTCGTCGCCTCGGCCATCGCGAAGGCCGGCATCACCCGCGACGACATCAAGGCCATCGGCATCACCAACCAGCGCGAGACGACGCTGCTGTGGGACAAGAACACCGGTGAGCCCGTCCACAACGCGCTCGTCTGGCAGGACACCCGCACCGACGCGCTCTGCAAGGAGCTCGGCCGCAACGTCGGCCAGGACCGCTTCCGCCGCGAGACGGGCCTGCCGCTCGCGTCGTACTTCGCCGGTCCGAAGGCCCGCTGGCTGCTCGACAACGTCGAGGGCCTGCGCGAGCGTGCCGAGGCCGGCGACATCCTCTTCGGCACCATGGACAGCTGGGTCATCTGGAACCTGACGGGCGGTGTGAACGGCGGCCGGCACGTCACCGACGTCACCAACGCCTCCCGCACCATGCTGATGAACCTGCACACCATGCAGTGGGACCCGAAGATCGCCGAGTCCATCGGCGTTCCGCTGGCGATGCTGCCCGAGATCCGCTCCTCCGCCGAGGTCTACGGCGAGATCACCGGCGGCAAGCTGGGCGACCTGCTCGGCGGCATCCCGGTCGCCTCCGCGCTCGGCGACCAGCAGGCGGCCCTCTTCGGCCAGACCTGTTTCTCCGAGGGCGAGGCCAAGTCCACGTACGGCACCGGCACGTTCATGCTGATGAACACCGGTGACAAGCTCATCAACTCCTACAGCGGGCTGCTGACCACCGTCGGCTACCAGATCGGCGAGCAGAAGCCGGTCTACGCCCTTGAGGGTTCGATCGCCGTCACCGGCTCGCTCGTCCAGTGGATGCGCGACCAGATGGGCCTGATCAAGTCCGCCGCCGAGATCGAGACGCTCGCGCTGTCGGTCGAGGACAACGGCGGCGCGTACTTCGTGCCGGCCTTCTCCGGTCTGTTCGCCCCGTACTGGCGTCCCGACGCCCGCGGTGTGATCGCCGGTCTGACCCGGTACGTCACCAAGGCGCACATCGCGCGCGCCGTCCTGGAGGCCACGGCCTGGCAGACCCGTGAGATCAGCGACGCCATGACGAAGGACTCCGGCGTCGAGCTCACGGCCCTCAAGGTCGACGGCGGCATGACCTCCAACAACCTGCTGATGCAGACCCTGGCCGACGTCCTGGACGCCCCCGTGGTGCGCCCGATGGTCGCCGAGACCACCTGCCTCGGCGCCGCCTACGCCGCCGGTCTCGCCGTCGGCTTCTGGAACAACACCGAGGACCTGCGCGCCAACTGGCGCAGGGCCGCCGAGTGGACCCCGAACATGGCCGCGGAGACCCGCGACCGTGAGTACAAGAGCTGGCTCAAGGCCGTCGAGCGGACCATGGGCTGGCTCGAAGACGACGCTGACGAGGAGTAATTCGCAATGACCACCCTGCAGAGTGTCCCGGCTCTTGGGACGCGCCCGGCCAACGGCTCCGCCGCCTACGGTTTCAAGGCAGTGAGCCGTGCCGAGACCCGGGAGCAGCTGTCCAAGGCGACATATGACCTCCTGGTGATCGGTGGCGGGATTCTGGGCATCTCCACCGCCTGGCATGCCGCACAGTCGGGCCTGCGGGTGGCCCTGGTCGACGCCGGCGACTTCGCCGGCGCGACCTCCTCCGCCTCCTCCAAGCTGCTCCACGGCGGTCTGCGCTATCTGCAGACCGGCGCGGTGAAGCTGGTGGCGGAGAACCACTTCGAGCGCCGTGCGGTCTCCCGTCAGGTGGCCCCCCACCTGGCGAATCCGCTCACGTTCTACCTCCCCGTGTACAAGGGCGGGCCGCACGGCGCGGCGAAGCTGGGCGCGGGTGTCTTCGCGTACTCGGCGCTGTCGGCCTTCGGTGACGGCGTGGGGCATCTGCTCTCGCCGTCGAAGGCCGCTCAGGACGTGCCCGAGCTGCGTACGGACAACCTCAAGGCCGTGGCCGTGTACGGCGACGACCAGATGAACGACTCCCGGATGGCGCTGATGACGGTCCGCGGGGCCGTCGAGTCCGGTGCCACCGTGCTCAACCACGCCGCGGTCACCGGCCTGCGCTTCACCCGGGGCCGGGTGACCGGCGCGGAGCTGAAGGACACGCTCTCCGGTGACGAGTTCGGCGTGTCGGCCCGCCTGGTGCTGAACGCGACCGGGCCGTGGGTCGACCACCTGCGGAAGATGGAGGACGAGCACGCGGCGCCGTCCATCCGCCTGTCGAAGGGCGCGCACCTGGTCCTCAAGCGCACCTCCCCCTGGAAGGCCGCGCTGGCGACCCCGATCGACAAGTACCGCATCACCTTCGCCCTCCCCTGGGAGGACATGCTGCTGCTCGGCACGACCGACGAGGAGTACGAGGGGGACCCGGCGGACGTCGCGGTCACCGAGAAGGACATATCCCAGATCCTGGACGAGGCCGCGTTCTCCATCCGCGACCAGCAGTTGTCCCGTGACCTGATCACGTACTCCTTCGCGGGTCTGCGGGTGCTGCCGGGCGGTCCCGGCAGCACGTCGAAGGCCAAGCGGGAGACGGTCGTCACCGAGGGCCGGGGCGGCATGCTGTCCGTCGCGGGCGGCAAGTGGACGACCTTCCGGCACATCGGCCGTACGGTGATGAAGAAGCTGGAGTCGCTGCCGGGCCGTCCGCTCGGCGAGGACTTCGAGCCGATCTCCGAGCTGCCGAAGAAGCTGCCGCTGCCAGGTGTCGCCAACCCGCGCGCGGTCGCGCACCGGCTCCTGGTCGACGGTCCGGCACCCGGCCCGCGGATGGGCGCCGACACCGCCAGGCACCTCTCCACGCACTACGGCTCGCTGGCCTTCGACATCGCGCGGCTGGCCAACGACAACCCGGAGCTGGCCGAGCGCGTCCACCCGGACGCCCCCGAGATCTGGGCGCAGGTCGTGTACGCGCGTGACAACGAGTGGGCCGAGACGGCGGACGACGTACTGCGCCGCCGTACGACGCTGACGATCCGCGGTCTCGCGACGGACGAGGTACGGGGCAAGGTGCAGGACCTGCTCGACGAGAAGTAGCCGCACTGCCGCACCACGTCCGAAGGGCGGCTCCCACGGGGGGAGCCGCCCTTCGGCCTGTCCGTCTCGGCCTGTCCGTCTCGGCCCGGCCGGTCAGCGGGCCAGTTCCTCGATGTCCTCCGTACGGGTCAACTCGGCCCTCCGCACGATGAGTTCGCGCCCGAGCAGCAGTGCACTGCGTGAGGCCGGCACCGGGTCGGGCAGGGTCGTCAGGTCGGTGAGGTGGGCGAAGCCGATGACGCGGCGGACGATCTCGGTGCCGGCGAAGCCCGCCGAGTCGCTCCGGACCCGGGCCAGGAAGCGGTCGAGATACGCGTCGTCGAAGAAGGTGTCGACGCGGGCCGGCCAGAGGCGGCGGAACTCCGTCTCGAACCCCTCCCAGGTGAGCCGGAGTTGGGCCGCGTGGTCGGTGACCGTGCCGAGAGCCCGCGCCCGTGCCTGGGCGACGAGGACGTTCGCCCAGTACAGGCCGAGGTCGTAGCCGATCGGGCCGACGAAGGAGAACTCGGGGTCGAAGACCCGTACGACGGGGGCGTCTTCGCGTTCGCCGACCATGATGCTGCCGGTGTGCAGGTCGCCGTGGAGCAGTGCCTGGGCGGAGGTCATGAAGGTGTGGCGGAGGTCGGCGACCTCGGTGCGCAGACGGGTGTCGGCGCGGAACTCGGCGGCCAGGGCGTCGAGTCCGGGGTGCCAGTGGTTGTGCTCGTGCTCGACGTACGGCTCGGAGAGGACGACGTCCTCGGTGATCCTGCACAGCTCGGGGCTGACCGAGGCGGCGATCAGGGCCTTGCGTTCGGCCGACTCCATGCCGAAGTCACTGGTGGCGAAGGTGAGTTGGGCGACGAACTCACCGATGCGGCGCGAGGTGTCCGGGCCGTAGGAGCCGCCCTCGTTGAGGACCGTGCGCAGCACCTGGAGGTCGGACATGTCCTCCATGACGAGGGCGTAGTTGTCGGCGTCGTAGCCGTGGACCGCCGGGATCTTGTCCGGGGCGACCCTGGCGACCTGCTCGTAGGCGCGGGCCTCGGCGTCGGCGCGCTCGGGGCTCATCGGCCAGGAGGGGCCCGCGACGCGGACCCAGGGCAGGGCCTGCTTGACGGCGAGGCCGCGGGTGCCGTCACCGTTCGAGGCGAGGAACACGCGGTTCATGTTGCCGTCGGAGACCTCGCGGACACGGATGTCGTCCGTGTCGTCCCAGTGGCCGCGCTCGCGCAGGTACGCGGGCACGTCCTCGGTCTCCAGAATGCGGTAGCCCATGGGTGAACTCCCTTATGCGGTGCGGCGCTTGGACAGGGTGAAGCTGAAGACCAGGGCGAGGATGAGGACCGCGCCCTCGACGACGTCCTGTGTGTAGTAGGGCAGGCCCTTGATGGTCAGACCGGTGGTGATGATGCCGATCAGGACGGCGCCCAGGGCCGTGCCCCACACGTTCGGGCGGCCACGGCCGAGGACGGAGGTGCCGACCAGGGCCACCGCCACCGCTTCCAGCAGCTGGGACGTACCGGCCGAGACGTCGCCCTGGCCGATGCGGGACGCCAGGATCAGCCCGCCGATCGACGCGAGGACGCCGGACAGCACGTACGCCAGGGCCCGGTACGCGCCCACGCGGATGCCGGCCAGCCGGGAGGCCTCGGGGTTGGCGCCGATCGCGTAGAGGACACGGCCCCAGCGGGTGCGGGCGAGGAACACCCAGGCGACGACCGTGAGCGCGCCGAAGATCAGCACCGAGACGGGGACGCCGAGGACCGTGCCGCGGTCGATGCGCAGGAAGCCATCGGTGAACTTGCCGGGCGCGGTGGTGCCGTCGGACTGGGTCATGCCCGGGGTGATGGACTGGCCGTCGACCAGGATGAGTTTGGTGCCCTGGATCACGAACATGGTGCCGAGCGTGGCCAGCATGTCGGGGATCTTCAGGACGACGATCAGCAGCGCGTTGAGCAGTCCGGCCAGTGCGCCCGCCGCGACGACGGCGAGGATCGCGACCACGCCGACCTGGTTGTACGTGACCATCGTCTTGGCGGCGACCGTCACGCCGAGCCCGG
This sequence comes from Streptomyces phaeochromogenes, assembly GCF_001418655.1. GTDB lineage: Bacteria > Actinomycetota > Actinomycetes > Streptomycetales > Streptomycetaceae > Streptomyces > Streptomyces phaeochromogenes. The sequence continues at coordinate 46,674 of NZ_LIQZ01000117.1, read as the reverse complement.
CCACCGCGCCGACGGACATGTCCATTCCGCCGACGGCCATGGTGAGGGTGACGCCGAGGCCGAGGATCGCGGCGACCGAGACGTACCGGAGGGTGTCGAGGAGTGTCGCCGAGTCGCGGAAGGACGGCTCGCTCAGCGCGAAGTACGTGAAGAGCGTGACGGTGACGAAGATGAAGCCGTACTTGATGACGGCGCTCTGGACGCGCAGGCCGGTGGAGGTCGCGGGTGGGAGCGCCGCCTTGGTCGGCACCTCGGTGCTCTGGGTGGTGGTCATGGCGTGCTTCCTGGTGTGGCGTGCTGAGTGGCCGGCATCAGACGGACGCCGAGATGGACTGGATCACGCGGTCGCGCTCCGCGTCGTCGCCGTACGCGTCGAGGCGGATCTCGCCCGCGGTGAGGACGAGGACCCGGTCGGCGACCTCCAGGACCTCGTCCACGTCGGCCGACAGGACGAGGACCGCGGCTCCTTCGGCGGCCAGGGCGCGGGCCCGGCGGCCGATGTCGCGACGGGCGCCGATGTCCACGCCCCGGAACGGCTCGTCCAGGATGAGGACTCGGGGGCGTTCGGCGAGCCAGCGGCCGACGACGACCTTCTGCTGGTTGCCGCCGGACAGTTCCTCGACGGTGCTGTGCTCGTCGCGGGCGACCACGCCGAGCCGCTCGATGGTGGCGCGGCCGAGGGCGTCCTCCTTGGAGCGGTTCACCAGTCCGGCCGCGGACAAGGGGGCGAGGGACCTGAGGAACGGCAGGGAGATGTTCTGGGCCAGCGACCAGCCGGGGACGAGGGCGTCCGCGTGCCGGTCCTCGGGCACCAGGTGGACGCCGCTGCGGATGGCGTCGGCGGGGCGGCGCGGCGCGTAGGGCCTGCCGTCCAGTTCGAGGGCGCCCGCCGGGAACGGCTCGGCGCCGAAGAGGCCGCGGGCGAGTTCCGTCTTGCCCGCGCCCAACAGGCCGACGACGCCGGTGACTTCGCCCGCCCGGATGTCGAGGTCCTGCGGGGGATGGCCGTCGAACAGCGGCACCCCGCGCAGGGAGAGCGCGATCTCGCCCTGGTCCCCGGCCCGTTGGGGCCGTGCGGCCGTCGCCTCCTGGGCCTGGGCGAGCATCGCGCGCAGGGCGCTGTCCCAGTCGAAGGGCCTGGCCTGGTCCTCGGTGAGAAGGCCGTCCCGCAGGACGACCAGCCGGTCGGCGAGCGCGTCGATCTCGCCGAGCCGGTGGGAGACGTACAGCACCGCGATGCCGTCGTCCCGCATCCGCTCGACGAGCGCGAACAGGCGCTTGGCCTCGGCTGCGGAGAGCGCCGAGGTCGGCTCGTCGAGGACCAGCAGCCGGGGGCGGGTCGCCAGGGCTCGGGCCAGGATCAGCAACTGCCGGTCGGAGACGCCGAGTTCGGTGACATCGCGCCTGAGCACGGAGTCGCTCCAGTTGAGGTCGAGCGCCGACTGGATCTCGCGGGCCCGGGCGAGGAGGCGGCGCCCGTTGAGGAAGGGGTTGCCTCGTGCCTGGGCCAGTTCCTCGAAGACGAGGTTCTCGGCGACCGTGAGCCCGGGCACGATGCCCTCGCCGATGCGCTGGTGGACCGTCTGGATGCCCAACTGGCGGGCGGCGAGGGGCGACTGGAGCGCGGCGAGTGAGCCGTTCACCCGGACCTCACCGCCGTGGTCCGTGTGCACCCCGGACAGGATCTTGATCAGCGTGGACTTGCCTGCGCCGTTGGCACCGAGCAGCGCGACGACGCTGCCCGCGGCGATGTCCAGGGAGACGGAGGCGAGCACCGTCTTCCCGCCGAAGGCCATGCTGACGTCCCGCAGACCCACCGCGGGAATCGGCTCGGACGGCCTCACCGCGGGAGCCGGCTCAGTGGGCGACATTCGCGATCCAGTCCGCGGTGCTGACCTTGGAGAGGTTGAGCGCCGGCAGGGCCTTCCGCAGCTGGTCCATGTTCTCGATGCCCTTGCTCTTCAGGAAGTCCTGGGTGATGGCGACCGCCGGGAACTCCACGGAGGACTTGTTCAGCTGACCGGCGAGCTCCAGGGCGGTCGTACGGACGACGGCGGCACCGACCGCGGACGGGTCCGTGCCCGCCGTGGCCACCCACGGGCTGCCCTTCGCGGTCATGTTCTGGATGTCGGCGTTGGAGACGTCCGCGCCGAAGACCTTCACCTTGTCCTGGAGCTTCTTGTTCTGGACGGCGAGGACGGTGCCCTTGGCGAGTTCGTCGTACGGGGCGAAGACGCCGGCCACGTCGGAGTGCTGGGTGAGCGCGGCGCTGACCAGGGGCACGTTGTCGGTGGCCGTGGAGTCGGTCACCTTGCCGACCTTGAACTCCTGCTTCCAGCCGTTGGCGTCGGCCGTCTTCTTCCAGACGCTGTCGCGCTTGTCGAGGGCGGCGTACCCGGCGACGTTGACGTAGCCGACCTTCGCGTCCTTGCCGAGCTGGTCGCCCATCACGTCGAGGACGGCCTGGGCCATGCTGGCGTCGTCCTGCTTGGTGCTGATCACCGACTTGTTCGTCGTCTCGACGTCGTAGACGACGACCTTGATGCCCTTCTTCACGGCCTTGTCGATCTCCGGCTGGATCGTGGCGGGGAAGCCGTGGTCGACGATGATCGCCTTCGCCCCGGAGTTGATGGCCGCGGACAGGTCGGTGGCCTGCTTGGCGTTGTCCGCCTGGGCGTCGTACACGGTCAGGTCGATGCCGAGGGCCTTCGCCTGCGCCTTGGCGCCGTTGCCCCACTGCTCGAAGTAGTCGCCGGCGCCGCTCTGCCGGACCAGGGCGACCTTCACCTTGCCCTTGCTGAAGGGCGCGGGCTTCGTGCCGGTGGCCGCGGCGGCGGGGGCTGCCTTGTCGCCCGCGGCCTTGGAGGCGTCCGAGGACTGCGAGCAGCCCGCGAGGAGGAGCGCGGAGGCGGAGGCCAGGGAGAGCGCGGCCAGGGGCAGACGGGCACGGGACATGAGGGGCTCCAGGGGTGGCGCGGGAAGGGAGGAAAGGGAGGGGTGAGGAGGGCGTGCGGAGCCCGGAGCGCCGGGGCAAGAATCAGGCCATCGCCGCGCGGGGGTACGCCTCACCGGTCCCGGTGGAACTCGCGGTGGGCGCAGGCGCGGAGGGCACTCCGGGTCAGGTCAGCGACAGCGGGCTGTGGTCGACCGGAGCAAGTCCACGTACAGCCGCCGCACGAGCAGCAGCGTCTTCATACGCAGATCATGAGAACGTTTCCAGCCAGCCGTCAAAGCAGAGGAAGCGGTTTCTCAGGGGTTGAGACAACGACTTCGTCACACTCGGCCGATCACCGGCGTGGAGTTACCATCAGCGAACGACCCGGGACAGCGAGGCTTCCGATGACGACACCATGCGCGACAGCGACACGACGCTGTACCGGCGCGGCGTGTCGCGGCTGACCACAGGTTCTCCCGCCTCCCTCGCCCCGTGGGGCGCCGCCTTTCGCCCGGCTCGACACCCGGTCCCGATGCCCGTCTCGGTATCCGGACTCCCCTTTCACTCACTGGAGTTGCTCCCATGACCCTGCTGACGACGTGGCCGGAGTCCGGTCCCGAGACCACCGTGCGTCGCACCTCCGACCCCGCCGAGATCGCCGCCGCGCTCGCGCCGCTCGGGGTGCGCTACGAGCAGTGGCCCGTCCGCGAGGACGTCCCCGCGGACGCCGACAGCGACACGGTCTTCGCCGCGTACGGGCCGGAGATCGACCGGCTCAACGCCGAAGAGGGCTTCACCACCGTCGACGTCCTCGGGCTGCACCCGAGCGACGACCCGGAGTACCCCGTGAAGGCGAAGGCCGCGCGGGAGAAGTTCCTCCAGGAGCACACGCACGACGACGATGACGAGGTCCGGTTCTTCGTCTCGGGCTCCGGGATCTTCTATCTGCACGTGAACGGCGAGGTGCACGCCGTGTTCTGCGAGAAGGGCGACCTGCTGGGCGTGCCGCGCGGGACGACGCACTGGTTCGACATGGGGACGACGCCGGGCTTCACCGCCATCCGGTTCTTCCACGAGGAGGACGGCTGGATCGGCTCCTTCACCGGTTCCACCATCGCCGGGCGCTTCCCCGACTACGACACCATCGCGGCGGGATACGAGCGGGACCGGGCCGCGGCGTGAGCCTGCGGTTCGACGTGGACGCCGTGGTGCTCGACATCGAGGGCACCACGAGCGCCACGGGGTTCGTCGTCGACGTGCTGTACCCGTACTCGCGCTCCCGTTTCGGAGCGGTACTCTCGGAGCGGAGCACCGATCCGGACGTCGTGCGGGCGGTCTCCCAGGTACGGGACCTGCTCGGCGAGCCCGACGCCGACGCCGTACGCGTCGAGAAGGCACTGCACGAGTGGCTCGACGCCGACGTGAAGGCCACCCCGCTGAAGACACTTCAGGGCCTCATCTGGTCCGAGGGGTTCGCCCGCGGCGACCTGGTCTCCCACTTCTACGACGACGTGGTTCCGGTGCTGCGCCGCTGGCACGGCGACGGCGTACGGCTGCACGTGTACTCGTCCGGGTCCGTGGCCGCGCAGCGCGCGTGGTTCGCGAGCAGCCCGGACGGGGACCTGCTGCCGCTCGTCTCGGGCCTGTACGACACCGAGAACGCGGGGCCCAAGCAGGAGCCGGACTCCTACCGCCGTATCGCCGGGTCGACCGGTGTGGAGGCAGGCCGTCTCCTCTTCCTCTCCGACCGGCCGGGCGAACTGGACGCGGCCCGCGCGGCCGGCTGGCACGCGGTCGGGATCCGGCGGCCCGGGGAGCCGTACTACGAGCAGGGCGTCGGCGACCACGCGCAGGCGGGGACGTTCGACGAGATCACCATCAGCACTTCCGGGAGCACCACGTGACCACCGACATCAGCACATTCGACCTGGAGGAGGCGGGGGCCGTCCTCGCCGCCGAGTCCGCCCGCTTCGCCTCCTTCGGCTGGATGCGGGGCACCTCCGGAAACCTGTCCGTGGTGGTCTCCCGCGATCCCCTGCGGCTCGCGGTCACCGCCAGCGGCCACGACAAGGGCGAACTGACGCCCTCGGACGTCGTGCTGGTCGACGGCAAGGGCGCCGCGGTGAACGGCGGCAAGCCGTCCGCCGAGGCCGAACTGCACGCCCGCGTGGCCGCGTTGACCGGCGCCGGTGCCGTGGTGCACGTCCACACGGTGGCGTCCGTGGCGATGGGCCGACGGGTGCCGGGCGGCATCCTCTTCAAGGACCTGGAGATGCTCAAGGGCATCGGCCAGCCCGCCCACGACGTCGAGGTCCTCCTCCCCGTCATCGCCAACAGCCAGGACATGGAGGTCCTCGGCGACCGCCTGGAGGCGGCCCGCGACCCACGCATGCCCGCGGTGGTCGTGGCGGGCCACGGCCTCTACGTCTGGGGCGACACACCCCGCCAGGCCCGCCACCACACGGAGATCGTGGAGTGGCTCCTGGAACTGGAACTGACGGGCGACTGAGCCGAGTTGCACGAAAGAAGGAGGGCCGAGGCAGAGACGCCTCGGCCCTCCTTCTTGCCTGCGCCGGAGCGCCCCTGAAAGGGGCGCGGGGAACTGCGCGGCCGGCCCCGACTCGCCCGCACCCAACAAACCGGCCTACTTCAACCGGTCCCCCGGCAACTCCCCCGCGGACACCTCCAACACCCCCCGCTCGGTCACGAGCCCCGTGACCAACCGCCCGGGCGTGACATCGAATGCGGGGTTGTGCCCACGTGACTCGGCAGGGGCGGTCCGAACCCCCGCCCACTCCAACACCTCGCTCTCACCCCGCAGTTCGATGTGAATGTCGGCCCCGGTGGCCGTGGAGAGATCGACCGTCGTCGTGGGCGCAGCCACCAGGAACGGCACCCCGGCATCGGCGCACGCCAGTGCGACCCCCACGGTGCCCACCTTGTTCGCCGTGTCCCCGTTGGCGGCGATCCGGTCGGCGCCGACGATCGCCGCGTCCACCTCGCCCCGCAGAATCGTGCCCGCGGCGGCCCCGTCCGCCTGGACGAAGTGCGGAATCCCCTCCTGCACCAACTCCCAGGCGGTCAGCCGCGATCCCTGCAGCAGAGGCCGCGTCTCATCGGCGTACACGACCTCAAGGCGCCCACGGGCGTGCAGTTCACGTATGACGCCGAGCGCGGTGCCCCACCCCGCCGTGGCCAACGCCCCGGTGTTGCAGTGGGTCAGCACCCGCAGCGGCCGGTCCACGTCGACCCGCTTGAGCAGCCAGTCCGCCCCGAACACACCCATGGCCCGGTTGGCCGCGACATCCTCCCGCTGCACCTCCGCCGCCTCGGCGAGCACCGCGTCGAGCCCGTCGTCGAACCGCGTCAGCACCCGGTCGACGCACACCATGAGGTTCACCGCGGTGGGCCGCGCCGCACGGATCCGCGCGACGGCCGCGAGTATCTCCTCCCGCGACCACCCCTCGCGCCGCCCCTGGAGCATCGCGAGGGCGACCCCGTACGCACCCGCGGCACCGATCGCGGGCGCCCCGCGCACCACGAGCCGCTGGATCGCGTCCACCAGGTCGTCCACATCGCGGATCCGGCGGGTCTCGGTGCGGTGCGGGAGGACGGTCTGGTCGATGAGCGCGAGGCTGTTTCCGGTCCAGTCGACAGCGCGCAGTTCCTGGGGCATAGCGGGGCACTCCTGATGTTCCGAAGATGCGCGACACCGTACATGACCTCGAAGAACCACAGTTCGAGACAGTCGAGCGGGTGTCCGGAAACCGGTGTTACAGTCCAGCACCCGCAGCCGGAAGGCCTACGCGAAGGAGGACGTGTGCTGCTGACGATGCGCCGCTTCCTCGACTACGGCCGGTGCGCCAGCGACTGCTGTCGGCGCTGACAGCCGCGACGCCGGACCCCCACCGGGCGTCCACCCTGTTCTCCCCTGGCTCCACCCTCTGCTCGCAGCCTTCATCTCTCAGCGTTTCCCGCTTGAGCGCGCGCCGCCGCACGCACCTTCCCGGAAGGGCAGTCCCATGCCTCGTAGACCCCGTTCGTCCCGTCTCGCCGCCGTCGCGGCCGGCACTGCGCTCCTCGCCACGGCGGCCACCGGCTGCAACGCCGCCGCGAAGAACGACGATTCCGCAGCCGCCGAGAGCGGCGGCAAGAGCTTCACCCTGGTGACGCCGGACCCGGTCGGGCAGAACGAGTTCCTCAAGCTGGCGGTCGACGGAGTGAAGGCCGCGGCCAAGGCTCACGACGGGACGCAGAAGGTCTACCAGTCCTCCGACACCGCCTCGCAGCAGCAGAACGTGCAGGCAGCGGTCGACACCTCGCCGGACGTCATCGTGCTGGTGGGCTTCGAGTTCGCCGACGTGGTCGCGCAGCAGGCCGAGGCGCACCCCGAGCAGCAGTTCCTCGTGATCGACGCGTGCACGACGAAGACGTTCAAGAACGTCAGCTGCGCCGTCTTCCGTGAGCACGAGGGCGTCTATCTGGCGGGCGCCGAGGCCGGACTGCTCAGCAAGAGCGGCAAGGTAGGCGCGGTCGACGTCCTCGACACCCCGCAGTTCCGGCGCTACAGCGACCCGTTCGCGGCCGGTGCCAAGGAGGTCGCCGCGAAGACGTCCGCGAGCACCCGGTTCGTCGGCGGCCAGTCGCCGTTCGACGACTCGGCGCGCGCCAAGGAGCAGGCCAACTCGCTGCTCGCCAAGGGGGCCGACCAGATCATGGCGGCGGCAGCGGCCGGCAACTACGGCGTCTTCGAGGCGGCCAAGGCGAAGGGCGCGTACGCGTACGGCGTGGACGTCAACCAGTGCACGGCCGCGCCCGGCACGGTCGTCGACAACGTGATCAAGAAGACGGACGTCGCCGTGCGGGAGGGCGTCGAGCAGGTCCTCGCCGGCAAGGGCGGCAAGACGATCTCGTACGGCCTCAAGGAGGGCGGCATCAGCCTCACGGGCCTGGAGGACGGCGTGGAGTCCTCCAAGTGCGTGATCGCCGAGCACGAGGACGTACTGAAGAAGGTCGAGGCGCTGCGCGACCGGATCGTGTCCGGAGAGCTGACGGTCGATGACCCGGCGACCAAGTGACGGACCGGCCGCGGGCGTCGACACCTCCGGTGACGCGCCCGCGGTCGACTCACCTCCAGTTGAGGCGCCCGCTGTCGTCGAGCTGCGCGGTATCACCAAGCGTTTCCCCGGCACCCTCGCCAACGACTCGGTCGACCTGACCGTCCGGCGCGGTGAGATCCACGCCCTGATGGGCGAGAACGGCGCGGGCAAGTCCACGCTGATGTCCGTCCTGTACGGGATGGAGCGGCCGGACGCGGGCTCGATACGGATCGAAGGGCGCGAGGTGTCCTTCGGGAGCCCGGGCACCGCGATGGCCGCCGGGCTCGGCATGGTCCACCAGAGCTTCAAGCTGTTCGACTCGCTGACGGTCGCCGAGAACGTCGTCTACCGGGCCGAGCCGCGCCGCTTCGGACTGCTGGACCGGGCGGCGGCGCGGCGCCGGGTACGTGAACTCGCCGAGGAGCACGGCCTCGCCGTCGATCCGGACGCCCGGGTCGGCGACCTGCCGGTCGGACTGCGGCAGCGGGTGGAGATCCTGAAGCTGCTGCACCGCGGCGCCCGTACCCTCATCCTCGACGAGCCGACGGCAGTGCTCACGCCGGCCGAGGCCGACGCCCTGTTCGCGGTCCTCCGGTCGCTGACCGCGCAGGGCCGCACGGTGATCCTTGTCACGCACAAACTGCGTGAGGTGCTCGAAGGCAGCGACAACGTCACGGTCCTGCGGGACGGGCGGGTCGTCGCGCGGCTGCGCACGGCCGACACGACCGCCGCCGAGATCGCGACCGCGATGACCGGCCGCGCGGTCGACCTGGACCGGGTCCACCCGGAGGGCAGTCCCGGCGAGGTCGTGCTGGACGTCGAGGGGCTGAGCACGGCGGGTGTTCGAGAGCTCCGACTCACGGTCCGTGCCGGGGAGATCGTCGGCATCGCGGGGGTCGCGGGCAACGGACAGAGCGAACTCGTCGAGGCGCTCGCCGGACTGCGGCCGGTCACCGCAGGGCGGGTCGGGCTGCGGGGCGAGGACATCACGCACGCCTCGGCGACCGAGCGGCGCGCGAAGGGCCTCGCGTACGTACCGGAGGACCGCCACGCGGTCGGCACCGCGCCCGCGGCGACCGTCGCGGACAACCTCGCGATGGGCCACCACCGCACCACGCTCGCCTCACCGCGCGGTCTGCTGCCGCCGTCGGCGGTACGCGCCCACGCGCGCGCCCTCGTCGAACGCTTCGGCATCAAGGCGTCCACGCCCGACGTGCCGGCCTCCGCGCTGTCCGGCGGCAATCTCCAGAAGCTTCTGATCGGCCGCGAACTCGCCCACGGGGCACCGCTGTTGCTGGTGGAACAGCCCACCCGCGGCGTGGACATCGGCGCGATCCAGGCCATCCACGACGAGCTCGTCGCCTACCGCGACGCGGGCCACGCCGTCCTCCTCGTCTCCGCCGAACTCAGCGAGATCCGCGGCCTCGCCGACCGGGTCCTGGTGATGTACGAGGGCCGGGTGACGGCTTCGTACGCCAAGTCGGACGCGGACGAGGCGACGCTCGGCCTGGCGATGGCGGGCGGCACCGCCGAGCCCGTGGCCGCGACCGCAACCGCCGCAGCAACCGCCGTCGCGACACCGGCCCCGACGGCCGCCGCGCCCAACACCCCCGCGCCGGACGGAGACTGACATGGCCCGCCCATCGACGGACCGCATCACGCGGGCGCTCCGCTCCCCCGTCACCTTCTCCGTGCTCGCCGGGCTCGTCATCGGCGCGCTGTTCCTGGTGGGCACGGGGGCCGATCCGTTCGCCGCGTACGGGGCCGTCGTCACCGGCTCGCTCGGGGCCGACGGGATCGGCGCGACGCTCAGTACCGTGACCAGCGTGCTGGGGATGGCGCTCGCGCTGGCGATTCCGCTGCGCGCCGGGCTCATCAACCTCGGCGGGGACGGGCAGATGGTGCTCGGCGGGATCGCCGCGGCCGTCACCGGGCTGTACTCGCCGCTGCCCGCGCCGCTCACCGTCGTGCTCGCGCTCCTCGCCGGGATCACGGCAGGTGCCGGGTACGCCGCGCTGGCCGCGCTCTGCGAGAACCGGTTCGGTGTGCCGCTGCTGGTGAGCAGCCTGTTGCTCAGCTACCCGGCGACCTCGCTCGCCTCCTATCTGGTGCGGTATCCGCTCAAGGAGCCCGGATCCAGCCTGCCCCAGACGCGGCGGCTCCCGGAGGGTGTGGCGCTGCCCGCCTTCGGCACGTCGACCGTGACGTTCGGGCTGGTTCTCGTCGTGCTCGCGGCGACCGCGTACTGGTTCGCCGACCGGCGCACGGCCATCGGCTACGAGATCCGTATGACCGGCCTCAATCCTCGCTTCGCCGCGTACGCGGGTGTCGAACGCAAGGGGCTCACGCTCCGGCTGATGGCCACCTCCGGCGCGATCGCGGGGCTGGTCGGCGCGATCGGCGTGCTGAGCTTCCCGTACCGCTTCCTCGACGGTTCGCTGACGGCGCCCGGCTACACCTGGACGGGGCTGACCGCGGCGCTGCTCGCGGCGGCGGCACCGCTGGGCACCGTGCTGGCGTCGTTCTTCTTCGCCGTACTGCAGGTCGGCGGGCTCTCCATGGAGCGCACCACGGAGGTGCCGCGCGAGCTGACGCAGGTGTTGCAGGCCATCGTCATCGTGTTCCTGGCGGCCCGGCCGAGCTTCTCGCGCAGGCGACGCAAGACGGTCCAAGAGCCCATCGCGCAGGGGGAGTTCGCCTGATGTTCTTCGACTCCGATCTCCTGATGTCGGCGCTGCGCGCGCTGACCCCGATCCTGCTCGCCGCGCTCGGTGGCGCCGTGTGCGAGCGTGCGGGGGTCTTCAACATCGGCCTGGAAGGCATGATGCTGATGGGCTGCTTCACGGCCGTGGCCACCAGCTGGTTCACCGGCAGCCCATGGCTCGGCGTCCTGGCGGCAGCGCTCGCCGCCGCCGCGTACTCGCTGATCCTGGCCGTGGGCACGGTCACGCTGCGCGGCGACGCGGTGGTCCTCGGCGTCGCGATGAACCTCCTCGCCGTGGGTCTGACCAGCTTCCTGCTGCGTACGATCTTCGGTGTGCAGGGCACTTTTGACGATCCGTCACTCGCCGGGCTCCCGTTGGTCGGTGGCTTCTCGCCGCTCGCGTATCTGGCATGGGCCGCGGTCGCCGTGGCGGCCCTGATGCTGTCGCGGCACGTGTGGGGGCTGCGGCTGCGCGGGGTCGGCGAGGCACCGGAGGCCGCGGCCACACTGGGGGTGAGCCCGGCCCGGTACAAGTACGCGGCGGTGCTCGTGTCCGGTGTGCTGTGCGGGCTCGCCGGGGCCCAACTGGCCCTGGGGAACGTCACGTTGTTCTCCGAGAACATGACGGCGGGCCGCGGCTGGATCGCCGTCGTCGCGGTCATGCTCGGGCGCGCCCTGCCCTTCGGTGTCCTGCTCGCCGCCCTGCTCTTCGGTGTCGCCGAGGCCGCGGGCTTCCGACTGCAGGGCCTCGGCCTGCCCCAGCAGGCGACCGACGCCGCGCCGTACGTCGTCACGCTCGGCGCCCTCTTCCTCAGCACGGCGCAGCGCCGCCGCCGCACCGGCCGTACGACTGGAGTCGCTTCATGACGCAGGACCTGCTGCCCATCACCCGGATACCCCGCACCGGGCTGCCCCCGCACGCCGTCGTGGTCGGCGACCCGGCGCGCGCCGCGGCCGTCGCCGCGCTGCTCGACGGGGCCGAGGAGGTGTCGTACCACCGCGAATACCGTGTGTTCAGCGGGAGTTGGAAGGGACTGCCGGTCGTCGTCGCCTCGCACGGTGTCGGCGGGCCCGGTGCGATCCTGCTCTTCCAGGAGCTGGCCGACGCGGGGGTGCGCACGATCCTGCGGTTCGGCACGGCGGGCGCGATGCGGCCCGGCATCCGTGACGGCGATCTGGTCATAGCGGAGGCGGCCGTACGCGACGACGGGGTGACCCAGCAGCTGCTGCCGCCCGAGTATCCGGCGGTGGCCGCGCCCGAGGCGGTGCTCGCGCTGCAGCGGGCGGCGCGCGAGCAGGGCGCCCCGCACCACCGGGGCTTCGTATGGACGCGGGCCGCCTTCCAGCCGGGGCTGATACCCCTGCCCTCGTACGACGGGGCAGGGCTCGCCGCCATCGAGATGGAGCTGTCGGCGCTGCTCGTCACGGCCTCGCTGCGCGGCTTGACCGCGGGCGGTGTCCTCGTGATCGACGGCGCGAACGCCGACGAACTCGTCGACGAGGGCGCGACCGGCGGCTACAACCCGCACCGCGAGGTCGTCGCCGCGGGCGTCGAGCGCGGCAGTGTGGTCTCCCTCGAAGCCCTGCGCCTGCTCGCGGAAGGGGAAGCGCTGTGAGCATTCCCGCCCAACGGACCGCCCCCGCCGACCTGTTGGTCCACGGCGGCGACATCCTCACCGTCGACGCGGCCGGCACGGTCGTACCCGACGGAGCCGTGGCGATCCGCGACGGCGAGATCCTCGCGGTCGGACCGGCCGCGGACCTGCGGGCCCGCTACACGGCCGCCGACGACCTCGACGCGACCGGCTGTCTGGTGCTCCCCGGCCTGGTCAACGCGCACACCCACCTTGCGATGACGCTGCTGCGAGGCCGCGCCGACGACGTGACGCTGCAGGGCTTCCTGGAGCGGGTGATCCGCTGGGAGAGCGAGCTGCTGTCGGCGGAGAACGTCGCGGCGGCGATCCGGGTCGCGATCGCCGAGAGCGTACGGGCCGGGGTGACCTCGGCGCTCGACATGTACTGGTTCCACGAGGCGGCCGAGCAGGTCGCGCACGAGGCGGGCTGGCGGCTGCACACGGGGCCGACCTTCATGGACGTACCGACCCCGCCCGACGGCATGGCGTACGGGGACCGGCTGGAGTGGGCGCGCCGGGACCTGGCCGGCCGCACCGGCCTGCCCGGCACGCGTCCCGTGCTCTTCGCGCACTCCGCCTACACCCTCTCCCCCGCCCAGCTGACCGAAATCGCAGCGCTGGCAAGGGAGTTCGGCGCGCTGCTGCACATCCACGCGGCGGAGAACACCGCCGAGGTCGCGACCGTCGAGGAGCGTTACGGCAAGCGCCCGGTGGAGCTGCTCGACTCGCTCGGGCTGCTCGGCCCCGATCTGCTGCTGGCCCACGCCGTGGACCTGACCGGCCCCGAGATCGCGGCGCTCGCCCGGACCGGCACCTCGGTCGCCCACTGCCCGGTGTCCAACCTCAAGCTGGGCTGCGGCATCGCCCCGGTGCCCCGGCTCCTGGACGCGGGCGTGACCGTCGGTCTCGGCACGGACGGCGCGGTCAGCTCCAACACGCTGGACGTCCTGCGGGCGCTGGGCACGGCCGCCCTGGTGCACAAGGCGGCCGGCGATCCGACCGCGGTCGGCGCCGAGCAGGCCGTGCGCATGGCCACCGTCGAGGGCGCCCGCGCACTGGGCCTGGACGCCCACCTGGGTTCGCTGGAGGCGGGCAAGCGGGCCGACCTGATCGTCCTGGACCTGGGCGGTCCGCATCTCGCTCCCCGCCACGATCCGTGGTCGACACTGGCGTACTCCGCGCGGGCCTCGGACGTACGGGACACGGTCGTCGACGGGCGGATCCTGATGCGTGACCGTACGCTCACGACGCTCGACGAGGCCGCCGCGCTTGCGGACCTGGCGGCCCTCGTGTCAACGTCCGACCTTGTGTGATCGTGATCGTCACTGAGGGGCTCTCCGGGGCGACGGAAGCCGCATAATGAGACATCGGATGTCTGAGCGACATATCTGATCGACAGGGAGGCCCCCGCCATGGCAGTCACCGATGAGGCGATCGAGAAGATCAAGGGAATGATCGTCTCCGGCGCACTGCGCCCCGGCGACCGGCTCCCCAAGGAGAGCGAGCTCGCCGCCGATCTCGGCCTGTCCCGGAACTCCCTGCGGGAGGCGGTGCGGGCGCTCTCCCTCATCCGCATCCTGGACGTGCGGCAGGGCGACGGCACGTACGTCACGAGCCTGGACCCGCAGCTCCTCCTCGAAGCGCTGAGCTTCGTCGTGGACTTCCACCGCGACGACACGGTCCTGGAGTTCCTCGCGGTACGCCGCATCCTGGAGCCGGCCGCGACGGCGATGGCGGCGCTGCGGATCAGCGAGCAGCAACTGGACGCCCTCGGCGCCCAGCTGAACGCGCTCGGCGCCGCGCCCTCGGTGGAGGAACTCGTCGCCTGCGACCTGGAGTTCCACCGGGGCATCGTCCAGTCCTCCGGCAACTCGGTGCTCTGCTCCCTCCTCGACGGCCTGTCCGGTCCCACGACCCGCGCCCGTATCTGGCGCGGTCTGACCCAGGAGGACGCGGTCAGCCGCACCCTCCACGAGCACCGCGCCATCCTCAGCGCGCTCCGCGACCGCGACGCGGAGGCCGCCCGCTCCTGGGCGACCGTGCACATCGCGAGCGTGGAGCAGTGGCTGCGCTCGACGTTGTGACCGGCCGGTCGGCGACGGCGCCCGTCTCCTCCGCTCCGGCTCGCCGGACCTGGGGACGGTTCGGACATCCGACCTCTGTCGATCATCCGACGCAGGGCGCCACCTCGAAACAACGTCCGGGCCCGCCGTGGAAGTTGACCGGGGACAGCTCGGACGGCTGTGGGGTGTTCGGGAGTGACGAATGGGGCAGTGATGCGGTCACTCCCCCATACAAGGGGGCTGCGGGCGCTCCCCGCGCAAGCCGTAAGGTTGGGGCGTACGCGAGGGCACGTCGGAAGGAGGCGCTGGGTGATCGAGCTCGAGGGGGTTCCCGAGCTGGTCGACCCGGTCATGGTGGCCGCGTTCGAAGGCTGGAACGACGCCGGCGACGCCGCCTCCACCGCGGTCGCACATCTGGACAGGGAGTGGAAGGGCGAGGTGTTCGCGGCGCTCGACGCCGAGGACTACTACGACTTCCAGGTGAACCGCCCGACCGTGTGGCTGGACGGCGGGGTCCGCAAGATCACCTGGCCGACGACAAGGTTGTCGGTGGTACGGGTCGGCGGCGAGAAGCCGCGTGACCTGGTGCTGGTGAGGGGCATCGAGCCGTCGATGCGCTGGCGCTCGTTCTGCAACGAGCTGCTGGGCTTCGCCCATGAGCTGGGCGTCGAGCTGGTCGTCATCCTGGGCGCCCTGCTCGGCGACACCCCGCACACCCGTCCGGTCCCGGTCAGCGGCGTCACGTCCGACCCGGACCTGGCCCGCACGATGGACCTGGAGGAGACCAAGTACGAGGGCCCCACGGGCATCGTCGGCATCCTCCAGGAGGCGTGCACGCACGCGGGCGTACCGGCGGTCTCACTGTGGGCGGCCGTGCCGCACTACGTCTCGCAGCCGCCCAACCCGAAGGCGACGCTGGCCCTCCTCAACCGCCTCGAGGACCTCATCGACATGCGCATCCCGCTGGGCGAACTGCCCGAGGACGCGCGGGCCTGGCAGCTGGGCGTGGACCAGCTGGCCGCCGAGGACAGCGAGGTCGCGGAGTACGTGCAGACGCTGGAGGAGGCCCGGGACACCGCCGAGCTGCCGGAGGCGTCGGGCGAGGCGATCGCCCGCGAGTTCGAGCGGTATCTGCGCAGACGGGACGGGGGCGGTCCGGGTTCGCCGCCCGGCTCCCATGCCACGGAGAGCGGGGATCCCGCCTCGTACCTCAAGGACGGCCCGGGTGGCCGTGTCTGGCCACCGAAGCCGCAGCGGCCGGAGGCCACGGACGAGGCAACCGAGGACGACACATCCGATTCCTCGGACTCCTCGAACCTCTCCGAGGGCGACGCGTCGGGGACGTCCGGTACGAAGGGGACTCCCGACGCCAAGGGGAAGTCCGGCTCCTCGGAGTCTTCGGACGCCGAATCGCCGGGCTCCGAATCCTCCGGTTCCTCAGGTTCCAGCTCCCCAGGATCAGGATCCTCGGACTCCGGTTCGTCGGATTCCTCGGAGGACTGACCGAGCGAGACGGCCGGAGCAAGACGGCCGGAGCGAGACTGCCCTGGCGATATCGGCCGGGCGAAGGGGCGGCGCGCGTCGGGCGCGCCGCCCCTCGCGCGTCAGACCTGACGCACCGCCACCACGTCGTACTCCGTGTCGGGCGTCGGCTCGACATCGAAGCGCGCGTTCGGCAGATAGAGACGGTCGCCCCACGCCGCGGCCGTCGTCGGGATCCGGAAGCGCGGGTCGGTGATCCGGGTGATCACCGTGCCCTTGGTGCCGGCGGAGTTCAGCCGGAACACGTCGATCGCGTTCTGCTGTTGCTGCACGACGTAGAGAGTCCGGCCCAGGAGCAACAGCCCGTCACCGTTGGGGATCCTGGCCGCGCCGAGGTCGACCGCGGTCGCGGCTCCGGTGCGCGGGTCGACCCGCATCAGCGTGCCGCCGCCGGCGAAGGCGTTCACCACCAGGAGCGCGCTGCCGTCCGGTGTGCGCTCGATCCCGTTGGCGGTGAAGTCCGTGCCCTGCTGCCAGTCTCCGCCGAGCGGCACGGTCCTGACGGCCCCGGGCCTGCCGTGCCGACCGAGCGCGAGCCGGTAGAGCTGAGGCGCGAAGGAGTCGGTGAACCAGGCGGCGCCCGGCGTGAGGATCACGTCGTTCACGAACGTGCCCCCGACGGCGTACGACTTCTCGATCTCTCCCGTACGGATGTCGACGGTACGCAGATCGCCGCCGGCCCCTCCGCTGACGAACAGCCGGCCGTGCCGGTCGGTCTTCAGTCCCACGCTGGGATGTCCGGCGCCAGGGCCCTTGCTGATGACGGAGCCGCGCCCGGTGGCGAGGCTCGCGCGGTAGATGTCGCCGTTGGCCAGCGACCCGAAGTACGCGAACGGGGCGGAGCCGATGGCTATGCCCTCCGGCTGGAAGCCGTTGGGCAGTGGGAACCGGTCCGGCCGGCGCTTCTCCGGACCCTGCTGCGGTCCCTTCTGCGATCCCTTCTCCGGTGATTCGGCCGCGTGCGCCGTGCCGCCCAGGAGTGCCGCTCCTCCCAGGGCGGCGGCCGTGGTGAGGAGTCTTCGACGTGCGAAGGAACGGTCTGCGAGTGCCACTGTGCGTCCTTCCACGAGAGGGCCGACGCGGGGCCGGCCCGACGGTCAACAGACGCTGTCACCCCATCACATGACAACCGTCTCCGCTGTCTTTGGCCGGATTGTGGCGTGACATCTGTTTCAGGACGGATTGCGCACGGTACCCAATTCAACTTGTTCTCAAACGCAGTTGGCGAACTCGGGGGTGGACGAGTCGGTCCGGGAGGAGCAAGGTGTGCCCCGGAGGACACCGACGGAGGCACGACTCTCGACAACTCCAGCACCCGCACAAGCACTTGCACGGACCGAAGGGAGCGGCACGCGATGACCGACCAGGCACAGCCCGCGCAGGGCCCGGGAGCGTCCGGGCCAGGGCCCGACGGAGCGGGATTCACCTACCGAGGAGCCGAGCAGGAACTGATCGTCGTCGCACGGCCCGAGGCCCGGCTGCGCGCCGAGGCCGAAGGGGTCCGTTCGGCGGCCGGCGCCGACGTGTCGGCGCTGAACATGTTCCTCAGCGACGAACAGCTCGCCCTGCAACCGCTGTTCGGCAGCGAGGAGCGGCTGCAGTCGGCGGCCCAGCCCTCGGCCGCGGGCGCCGAGACACTGCCCGACCTCGGACTCTTCTACCGGGTACGCGGCGTCGAGAGCCGCGCCCAGGAGCTGCGTTCGCGGATCGCGGCACTGCCCGAGATCGCCACGGCGTATGTGAAGCCGGGTGCCGTACCGGCCTCGGTGGGGTCCGTGGGACACAGCACCGACGAGAGCCGGCGGCGCAAGGAAGGCGCCCCCGTCACACCCGACTTCACCAGCCGCCAGGGCTATCTGCGCCCCGCGCCCGAGGGCGTGGACGCGCACTGGGCCTGGCAGCGGCCCGGCGGTTCCGGCCAGGGCGTCACCGTGATCGACGTGGAGGGCGCCTGGCAGCTCGGCCACGAGGACCTGGCGGCCAAGCTCGCGGGCGTCGTGGTCGGCACCCCGATCCAGGACCTGGCCTGGCGCAACCACGGCACGGCCGTCATCGGTGTGATCGGCGGCGACCGCAACGAGTACGGGATCACCGGCATCGTGCCGGACGCGGTGACCGCCGCCGCGTCGTTCCACGGCATCGGCTCGGCAGCAGCGATCCACGCGGCGGCCGACCGGCTGAACGCCGGCGACATCATCCTGGTCGAACTGCACAGTCCTGGACCGCGGTTCGACTTCGCGGTGCGCGACGACCAGCGCGGCTACGTCGCGCTGGAATGGTGGCCGGACGACTTCGCGGCCATCCGGTACGCGACCGCCAAGGGCGTCCTGGTGGTGGAGGCCGCGGGCAACGGCGGGGAGTCCCTGGACGACGCGGTGTACGAGCGTCGGCCCGACGAGTTCCCGGAGTGGTGGCGCAACCCGTTCAACCCGTCCAATCAGTCCTCCGGCGCGATCGTGGTCGGCGCGGGCGCTCCGCCGCCCGGTACCCACGGCCGCGACCACGGCCCGGACCGCTCACGTCTGGCGTTCTCCAACTACGGGGCGCGGGTGGACGCGCAGGGCTGGGGCCGTGAGGTCACCACGACCGGCGGCTTCTGGGACAAGCCCGGTGATCTGCAGGGCGGCGCCGAGGAGATCGCCTGGTTCACCGACACGTTCTCCGGGACCTCGTCCGCCTCCCCGCTGGTGGTGGGCGCCCTGGCCGCGCTGCAGGGCATGCTCAGGGCCGTCGGCCAGGAACCGATGGACCCGGAGCGGGCGCGCAGGCTGCTGCGGGCCACGGGCTCCCCGCAGCAGGACGCGCCGGGCCGGCCCGCGTCGCAGCGGATCGGCAACCGGCCCGACATCAAGGCGGCGGTCGCCCATCTGCTGCCTGAGGCGGTCGGCTCGGGCCAGGCCGAGCGGTACTGGGACGAGTTGCTCCCGTACCCCCGCGAACTCCCGCCCAGGCTCCGGCTGTTCGTGGCCGGTGACTGGCGGAGCCTGAACAACCCGTCCGCCGAGATCCGCCAGGCGGTGCACTCCGCCTTCGCGGGCGGACGGCCCGACGTGCGCGTCTGGTTCTCGGACGACGAGATCGTCGGCCTGGTCGTCACGGGCTGACGAGACCGGCCGTTCCTCGGACCGGCCGTCCCGCGCAGGACCGACCATCGCGCAACGACCAACACTCAACGACCAACCATCGCTCGACAATTGAGGGAAGGTGGCACCCGCATGAGCACCACCCCGCAGATGAGCCAACAGGGCCAGCAGCAGGGCCAGAACCAGGGCCAGCAGGGTCAGCAGCAGGGCCCGAGCACGGCTCCCCCGCAGCAGCAGGGGCAGCAGGGCCAGCAGAGCTACGGCCAGCAGATGCCGTTCGGGCAGCAGCAACAGCAGCCCTTCGGACAGCAGATGCAGCAGCCGTTCGGCCCGCAGGGCATGGGTCAGCAGCAGCCCTTCGGCCAGCAGGGCATCGGTCAGCAGGGCATGGGCCGGCAGCAGATTCCGCAGCACCCCCAGCACCAGCTTCCGCAGCACCTGCAGCAGCAGCTCCAGCAGCTCGGCCAGCAGCAGCCGTTCCAGCAGCTGCTTCACCAGCTCGGCGGGCAGCAGCAACAGCAGGAGCAGGGCCAGGGCCAGCCGTTGATCATGCGCAGCGCGGTCGAGGCCGCGGCGCTGACGAGTGGTGTGGCCGAGCACTTCTGGGACGTCGTCACGCCGCTGCCGGGCCAGCCGTCGATCCTCTACCTGTACATCAACCAGGGCTGGCGTCCGCTGGTCAACCCGAACCAGGTGACGC
The DNA here is from genome assembly GCF_001418655.1 of Streptomyces phaeochromogenes. GTDB lineage: Bacteria > Actinomycetota > Actinomycetes > Streptomycetales > Streptomycetaceae > Streptomyces > Streptomyces phaeochromogenes. The sequence goes on along the minus strand of NZ_LIQZ01000117.1, from coordinate 26,914 downwards.
ACGACGAGGTCCAGGAGGCCTTCGCCTTCGGCCAGCAGGTCATCGGGATCTACGACTCCACGAGCAACACGATCCAGGCCGTCATCGTGAACAAGTAGGCCTTCATCGTGAACAACTGGGCCCCGTCGTGAGCAGGTAGCACGACGGACCCACCGCACAGAGGGCGCCGGACGGGCAACGACCCGTCCGGCGCCCGGCGTTGCTAGAGGGCCACGCCCAACAGGGCGTCCACGGCCCGCGATACGACGCCGGGGGCGCCCTCATCGGTCCCGCCGCTCTCTGCCTGGAGCGCGGCCCAGCGGTCGACGGCGGCGAGCGCGGCCGGCGCGTCCAGGTCGTTCGCGAGGGCCTCGCGGATCTCCTCGACGAGCGCCTCGGCGGACGGGCCGTCGGGCCGCGACACGGCGGCCCGCCAGCGCTCCAGGCGCGCGAGGGCGTCCTGGAGAACCTGGTCGGTCCACTCCCAGTCGGCACGGTAGTGGTGCGAGAGCAGGGCGAGCCGGATGGCCGCCGGGTCGACACCGTCACGCCGGAGCGTGGACACGAAGACGAGATTGCCCTTGGACTTGGACATCTTCTCGCCGTCGAGCGCGACCATGCCTGCGTGCACGTACGCCTTGGCCATCGGGAACTCGCCGGTCAGCGCCTGCGCGTGGGAGGCGCCCATCTCGTGGTGCGGGAAGGCGAGGTCGGAGCCGCCGCCCTGCACGTCGAAGCCCATGCCCAGGTGGTCGAGGGCGATCGCGACGCACTCGATGTGCCAGCCGGGCCGGCCCTGCCCGAGCGAGGCGCCGTCCCAGCTCGGCTCGCCCTCGCGGGCGGCCATCCACAGCATCGGGTCGAGGGGGTTCTTCTTGCCCGGACGGTCCGGGTCGCCGCCGCGCTCGGCGGACAGCAGCCGCATCGCCGCCGCGTCCAGGTTGGACACCTGGCCGAAGTGCGGGTCGGACTCGACGGAGAAGTAGACGTCCCCTTCGAGCTCGTACGCCGCACCCGCGTCCCGCAGCCGCTCGACCAGCGGGACGATCCCGGGTATGGCCTCGACGGCGCCGATGTAGTGCTTGGGGGGCAGCATCCGCAGGGCGGTCATGTCCTCGCGGAAGAGGGTGGTCTCCTTCTCGGCGAGGGAGACCCAGTCGACGTTGTCCCGCGCGGCGCGCTCCAGCAGCGGATCGTCGACGTCCGTCACGTTCTGGACGTAGTGAACCTGCCGCTTGGTGTCGAGCCACACGCGCTGCACGAGGTCGAACGCGTTGTAGGTCGCCGCGTGACCCAGATGGGTCGCGTCGTACGGAGTGATGCCGCAGACGTAGATACGGGCGACGGGACCGGGGTCGAGGGTCACAAGACCGTCGGTCGCGGTGTCGTGGATCCGGAGGTCGCGGCCCTTGCCGGGCAGGGCAGGGACGTCGGAAGCGGGCCAGGCATGCATGTCATGAGCCTAACCGGACGGATGTTCCGTATACGAACCGGACCAGGCCAGATGGCCGGGAAGGCCTTCTTGCGTACGGATCCGGGGTGTGCAGCCCCGACTAGACGGGCGGCCACGGGATCGCGGGCCACTCCCCCGAGGGCTCCGGATGCCGCCCGGAGGCGAGCAGACCGGCGACACGCGCGCGCGTGGCGTCCAGTTCGGCCGTGGTGATCAGCTCCCCCAGGCGCACGCCCAGCGTCCCGTCCAGGGCACCCCTGAGCCGCTCCAGGACCTCTACGGCCTCGGGGGTGAGCTTCTCCCCCGCCCAGCCCCACAGCAGCGTCCGCAGCTTGTTCTCGGCGTTGAAGGTGACCCCGTGGTCGATCCCGAACAGCCGGCCCCCGGGCGCGGGCAGCAGATGCCCGCCCTTGCGGTCGCCGTTGTTGATCACCACGTCGAGGACGGCCAGCCTGCGCAGCCGCTCGTCGTCGGCGTGCACGAGCAGCGCGGTGCGCCCCTCGCCGACCTCCGCGAATCCGACGGCCTTCCAGCCGTCGCCGGGCTCCTCGCCGTCGACGAGCGCGAGCAGCTCCGAGCCCTCGGACACCGCGTCGATCCACAGCTGGCACATGCCCTCGCCGTACGGCCCGTCGCGCAGGACCGTGGTCGGGACGAGCCCCCAGCCGGTCGCCTCGGACACCTCGTGGGCGGCGACCTCCCGCCGGGCGAGGTTCCCGTCGGGGAAGTCCCACAGCGGGCGCTCGCCGGCCACCGGCTTGTAGACGCAGGAAGCCTTCTGTCCCTCGTACGTCACATCGCACAGCAGCACCGCGTTGGAGGCCTCACGGATGCGTCCGCGCACGGTCAGCTCGCCCTCGGCGAGCAGCTCGGCCGTGGTCACGCTTCGCGGCGGTATCCGTTCTGGCGCGGACATACGTGTCCTTCCGGGTCTAGCGGGAGACTGCACAGCGGGCAGGGCGGCCGGCCGGCGTTGACGACATCGAGGGCGCGCTTGGCGAAGGCACGGGCCTGGGCGCCGGTGAGGCGGACCCGTAGCATCGGCGGACCGTTCTCCTCGTCCTGCAGGAGCCTTTCCTCCGCCTCGGCGAGGTCCTCCTCCGAATCGGCGTCCAGCTCCACGAGCGCCTGGGCCTCGACGATCATGCGCTGCTCGTCACCGTCCCAGGCCAGGGCCATGGTGCCGACCCGGAACTCCTCCTCGACGGGAGCTTCGAGCGGGGCGGTGTCGGAGACCTCCGTCGGGGCCATCGCCGGGACGGGGGCGCTGCCCCCGGTACGCCGTACGACCTCGTCGAGGAGCTCGTCCATCCGTTCGGCGAGCGCCGCGACCTGCGTCTTCTCCAGGGCCACACTGGTCACCCGGGGTCCTGAGGAGGCCTGCAGGAAGAAGGTACGGCGCCCTGGCAGCCCGACCGTGCCGGCCACGAAACGGTCCGGCGGGTCGTAGAGGAACACCTGACGGGACACGTCCTGTCTCCATTGGATCGATCGACTGCTTCTGCCGTCGACTGCGTCTGCTGCTGACAACTGCTGCGCTTCTTCGACCGCTTCACCCTACTGCGGCCGACGATCACGGTGCGCCCGCACCGCCCCCGACCGTGGCGTCACCTGCCGGGGGTTCCTCGCGCGGCGCGAGCGACGTGAAATCGCCGGTGTCGCCGAGGCGAACGAGAAACGGCCGCAGTCGTGTGTAACGGATCGCGGTGATGGAACACGGTTCTACGGAGATCCGTTGGAAGAGGTCGAGATGAAGACCGAGCGCGTCCGCTACAAGAGACTTGATGATGTCGCCGTGCGAGCACATGAGATATACCGCGTCACCGCCGTGATCGCGCTCCACACGCGCGTTCCACTCCCGTACCGCCTCGGCGGCCCGGGTCTGCATGGCGCGCATCGACTCGCCGCCCGGGAACGCGGCGGCGGAGGGGTGCGCCTGCACGACCTCCATCAGCGGCTCGCCCGACAGTTCGGCGAGCTTGCGCCCGGACCAGTCGCCGTAGTGGGCCTCCCCGATCCGGTCGTCGGAGTGGACCCGCAGCTCGGGGCGGGCGTCGAGGAGCGGCTGAATCGTTTCCTGGCAGCGTTGCAGGGGGCTGCTGACGACCTCGGCGATCGGCAGTTCCGCGAGCCGCCCGGGCAGCGCGGCGGCCTGCGCGGCCCCTCGCTCGTCGAGGGCCACGCCGGGCGTCCACCCGGCGAGCAGTCCCGCGGTGTTGGCGGTGGAACGTCCGTGCCGGACGAGGATCAAGGTGGGCATGCGGCCCAGCCTAGGGCGTGTCGCGAAAGTCCCGTCGTCCGCCCGAAGGGCGGCCTCGCGGCGTCTGGTGCGTGCTCTGGGGGTCCCCCCGGCCGGAGGCTGGGGGAGTGCCGGGCGGAAGCCCTCGTACTGGACGTACTCGGGTTTTCGCCCGGTGCGGCGAGAGTGCGTGCCAGGCGTCGCGAGGCTGGGGGCACCTCCCGGCCGAAGGCTGGGGGAGGGACTTTCGCAACACGCCCTCGGCTGCGGCCCGAGTGCGCCGGGTCCCTGGCGGCGGGAGAATACGCTCCGTGATCGTCGACTCTGCCATCTATCGCGACGGGCACCGGACGGAGGGCCCGGAGGACCTCTCGGACGCCCTGGACGCCGCGCGTGCCTCGGGAAACGCGTTCGTGTGGATCGGGCTGTACGAGCCGACCGAGCGGGAGTTCGATCTCGTCACCGAGGAGTTCGGGCTGCACCCGCTGGCGGTGGAGGACGCCCTGAAGGCGCACCAGCGGCCCAAGCTGGAGGTGTACGACGACTCCCTGTTCGTGGTGCTCAAGCCGGTGACGTACGAGCCGGACAGCGACGCCGTCTCCTCCGGGGAGCTCATGATCTTCCTGGGCGACTCCTTCGTGGTGACCGTGCGGCACGGTGAGGGCTCGCCGCTCAAGGCCGTACGACACCGTCTGGAGCAGAACCCGGACATGATGCGCCTCGGCCCGACGGCGGTGCTCTACTCGATCGCCGACGACACCGTCGACCACTATCTGGAGGTGGCGACCGAGCTGCAGACCGACCTGGAGGAGGTCGAGGCGGAGGTGTTCTCGCCGAACGACGGCGGCTCCCGGCACACCGCGTCCCGGATCTACACCTTCAAGCGGCAGGTCCTGGAGTTCCGCAGGGCCACCGGACCGCTGTCCGTGCCGCTGTCCCGCCTCGCGGGCTCGGGCGTCTCCGGCCCGGGGGTGCCGTTCGTCCACGACAAGGCACAGCCCTTCTTCCGTGACGTCAGCGACCACCTGGCCCGGGTGAACGATTCCGTGGAGGGACTGGACCGGCTGGTCTCGGACGTCCTGTCGGCACATCTCGCGCAGATGAGCGTCCGGCAGAACGACGACATGCGGAAGATCTCCGCGTGGGCGGCCATGGCCGCGGTCCCCACGATGATCGCGGGGATCTACGGCATGAACTTCGACCACATGCCGGAGCTGCACTGGGTGTGGGCCTATCCGGCGGTCATCCTGCTGATGGCGGTGCTGGAGGTGCTCCTGTTCCGGCTGTTCAAGCGGCGCGGCTGGCTGTAGTCGCGCTCGTCGGGCTCCACGCGCGCGTGCCGCGTACGAGGCAGCACGCGCGCGTGGGCCACGCTCACGCGAACTCGGGTGCCGCCGACGCCGGGCCGCCCAGGGCGTCGCGCCGCTCCGGCACGGCCAGCGAGACCATGCGCCGCCAGCCGAAGCCCCGCTCGTACAGGTACATGGCGTGGATGCCCGCGGCGAGCGCCGACGCCTTGGGCTTCGGCCAGCCGAGGATGCGCCCCATGTGGCCCATCACGGCGAGGCTGACGTCCCGGTAGATGCGGATCTCGGCGAGCGCGCACTCGCGCAGGGTCTGCTGGATGGCCGGGCCGTGGCCGGCGGCGGCGAAGCGCAGCAGCTCCTCATGGCAGTACGCGAGGTGGTTGTCCTCGTCGTTGGAGATCATCCGCACGGCCTTGCCGATCTCCGGGTGGTCACCGAAGTCCTTGCGCAGCATCACCATCTGGTCCGCGGCGCGCTGCTCGGTGACCCTGCTGTGGGAGAGGTAGGTGACGATGTCCTGCACGGTGAGCGGCTCGTCGCGCTTGAGCTTGTCGTGCGCGAGGCCGATGCCGTTCTTCTCCAGGAGCATCGTGTAGTCGGTCTCGGGCGGGATCTCGACGGGTGTCACGCCCCGCTTCTTCATCAGCGCGTTGAAGATCCGCCCGTGCTTGTCCTCGTCGGCGCCGTGCCGGGTGATCTTGGGTGCGAGGGCGCGCTGGCTCTCCGGGACGAGGGCAGCGATCCGCGCGTTCTCCCAGCCTCCCTGGGTCTCCCCGCTGGCGGCGATGGAACAGAACAGCCGGAACGACTCGTCGTTGTCGACGATCTCCTGGAAAAGACTCTTGGCCGAAAGCATGTGTGCCACCTCCATGCGGGCTCCCACCTCCGTGCGGGACTCCGCAAAGAACGAGTCAAATGGGCAGCCAGGGGCGCGGCAACACCTGTGTCGGACAATTCCGCCGAACGGTGGACGCGGGGGGTATGAGAGGCGCGTAACCGAGCGGGCGGTGGCGCGTTGTTCTCCGTGACGGCCGTGGCGGGGAAGACCCCCCGAGCCCCCACCACGGCCGCAGAACCTCTCCCGTCCCGCTGTGGACGGTGTTATGCGAGTCCGGCCCGCTCCAGGGCGTCGGTACCGGCCCGGAGCGAGGCGATCCGGTCGTCCAGCGTGAAGCCCGCGGGGGCCAGCGTGAGCGTGGTGACCCCGGCAGCCGCGTAGGCCTTCATCCGGTCCGCGATGCGGTCCACGGAGCCGAGCAGCGTGGTCTGGTCGATGAGCTGCTGCGGAATGGCGGCAGCCGCGCCCTCCTTGTCGCCGGCCAGGTACTTGTCCTGGATCTCGGCGGCCTCCTTCTCGTAACCCATGCGCTGCGCGAGCTGGTTGTAGAAGTTCTGCTTGCGGCTGCCCATGCCGCCCACGTAGAGCGCGGTGTACGGGCGGAACATGTCGGCCAGGGCCGGTACGTCCTTGTCCTCGCCGAGTGCCAGCGGCAGCGTCGGGCAGACGTCGAAGCCGTCCATGGTCAGCCCGGCCTTCTCGCGGCCCGCGCGCAGGTGCTTGATCGCGGTGTCCTCCAGGTGGTCGGCGGACGGGAAGATCAGCAGGGCGCCGTCGGCGATCTCGCCGGTCTGCTCCAGGTTCTTCGGGCCGATCGCGGCGATGTAGAGCGGGATGTGCTCGCGCTCCGGGTGCACGGTCAGCTTGAGCGGCTTGCCGGGGCCGCCCGGCAGCGGGAGGGTCCAGTGCGTGCCCTCGTACGACAGGCGCTCGCGGGTCATGGCCTTGCGGATGATCTCGACGTACTCGCGGGTGCGGGCCAGCGGCTTGTCGAACTTGACGCCGTACCAGCCCTCGGAGACCTGCGGTCCGGAGACGCCGAGGCCCAGGCGGAAGCGCCCGCCGGAGAGCGAGTCGAGGGTGGCGGCGGTCATCGCGGTCATCGCGGGCTGGCGGGCCGGGATCTGGAAGATGGCCGAGCCGACGTCGATGCGCTCGGTCTGGGCGGCGACCCAGGTGAGCACGGTGGCCGCGTCCGATCCGTACGCCTCGGCGGCCCAGCAGACCGCGTAGCCCAGCCGGTCGGCCTCCTTGGCCACGGCGAGGTTGTCCGCGTCCATTCCGGCACCCCAGTAGCCGAGGTTGATCCCGAGCTGCATGGCCGATTCCCCTTACTGATCAGTAACGTCCCTTATGCGGCACCCTAGCGCGCCGGTGGGCCCAGTGGCAGGGACCGGGTTGGGGATCACGGGATCCTGGTTGTCCACAGGGCCCCACACACCGACTTCTGGCCAGTAATCTCAGCCCACATGGAGCAGAGGCATCTCGGCCGTACCGGCCTTCGCGTGTCCCGCATCGGACTCGGCACCCTCACCTGGGGCAGGGACACCGACGAGCACGACGCCGCGGACCTGTTGAAGGGGTTCTGGGAAGCGGGCGGGACGCTCGTCGACACGGCCGATGTGTACGGGGACGGGGAGGCCGAGTACCTCCTCGGGCAGCTCATGGAGGGGCTGGTGCCCCGCCGGGATCTGGTGATCTCGACGAAGGCGGGGAGCGTGCCGGATCCGGACCGGCGCTTCGACGGCTCGCGGGGGCATCTGCTGTCCGCTCTCGACGCCTCGCTGGCACGGCTCGGCACGGACTACGTGGACCTGTGGCAGATCCACGCCTTCGACCCCGAGGCGCCGCTGGAGGAGACCCTGCAGGCTCTCGACATCGCTGTCAGCAGCGGTCGCGCACGGTATGCCGGGGTCTCCAACTTCTGCGGCTGGCAGCTCGCCAAGGCGGCCACCTGGCAGCTCGCGGCGCCCGGGATCCGCACACGGCTGGCCAGTACGCAGATGGAGTACTCGCTGCTGCAGCGCGGTGTCGAGCGCGAGGTGCTGCCCGCGGCGCTGGACCTGGGCATCGGTCTGCTGCCGTCCTCTCCCCTGGGCCGGGGTGTGCTGACGGGCAAGTACCGGCACGCGACGCCCGCGGACTCGCGGGGCGCGTCGGAACAGCTGGCGCCGTTCGTCGCGCCGTACCTGGACGACGCGGCGAGCAGCATCGTGGACGCGGTCGCGACGGCCGCGGACGGCCTCGCCGTGACGCCGCTCCAGGTGGCCCTCGCCTGGGTCCGCGACCGGCCCGGAGTGGCCGCCCCGATCATAGGCGCGCGCAACGCGCTGCAGCTCACGGCCGCGTTGTCAGTGGAGACCCTTAGTCTTCCTGACGAGATCTGCCGAGCGCTCGACGATGTGTCAGCGCCCGTACACCACTATCCCGATCACGACTGGAGCACGCTGTGACCACGGATCCCGCTGCCGCGGAGGAAACCGAGCCGGTGACCGGCCCGGAGCCCGGGGGGCCCGGGGCCGGACCGGGGGCCGATGACGACGGAGGTTCCGCGGACGGAAGCCGCGCGCCTGCCGGCCCCGACGACGAAGCCGCCGCAGGTGCGACGGACGCGACGGACACGGACAGCGGTGAAGGCGGGGCGTCGGAGTCGGAGCCGGAATCTGAGTCGGAAGGTCCCGCCGCGGACGGCACTTCCGGTGACGGCACCGCCGCCGCCGACACCACGGCCCAGCTGTCCGAGGCCGAGGCCGAGTTGGCCGCGCAGCGGGAGTTGCGGGAGCGGATCGAGCGGCGGAAGGCGGAGAAGGTGGGGCCGGTCCAGGCCGGGGCGCGCCTGAGCGGCAAGGCCGCCGATCTGCTCGCCGCCGTACGGGCGGTGGAGAGCGGGGGGAAGCCCCCGGCGAGCGTCTTCACCGAGCCGGAGCCCGCACCGCGCAGGTCCGCGCCGGAGCCGGTTCGGCAGCCCCAGGTCATGCCCTCCGCCACACCCGCGCCGGTGGCCTCCGAGGCCGTCGACACCGTTCGGGCCGTGCTGGTCGAGGGCGGCGCCCCGGAGGCGTTGGCCGCGCAGGTCGCCGCCGTCCTCGGCGAGGGGGCGGACGCGCAACTGCGGGAGAACCCCTGGCAGTTGCTGCGCGTGGCCGGGGTCAGGCCCGAGCAGGCCGACGGGTTCGCCCGGGCACTGCTCGGCGCGGAGTGCGGTCCCGACGACGAGCGGCGGGGCGGAGCGGTCACGGTCTGGCTCCTGGAGCAGGCGGCCCTCGCCGGGCACACGGCCCTGGAGGCCCCGGCACTCCACGCGGCGCTCGCCCAGCGCTCGGTGCCGGATCCCGATGCCGCCGTGCAGAGCGCCCTCGCCGAGGGCGACGCCCTGGTCTTCCAGGACGCGCTGGACGAGCCGGGCGCGCCGCCGGCTCCCTCACCCTCCGAGGACGACGGCGAGGGCGAAGAGGGCGAGGCCGAGCGTCCGGTCCGCGTCCTCATCGGTCTGGAGCGGTACGCGCTCGCCGAGGAGAGCCTCGCCGACGGTCTCGCCCGGGTGGTCAACTCCCTGCCCAAGGAGGACAGTTCGGCCGCGGACTGGGAGTCGGCAGCGACCGGGTCCGCCGCCGAGCTGATCCGCGCGGTCGCGGGCCACGGCCTCGTCCTGCACACCGGCGGCGAGGCGTCCCGCGCGGAACCGGCGGCCCTGGCCGCGACCGCCCGGTCCCTCGGCCTGCGGGTGTGCGCAGCCGCCCACACCCCGGACGGCCGCCGCCGCTTCGCCGCGCTGCTGGCCTCCGCGGAGAGAGCGGGGCAAGGCGCGGCCTCGGGTGCAGACCCGTTGTCGGCCCCCGGCTTCGGCGCGGAGGACGAGACGGGCGCACCGGACGGACCGCGCCACGGAACCGGCGAGGCCGGGACCGATGAGACCGTGACCACCGTCGCCGGACTGCTCGCGGGTACCGAGGGCCCGGGGCGGGACACGGACGGCATGCTGCGGACCGACCTCCTCGTCGTGCTCGACGCGCCGCAGCTCGACGTGGAGAGCGCGGCGATGCTCGCGGAGTCCCTGCCCGACGGGGCCCGGCTCGTGCTGAGCGGGGATCACGGGGTGCTGTGGTCGGCGGGCCCCGGCCGGGTCTTCGCGGATCTGCTCGCCGCGCGCGCGTGCCCACAGGTCGCCTCGCGGACCCCGGACCCCGGCCCCATCGGCGAGCTGGTCTCGGGCATCGGCATCGGCGAGCTGAACCAGGTGGCGGCCCCCGGCAAGGAAGTCGTGATCGTCCCGGTGCGCGACGCCGGAGAGGCGGTCCACCGGACCGTGCAGCTGATCGCGGACTCGGTGCCGCGGGCCATCGGGATCCCGGCCGAGCAGACCCAGGTGATCACCCCGGGCCACGGCGGCGCGGTGGGCACACGCGCGCTCAACACCGCGCTGAAGGAGCGGCTCAACCCCGGCCCGGGCCGCTTCGGCGGCTTCGACCCGGGTGACCGGATCGCGTACTCCCCCACGCCGGGCCGCACGGTCCCGGGCCAGGTGGTGAAGGCCGACGCCGACGGGCTGCACCTGGAGTGCGCGGGCGCCGCCGTCGTCGTACCGAAGGAGCGGGTGGAGCAGACCGTGCGGCACGGCTGGGCGCTCACCGCGCACCAGGCGGTCGGCGCCCGGTGGCCCGCCGCGGTCGTGGTCCTGCCCGGGGACGCCGCCCAGGCGCTCACCCGGCCCTGGATCTACACCGCGTTCGGCCGCGCCGAGCAGCACCTCTCCGTGGTCCACGGCGTGGATCAGGCACTGCCGCGCGCGGTGGCCGAGGTCGCCGCGAAGCCGCGTACGACCCGGCTGCCGGCCCTGCTCAGGGCCCAGGTCCCGGCGGCCGGCTGACGCCCGCTCCGGGGCCCGGCACTCGACCGCCGGGCCCCGGACACACCGGTGGCGGTCACCGGGCTCCCCGCCCGACGACCGCCACCGTATGAGCCAGTACGGACCGCTACGAACCAATACGAAGCAGTACGAACCGGCGGGAGCCTCAGCGCTCCGCGTCGAGCGGCTCCAGGTCCTCGTCCTCGTCGAGCTCCGGCTCGACGGCGTCCTCGATGTCGTCGTCGAGGTCCGCCCCGGCCTCCTCGTCGAAGACGGCGCTGACGTCGAAGCGGCACAACACCTGATGCGGATCGGCGTGGTCGAACGGCGCCTCCAGCCACTCGCCGGCCTCGGCGGGTTCGTCCGCGGCGGTGACCCACAGCGTGGAGTCGCCCTCCTCCAGACCGAACTCCTTGTGCCGGGAGGCGATCTCGTCGGGCTCGAACTCGCCGAAGAGGACGCCCAGGGCACCGTGCACGGTCCCCGAAGCGGCGTCGAAGCCCGCAGCCGCGGCCCCGGACTCCTCCACGGCCTCCACCCGCTGCGCCTGCGCCAGCAGCCGCTGCGGTTCCACCACCGTGTAGTCCCGGCGGATCAGCACGCTCAGCGCGTTGGGCTCCTCCGGCCCGGTGTACGGCAGCGCGTCCTCGGTGCCGGGGATCTCGAAGGGAGTGACCTCGTCGTAGCGGTCGTAGAGGAGCTCGTCGTACTCCTCGGCCGCCGCGGCCAGCTCGTTGAACGCCTCGTAGACGGCCGGGTCGTCCTCACCCGTCCTGCGCTCGACCGCCGCCAGGTGACGGTCGAGCGCGGCCTTGACCGCCTCGGCGGCGGCGCGTACCTCGGCAGCGGTGGGCTGCGCAGCATCAGACATAGTGCAGACGCTATCCGTACACGGCCTCCACACGCACAATAGATGCGATGCCGGAATACGAATTTGTCGACGTGTACGTGCCGCGCGGGGTCTCCCGCAAGGAAGCGACACGACTACTGACGGACCATGCCGAGTACGGACACTGGGAGTTGGACCGCCTCAGCCTCCACCGCGACGGCAGCCGCAGGGTGCGGTTGCGCCGGCGGATCATCCGCCAGGTGCGTGCCACGTGGTGACGAGGGACGGCTGAAACGGAGCGGGCCCCGCGCGTGCGGGGCCCGCTCCGTCGACCCCCGCGGGGCGTGTTCGCCTGCCCCTGGGGGCCTTTGTGGTGCCATGACACTGTTCGTCTGGCCTCATGGCACTGTTTGTCCGGTGCCATGACGCCGTTTGTCGTGTCATGGCGTCGTCTCACGCGGAGGCGCGTGCCTTGCGGTAGAGCACGGCGCCCACCAGCAGCGCGCCCGCGCCCACCGGCAGCGCGAGACCGAGCGGCAGCTCACTGCCGGTCTGCGCCAGCTGCTCGGAGCCCTTGGGCTGCGAGACGGCCTGGGCGCCCGGGTCGTTCGGGTTCGAGGAGCCCAGGTCCACGCCACCGGACCGGCCGGGTCCACCGTCGCCGCCGGGTCCACCGGGCTGACCCGGGTCACCGGGGTTGCCAGGGTCCCCGGGCTGACCCGGTTTACCGGGCTCCCCCGGCTTGCCCGGCCGGCCCGGGTCCCCGGGGTCACCCGGCTGACCGGGCTTTCCCGGAGGGTTGGGCTCGCCGTACCCGGGAGGCGTCGAGCCGTGCCCGCCGCCGGTGTTCGAGCAGTCGTTGCCCGTGGCCGCGTTTCCGACACCACCGACGGAGACGCTGTTGCCGCAGACGTTGACCGGCACGTCCACCGGAACCTGGACGTGGTTGCCCGAGCCCACGCCGGGCGAGTTGCTCGTGTGCCCCCCGGCGTGCGATCCGCCCCCTGCGTGCGATCCGCCGCCGTTGTGGTGGCGCCCGGAGCCGCCGCCCTTGTTGGCGCACTTGTTGCCCACCGCCGGGTTGAGCACCCCGACCACGTTCACGGTGTTGCCGCAGACGTTGACCGGCGCGTGCACCGGCGCCTGCACCGAGTTGCCCGAGAGCACGCCCGGGGAGTCCGAGGCGCTGCCGTGCGCCCCCGAGTCGGCCTGCGCGTAACCGCCGGTGGCGGCGAGGACGCCGGTCGCCGCCGCCACCGTCATCAGGCCTTTGCGGGTGACCTGTCGCATAGCTTTTCCCTGCCTTGTGATCCTTGTAAGCCGTGCGGCTTCAGGAACGCGCACGCGCCGGGATGCGCGGGCGCGGAATTGCGGAATTCTGAACACGGAATGTCGGCGGCCCCGGAGCGCATGGCGTGCGCTCCGGGGCCGCGGACTCAGACCCTCATGGGTTTTCAGGCCTTCATGGGGTGCAGGCCCTCATGAGGTGGGCACAACGTCAGACGTTGGTGCAGGTGTTGCCGAAGGCAGGGTTCAGCAGCCCGATCACGGAGACCGTGTTGCCGCAGACGTTCACCGGCACGTGGATGGGCGCCTGGATGACGTTGCCCGAGAGCACACCGGGAGAGTGCACGGCAGCACCCTGAGCACCGGAGTCGGCAGCCGCGATACCCGCACCGGCGAGAACGATGCCACCAGTGGCAGCAGCAGCGGCGACGATCTTCTTGATCATTATTCCTCCTTGTTGGCAATGCGATCCCAGCCGCGGATCGCATCACCTGTAACGAGGAGGGAGTAATAGGGCTACGAGCTTATGAGCCCATTCACTCTTCTCAGTCGACTCCGTACGCGCTGGCGATTATTGGAGTGTCGTTTCAGCGGGTTAATTCAGGACGCTTCACGGCAGCGGCGGTTCAGGACGCCTCGATGAAGCGGTCCAGGACCCGCACCCCGAACTTGAGGGCATCCACCGGGACCCGCTCGTCGACACCGTGGAACATCCCGGCGAAGTCCAGCTCCGGCGGCAGCTTCAGCGGGGCGAAGCCGAAGCAGCGGATGCCGAGGTCGTCGAAGGACTTGGCGTCGGTGCCCGCGGAGAGCATGTACGGGACGGCCCGGGCGATCGGGTCCTCGGCGGACAGCGCGGTCTGCATGGCGTCCACCAGCGCCCCGTCGAAGGTGGTCTCCAGCGCCTTGTCGGCGTGCACGTCCTCGCGCTTCACGTTCGGGCCGAGGATGCGGTCCAGGTCGGCGAGGAACTCCTCCTCGTAGCCCGGCAGATAGCGGGCGTCGACATGCGCGGTCGCCTGGCCCGGGATCACGTTCACCTTGTAACCGGCGCCCAGCTGGGTCGGGTTGGCGGTGTTCTGGAGCGAGGCGCCGATGAGCTTGGCGATACCGCCGAGCTTGGCGAGCGTCGCGTCCATGTTCTCGGGGTCCAGTTCGGTACCCAGCGCGTCGCCGAGTTCGTCGAGGAAGTGCCGGAGCGTCTTGGTGACGCGGACCGGGAACTTGTGGCGGCCCAGGCGTCCGACGGCCTCCGACAGCTCGGTGATCGCGTTGTCCTTGTGGATCATCGAACCGTGTCCGGCGGTGCCGTCCACGGTCAGCTTCATCCAGTGCATGCCCTTCTGGGCGGTCTCCACGAGATACAGCCGCAGGTTCTCGTTGACCGTGAAGGAGAACCCGCCGACCTCGCCGATCGCCTCGGTCACGCCCTCGAAGAGGTCCGGGTGCTTGGTGACGAGGTGCTTGGCGCCGAACTTGCCGCCCGCCTCCTCGTCCGCCAGGAAGGCCAGCACGAGGTCCCGGGGCGGCTTGCGACCGCTGCGCATCCGGTCGCGGACGACCGCGAGGGTCATCGCGTCCATGTCCTTCATGTCGACCGCGCCGCGGCCCCACACACAGCCGTCGGCGATCTCGCCGGAGAACGGGTGGTGCGTCCAGTCCGCCGCGTTGGCCGGTACGACGTCGGTGTGGCCGTGGATGAGCAGCCCGGGTCGCGAGCGGTCCTCGCCCTCGATCCTGACCACCGTGGAGGCGCGGCCCTGGTGCGACTCGAAGATCTGCGGTTCGAGTCCCACCTCGGCGAGCTTCTCCGCGACGTACTCGGCGGCCTTGCGCTCACCCGGGCCCGAGTGGTCGCCGTAGTTGCTGGTGTCGATCTGGATCAGCTCGCGGCAGAGGTCGACGACCTCGTCCTCACCCGTGACGTTCCTGGTCGTGTCCGGCTCACTCACGCTGCTTCCTCCCACGCTGCCTGCCGGCGGTGTTCCCGTCGGCGGTCTCTCCATCCTCCCTCTCCGACCCTGCCCACCCCAAGGGCGGACCAGGCCCGTCACACGTCGTTCACGCCCGCCCACCCGTGATCGGGGGCCCTCGAAAGCCTGGTAATGTTTCCTCCGTCGCCGCGAGGGAAACCCGCGCGACAGACACCTTGTCCGGGTGGCGGAATGGCAGACGCGCTAGCTTGAGGTGCTAGTGCCCTTTATCGGGCGTGGGGGTTCAAGTCCCCCCTCGGACACACGAGATGAGTGAGGGCCGCGACCAACTGGTCGCGGCCCTCACTCGTTGTCTACGCCCCGTTGTCTACGCCCCCTGGCTCGACGGTGTTACGGCCATGTGTGGGGCAGATCTCGTCAGGATGACATACCCCCACGTCAGAGCGTTGGGGCAAGCGCTCTCCACCCCCTCCTGGGGCCTCCTCACATGGCTGAGCCGCAGGTCCGGAGCTAGCGTCGTACTAAAATTACACGCTTGTTTGGAGCTGACCGGAATATCCCCAGGCATACCTGCGGGCCCGCCGGCTCCCCCGGACGTCCCGGGAACCACACGTGAGGACCCGATGGCAGCCCTCGAGCAAGGACCCGCACTCGCGCTGTTCGACGAAGAGGTGCGCGCGGAGTTCGGCGACCCGGCCCGCTTCACCGCCGCTTCCGCCGCCTCGCCCCGCACCCTCGTCGACATCCTCGACGCGTCCGTACGGGCCTACCCCGACGAGCCCGCGCTGGACGACGGTCACCGCTGCCTGAACTACCGCGCCCTGGCCATAGAGGTCGAGGCCCTGAGGCGGCGGCTGAGCGCCGCCGGGGTGGGCCTCGGGGACCGCGTGGGCGTCCGGGTCCCGTCGGGGACCAACGAGCTGTACGTGGCGATCCTGGCCGTCCTCGCGGCGGGCGCCGCCTATGTGCCGGTGGACGCCGAGGACCCGGACGAGCGCGCCGAGCTGGTCTTCGGCGAGGCCGGGGTGCGGGCCGTCGTCGGCGCCGGGCACGAGCTGACCGTCGACGGGCGCAGCGAGGCGCCTGCCGCGCGGCCCGGTGTCGAGCACGACGCCTGGATCATCTTCACCTCCGGTTCGACCGGGAAGCCCAAGGGCGTGGCCGTCAGCCACCGCAGCGCCGCCGCCTTCGTGGACGCCGAGGCCGAGCTGTTCCTGACCGACGACCCGATCGGCCCGGGTGACAGGGTCATGGCGGGTCTCTCCGTCGCCTTCGACGCCTCCTGCGAGGAGATGTGGCTGGCCTGGCGGTACGGGGCCTGCCTGGTGCCCGTGCCGCGCTCCCAGGTGCGCAGCGGCGCCGATCTGGGGTCCTGGCTGGTCGAGCAGGAGATCACCGTCGTCTCCACCGTGCCGACGCTGGCCTCCCTGTGGGAGCCGGAGGCTCTCAACGAGGTCCGGCTGCTGATCTTCGGCGGTGAGGCCTGCCCGCCCGAGCTGGTGCAGCGGCTGGTCACCGAGGGCCGCGAGGTCTGGAACACGTACGGGCCGACCGAGGCCACCGTCGTCGCCTGTGCCTCCCTGATGACCGGCGAGGAGCCGATCCGTATCGGGCTGCCGCTCAACGGCTGGGAGCTGGCCGTCGTCGACGAGTCCGGCGAGCCGGTGCCCATGGGCGGCAGCGGTCAGCTCGTGATCGGCGGAGTGGGCCTGGCCCGCTACCTCGACCCCGAGAAGGACGCCGAGAAGTACGCCCCGCTGGAGTCACTCGGCTGGGAGCGCGCCTACCGCAGCGGTGACCTCGTCAAGGCCGAGCCGGAAGGGCTGGTCTTCCTCGGGCGCGCCGACGAGCAGATCAAGCTCGGCGGCCGTCGGATCGAGCTGGGCGAGGTGGACACCGCGCTCCAGGGACTGCCCGGTGTCGCGGGCGCCGCGGCGGCCGTCCGTACCGCCCGCAGCGGCAACCAGCTGCTCGTCGGCTATGTGGTCACCCAGGAAGGCTGGGACCACGCGACGGCCGTCGAGAAGCTGCGCGCCGAGCTGCCCGCCGCCCTGGTCCCGCTGCTCGCGCCGGTCGCCGACCTGCCGACCCGGACCTCGGGCAAGGTCGACCGGAACGCCCTCCCGTGGCCCCTGGAGGGGCTGGAGACCGGTGGTCCCGCCGAGCAGCTGTACGGCACCGAGGCCTGGCTCGCCGAGCAGTGGAGCGAGGTGCTCGGCATCCCCGTCGGTTCGGCGCGGGACGACTTCTTCGCGATCGGCGGCAGCAGTCTCGCCGCCGCCCAGCTCACCACCCGGCTGCGCACCCGCTACCCCAGCGCCGCCGTCGTCGACATCTACCAGCAGCCGGTGCTGCGCAAGCTGGCCCGGCATCTGGAGAAGTCCGCTCAAAGCGACGGGGCCACCCGCGAGATCACGCCGGTGCCCCTGCGCGCCAAGGTCGTCCAACTGCTGGTGCTCGTCCCGCTGTTCACCCTGCTCGGGCTGCGCTGGACCGTGGCGCTGGCCGCGCTGGGCAACGTACTGCACTGGTTCGGTCCGTATCCGTGGGTGCCGACCGCCTCGTGGTGGGTCGTCGCGGCGGGGGCCGGGCTGCTCTTCAGTCCGCCGGGGCGGCTCGCGATCGCGGCCGGTGGTGCGCGGCTGCTGCTGCGCGGTCTGAAGCCCGGGCGGTATCCGCGGGGAGGGAGCGTGCATCTGCGGCTGTGGACGGCCGAGCGGCTGGCCGAGTTCAGCGGGGCGACCTCGCTGACGGGGTCGTGGCTGGAGCGGTACGCGCGTGCGCTCGGCGCCAAGGTCGGGTCCGACGTGGACCTGCACTCGCTGCCGCCGGTGACCGGCATGCTCAAGCTCGGCCGGGGTGCCGCCGTGGAGTCCGAGGTGGACCTGTCCGGGCACTGGCTGGACGGCGACCGGCTGGAGATCGGCCCGGTCAAGGTCGGCGCGCACGCCGTGGTCGGCACCCGCAGCATCCTCTTCCCGGGCGTCCGGGTGGGCAAGCGGTCCGAGGTGGCCCCCGGTTCGGCCGTGGCCGGACACATCCCCACCAGTCAGCGGTGGGCCGGAGCTCCCGCGGCCAAGCTCGGCAAGGCCAAGCGGGACTGGCCCAAGGAGCGCCCGCAGAAGGGCACGTACTGGCGCGTGATGTACGGCGCCACCGGCTTCGCGCTCTCCGCGTTGCCGCTGGTCGCGGGCCTGGCCGCGGTGCTCGTGGCGAGCGTCTTCGTCTCGCCGGACGCCGGGCTCGGCGAGGCGCTGCGGGGTGCCGCGGTCGCGCTGGTGCCGGCGACGCTGGCCTTCGGTCTCACGTACGCGCTGATTCTGCTGGTCAACGTGCGGCTGCTCAGTCTCGGGCTGCGGCCCGGTACGCATCCGACGCACAGCAGGATCGGCTGGCAGGCCTGGACGGTCACGCAGCTGATGGACCGCTCCCGCGAGACGCTGTTCCCGCTGTACGCCGGGCTGGCCACGCCGGTGTGGCTGCGGCTGCTCGGCATGCGGATCGGGCGGGGCGCGGAGGTGTCGACGGTGCTCGCGCTGCCGAGCCTGACGACGGTCGGCGAGGGCGCGTTCCTGGCCGACGACACGCTGACCGCGCCGTACGAGCTCGGGGGCGGCTGGATGCGGATCGGGCGGGCCGAGATCGGGCGCCGCGCCTTCCTCGGGAACTCCGGGATGACCGCGCCGGGCCGTTCCGTGCCGGACGGCGGTCTGGTCGGTGTGCTGTCCGCGACGCCGAAGAAGGCCAAGAAGGGCAGCTCCTACCTGGGGCTGCCGCCGGTCAAGCTGCCCCGCTCGACGCAGGGCGGCGACCAGAGCCGTACGTACGATCCGCCGGCGCGGCTGCTGTTGGCGCGCGGGCTTGTCGAGCTGTGCCGGATCGTGCCCGTCTTCTGCTCGGCCGCGCTGGCCGTGCTGACGATCGCCGCGCTGAGCGCGCTCGGGGCCTGGGCCTGGGCGCTCGCCGGGGTCGTACTGCTGGGCGCCGGGGCCGCCGCCGGGCTGCTTTCCGTGATCGCCAAGTGGCTGCTCGTGGGGCGGCACCGGACCGGTGAGCACCCGCTGTGGAGCGGTTTCGTGTGGCGCAACGAGCTGGCCGACACCTTCGTCGAGGTCGTCGCCGTGCCGTGGTTGGCCGGGTCCGTGCCGGGTACTCCCGTCATGAACCTGTGGCTCCGCGGCCTCGGCGCCCATATCGGCAAGGGTGTGTGGGTGGAGAGCTACTGGCTGCCCGAGACGGACCTGGTGACGCTGGAGGACGCGGCGACGGTGAACCGTGGCTGTGTGCTGCAGACCCACCTCTTCCACGACCGGATCTTGCGGACGGATACTGTGGTCCTCCGTGAGGGCGCCACCCTGGGCCCGGGCGGAATCGTTCTGCCCGGCAGCACCGTCGGGGCGCGCAGCACACTGGGACCCGCGTCCCTCGTCATGGCGGCGGAATCCGTTCCCGACGACACCCGTTGGCTGGGCAACCCGATCGAGGCATGGCGTCCCTAGGCGCGGC
This sequence comes from Streptomyces phaeochromogenes, assembly GCF_001418655.1. Taxonomy (GTDB): domain Bacteria; phylum Actinomycetota; class Actinomycetes; order Streptomycetales; family Streptomycetaceae; genus Streptomyces; species Streptomyces phaeochromogenes. The sequence continues at coordinate 7,696 of NZ_LIQZ01000117.1, read as the reverse complement.
CCGTACGGCGCCCGGGGAGGGAAGGCCGGCACGCCGTACGAGCACAGCGCAGGGAGCAGACACTTCAGTGGTTCAGCAGACAGTGGGAGCGGATCCGTACTTCCCGGCGAACGGTGATCCCCGTTACCGGGTGCATCGGTACGAACTCGCCCTGGACTACCGTCCGGGACCCAACCGGCTGTCCGGCACCGCGCGCCTGAACGCCATAGCGGGCCGGTCGCCGGTCGCCGAGTTCCAGCTGAACCTCGCCGACTTCCGGATCGGCCGGGTCAGGGTCGACGGGCGGACGACGCACTACACGCACCGCGGCGGCAGGCTGCGGATCCGCCCGCCGAAGCCGGTCCGGGCCGGTGCCGCGTTCACGGTGGAGGTGCACTGGTCGGGGAACCCCAAGCCGGTGCGCAGCCCGTGGGGCGGGCTCGGCTGGGAGGAGCTGGAGGACGGGGCTCTGGTGGCCAGCCAGCCGGTCGGGGCGCCGTCCTGGTACCCGTGCAACGACCGGCCCGCGGACAAGGCCTCGTACCAGATCTCGATCACCACGCCGTCGGCGTACTCGGTGGTGGCGGGCGGCCGGCTGCTGACCCGTACGACGAAGGCGTCCACCACGACATGGGTGTACGAGCAGTCGGCGCCCACGTCCAGCTATCTGGTCGGGCTGTCGATCGGGAAGTACCAGACCGTGCTGCTCGGCGATCCGGGTCTCGGCGGTGTCCCGCAGGCCGGGCACATTCCGGCGCACCTGCTCACCGAGTTCTCCCGGGACTTCGCGCGGCAGCCTTCGATGATGCAGCTCTTCGAGGAGCTCTTCGGCCCGTACCCGTTCGGCGAGTACGCGGTGGTCGTCACCGAGGAGGAGCTGGACGTCCCTGTGGAGGCACAGGGGCTGTCCCTGTTCGGCGCCAACCACGTGGACGGGGCGCGGAGTTCGGAGCGGCTGGTGGCGCACGAGCTGGCCCACCAGTGGTTCGGCAACAGTGTGAGCATCGCCGACTGGCGGCACATCTGGCTGAACGAGGGGTTCGCGAAGTACGCGGAGTGGCTGTGGTCGGAGCGGTCCGGTGGGCGCAACGCCCAGGCGCTCGCGGGCCTCGCGCACCGCAAGCTGTCCGCGCTGCCGCAGGACCTCAGGCTGTCCGACCCGGGCCGCAAGCTGATGTTCGACGACCGGCTCTACGAGCGTGGCGGGCTGCTGCTGCACGCGGTGCGGTGTGCGCTGGGGGACGACGCGTTCTTCCGGATGCTGCGCGGATGGGCGTCGGTGCACCGGGGTGGCACGGTCACCACGGCGGCCTTCACGACGCATGTGGCCCGGTTCGCGACCGAGCCGTTGGACGACCTGTTCCGGTCGTGGCTGCACGAGACGGCGCTGCCGCCGTTGCCGTCCCCCTCGGCGGCGATTCCGGCTCGGCCGCCGTATCCGCCCTCGAACGCCGACTCCGCGTAGCGCCGGGCGGGCTCCGGCCCGCCGCCCTGGCAAGGGGCGCCGGGAGACACGGGTGTCATCATGGACGGTGTTCACGGTGCCGCAGCGAAGTCACGGGGGTCGTGCGATGGGCAGTGAGAGCGGGGCTGTTGCCGGTGGTCTTGCCGAGACGATCGAGGCGTTGCGGGCCGAGTTGACGGCCGCGATGGCGCGCGGCAGCGGTGAGCCGCTGCAGTTCGAACTCGGGCAGGTGGACGTCGAGTTGGCGCTCGCCATCACGCGCGAGGGTTCTGGCAGCGGCGGACTGAGCTTCGGAGTGGTGTCGTTCGGGGCGGCGGGGAAGGCCGCGTCGGAGACGACCCACCGGCTGTCCCTCACGCTCAACCCGGTGGCGGCGGGCGGGGACGGTCCCGTGCGGGTGACCGCCGACGTCGACGGCGAGCCGCGCTGAGGAGGCCCTGGACGTGCCGTTGACCGCTCAGCGTGTCGCGGAGGTGTTCAACCCCCGGGCCGGCGTGGTGGGTTCGGGGTGGTTCGTCACGCCGCAGCTCGTACTCACGGTGTGGCACGCAGCCGAGGGCACGGCACCTGTCGGCGAGGCCGCTCCCGGTGCCCCGCCGCCTCGCCGCTCCCTGTCGCCGGCGGCGCTGGACGAGCTGGCCGACGGCCGCGAGCCGTGCCGGGTACGGGCGTTGGCGGACGCCTCAGCCGGGCGGCCGTTCCGGAACGCGGTGACGGTGTGGTGGCGGCCCGAGTGCGATGTGGCGCTGCTGCTGGTCACCGAGGACGCCGACCAGGCGACGCCGACGGCCGGGTGGTCGACGACGTACTGGGCCGATCTCGTCTCCGCCGACCCGGTCGAGGTCACCGCCGTCGGCTTCCCCGACCACGATGTGGTGGACAGGGTGCGCGAGTCCCGGCAGTTCGGCGGGGTCCTGCACCCGCTGTCGGGGGTGCGGTCCGGGCACTGGGTCATCACGACCGGCGCGCTCGCCCGGCCGACGCCCGGCAGCGGCTGGGCGGGGATGTCGGGGGCCGCGCTGTTCGCCGGGGACCGGCTGGTGGGACTCGTCACCGCCGACGCCGGTGGCGGTTCCGGACCCGTCGCCGAGCTGCGGGCCGTGCCCGCGCGGACGTTCGCGGACGATCCGCTGCTGGCGGAGTGGATCCGGTGGGCCGGCGGAGCGGGCGCGTGGGCGTACGGGCGGAGCGAGCGGCCGGAGCGGGATCCGGGGCGGACCGGCTCCGGTGACGGCACGCGGCGCCAGGGCACGGACGGTCGCCGGAGCGCCTCGCCGAAGCAGCCGGGCACCACGGGACGGTTCTGGCGCCGGGGCCACCGTCCGCTGCTGCCGCCCGAGTTGCTCGCCGCCGCTCCCGCGCCCGACGCGGTACGGGACCGGGGCGGTCTCACCTACCGGGCCGCCGAACCCGGCGAACTCGCCCGCGTCTACACCCAGCAGCGGCTCGACACCACCGCCGACCGGGACGCCCAGGCCCCGGCCGGGCCTCTCCGGGTCACCGGGCAGCCGGTGTCCGTCGAGCGGCTCCTCGCCGATCCGACCGTCCGCCACATCGTCGTCACCGGGGAGGCGGGGGTCGGCAAGTCCAGCCTGCTGGAGTACGTGGAGGCCACGGCCTGGCGGTGGTGGCGGGACGCGACGCGGGCGGACAGGCCGGACGGGGCGCCGTTCGGGCCGCTGCTCCCGCTGCGGATCGCCGCGCGCGAGCTCGTGGGGCACGACTCGATCGCGTCGGCCGCGGGGCCGGGGGCGCGGGCGTTGCTGGACGCGGGGCCGCCGGTGCCGGGCGCGCGGGTGCTGGTGATGGTGGACGCGCTCGACGAGGTGACCGGGCCCGAGGACTGGCGGCAGGTCATGGAGGTCCTGCTCGCCGCGGCCCGGGAGAGCGCGAGCGGGCCCGGCATGGAGCGCCGTCTGCTGCTGTCCGCGCGCAGCCTGCACGACAGCGCCTGGCGCGGCCTGGCCGGCGCCGGAGCCACGGAGTTCCGGCTGCAGCCGTTCACCGACGAGCAGTTGCGCCGATTCGTGATGGCCCATCAGACGGGCGGCGCCGAACGGCTGTTGGACCCCGAGGTCCACGCCCGGGCCGCGGCCCGGGCGGCGGAGTTCCTGGCGTACGTACGGGGCAACGGCATGCTCGACCTGGTGCGGTTGCCGCTGCTCGCGCATCTCGCGGTGGGGCAGTACTTCGACCCGGGCGGCGAACCGCGCGTGCAGACCCGCAGGGTCGACCTGTACGCCCGCGCGGTGGCGGAGTTCCTCGGCCGCTTCCCGCAGCGGCAGAGCCCGTACGAACCCCATCTGCGGGACCGGATCGAGGAGTTGCTGGGCAGGCTGCGCGAGCGGCACGCGCGGGAGGCCCCGCGGCACGCCGCCGTCACCGTCGCGCTGCGCGGCTTCCTCGGCGACCTCGCCGACACGTATCTGCGGCACGGCACACCGATCGTCGGCGCCGCCACGGGACTGCTGGCCGATCCGGCCGACCCCGTCGAACCCGCCGACGGCGACCCGTACCGGCGTCGGGCGGTGACCGCGCTGCTCGAAGCCACCGGGGTGGTCGTCGACGTCCATACGGCTCATCCCCGTTTCCTGCACCGCACGTTCGCCGAGTACCTGGCCGCCGACCACCTCCGGGACCGCTACGGCACCGACCCCGCCACCTGGGGCGACGCCCTCTCCGACGCCGACACCCGGGTCGCCGCGCTGTTCGCCTTCGACCGTCATCCGCCCGACGTGCGGCGCGGGATCACGAGCGAGCTGGCCGCCGATCCCGAACGGGTCGAGCAGGCGGCGTCGCTGCTGGCGGAGGGCATGTGCGACGAGGACACCCGCGGCCGGATCCTCGAACTCCTGTGGCGCCGCACCGACGAGCAGGAGCGCGATACGGCCCCGGTCGTCCGGAACTGGCGCGGGACCCACTCCTCGCTCGCGCATCTGCCGCAGCAGCAGCGCCGGCTGCACGACATGGCGACCGATCCCCGCTCCGTGCCCGTGGACCGGATCAACGCCGCCGGGGCCCTGGCCGGTCACGACCCACGCGGCACCGACCTGCTGCGGACCTTCGCGCACGACGGCTCGTACCCCCTGGACCTGCGGATCGCCGCGGCGTGGTACCTGGCCCACATCGACCGGGAGGCGGGCACGGAGCTGCTCGCCCGGTTCGCGGACGACGCGCCGTCCCGCCACTGCGCCGTGGCCGCCGCCCGGCTGGCCGACCACGACACCTCCGCGGGTACGTCCCGGCTGCACGCCCTGGTCGCGGACCCGCGCTGCCCCGACGTGGCCAAGGTCGACGCGGCCATCGCGCTGTGCGCCCACGACCCGACGGCCGGGACCGACTGTCTGCGGCGGTTCGCCGCCGACGGGCGGTTCTTCGCGGACAGCCGGGTGTACGCGGCCGACGCGCTCGCCTCGTCGGCCGAGGACGACGGCCGGACCCGGACCGAGGCGACCCTGCTCCTGGAACGCATCGCCCGCGACGAACGGGTCGACGCCGGCTACCGCGTCGAAGCGGCACACCGCCTCGCCCGTTACCGGACGGACGCGGGCACGCTCCTCCTGCGCGACTTCGCCGACGGTGCCCTGCACGGCCGATACGGCTGCGACGCCGCGGTGCTTCTCGCGCAGCACGACCACGCGGAGGGGGCTCGCGCCCTGGACGCCATCGCCCGCGCCGCCGGCCAGGAACCCCGGCACCGGCTGCGCGCGGCACTTGAGCTCGCCCACTACGAACCGGCCGACGGGGAGGCCCGGTTGGCCGCGCTCGCCCGGGAGCCGGGCTGGGACGACGGCCCGCGCATCCGGGCCGCCGCGCTGCTCGCCGAACGCAACCGGGAGGCCGGGCTGCCTCTTCTGCGGTCGTACGCCGTCGGGTCGACCGACGAGGTCCGGGTGGTCGCCGCGCACGCCCTGGCGGAAGTGGACCGTGAGGAGGGGCTGCGGCTGCTGCGGGAGCTGGCCGAGTCGCCGGAGGCCGGCCGCTCCGTACAGGTCCGTGCGGCCAACGCCATGGGCGACTTCGACCCGCGGCTGAAGGACGCGACGCTGCGCCGGCTCGGGGTGGACATCAAGCCGGGCGGCTGGTTCTCCACCTGACGACGTGCCGGTTGCCGGTTGCTCGTTTCTGGCTGCTGGTTGCTCGTTGCTGGTTCTCCACGTTCCCCACGTGACAACACGCTGGCTCTCGCCGTGACACCTGCGACAGAATGTGTCCGCACGGTGACCAGGGGTGGAAGCTCACCAACGGGGAGGCGGCACACGGTGATCCCGCGCATCGACGGTGGTCCGGATCCGATCGGTATGGCGCGCAAAGTGGCACGCAAGGGCGACTGGCGCACCCTGTGGTGGCTGATCCTCTCCCTGCCGCTGCCCCAGGCCGCAGGAGCGGCGGCCCATCTGAGACGCCGCAAGTGGGACCCGCCGTCCGAGGCCGACGCCCGTTTGGCGGACGTGCTCACCGGGCTCCCGCACAGGGAGGTGACCAGGCTCGGGGCGGAGCTGTTCGACCGTACGACCCACAGGCTGTCCGACACGCTGGGCTTCGCCAGTCCGGTGGGGTTCTCCGTGCGTCATCCGGTCGTGGCGCTGGACCTCAAGGGCCGCGACGCGCACACCTCGCGCGTCGTCACCGTCGACCGGACGGGTGTGCGGTCGACGCTGTACGAGGGGCCCGCGCAGCACTGGTCGCTGTGCGCCATCGACAGCGAAACGGTCGTGGCCCGGCGGGAGTTCGACAGCGGGGGCTATCGCGGCGACACGGAGGTCGTCGAGTACACACCCGGGCGGGAGGCCGTACTGGCCCAGGGCAGCGGCCTGTTGGACGCGGTGGTGGAGGCGACCGCGACGGGGTTCGTGATGGGCACGAAGCTGAACGGCGTCGCCTTCGCCCTCGCGGACGGCGAGCAGGAGCAGCTCAATCTGCGGGAGTTCGGCCTCCGGCGTGCCGACCTGTTCGCCGTGGACGCCACCGGCACCCGGATCGCCTTCGCGGACGACACCCGGATCCTCGTCACCGACAGCCGACTCCAGCCGATGCACGACATCGTCGTGGAGTCCCTGCGGCACGGCTCAATCAACGCGATCACCTTCACCGAGGACTCCATAGTCACGGCAGGCTACGACGGGGGCCTGTACCGCTGGCAGGTCATCGGCGGCCGTCTCCGCGGACTGCACGACGGCTGGCACTCGTCACCGCGTACGTTCTTCCGGCTCAACCCGGTGGCCCCGTGGAACCTCCTGGTGGCGGAGGGCGGCAACGTCAACTACCACTACGACATCGCCACCCTAGAACGCTCCCCGGCCCCGCCCTTCCTGGTGCAGGCGGGGCCCGACAGCAAGGACGACGATCTGGCGCTCCCGCGCGCCGTCGGGAAGTTCGCCTCGTCGCCGTACGGACGGCTGGCGGTGTACGAGGGCATGCTCGCGCTTTCCACGAGGAACTCGTCGACGGACTTCTACTCGACGGTCGTCCAGGACCTGGAGCACCCGCTCAACCTGCTGATGAAACCGCTCTCCACCCTCACCGCCGCCGACGCGGACCGGGTCCGCCCGCACCTGGACGCGCCGTCCGGCACGCCGGACGCGTACGCCCTCACCGCCACCGAGCGGGCCGTGCTGGCGGCGGCGGTCGAGGCGTGCGCGTGGGCGCCCAAGGTGACCGGCGGCTGACCCCCGGCCGGGTCCGCGGCCCGTTCGCGGCCCCGGCGCGGCGGCGGGCCGCCGGTCAGTCGCCCGAGCTGGGCACCTTCAGCGCGTCCCACGTGACCTTGCCCGGGATGCCGTCCGCGTCCTTGCCCTTGAAGCCCCGCTTCTGTTGCCAGGCCGCGTAGGACTTGCGGTCGGCCTCGGTCCAGTCGGGGCCGGGGCCGCTCTCGTAGCGACCGCAGCCCTCGGCGACGAGACGGCGGCCCATGGCCGTGATCACGGCTGACTTCTGGCCGATGTGGAAGAACCCACCGCCCGGGAAGGGCTCGTACGAGGGCTTGGGTGCGGGCTTCGGGTCGGGGGCGGGTTTGCCGCTGTCGCCCTTGCCGCGCAGCCGCTCTGCTATGCGCTTGCGCATGCCGTCCATCGTGAAGCCGCGCGGGTCCGTCTTGCCGGGCTGCCACTCCTTGTGGCCGATGACGGAGCGCTCGGTCCAGCCGTGGGCGCGGCAGATCGCGGCGGAGACCTTCTCGATTGCCTCCTTCTGGGCCTCGGGCCAGGGGTCCTTGCCGTTGCCGAGGTTGATGCACTCGAAGCCGTAGAAGTG
>NZ_LIQZ01000116.1 GCF_001418655.1 Streptomyces phaeochromogenes | reverse complement strand
ATGCCGTCGGCCCACACGTACACGTGATCGGCCTCCGCGAGGCCACGAGCCACGAGGCCAGGGAGTTCTCCTCGTGCTCGTCCCTCCCGTCCGCAACAGCCCTCAGCCCTTGACGGCCGAGCTGGCGACTCCCTGCACGAACCAGCGCTGGAAGAACGCGAAGACGATCAGCACGGGCAGGACCAGGAGGACGCCGAAGGCGAGGATCTGGCCCCAGTCCGGGGGCAGTTGGGCCTGGAAGACACTCATCTCCAGGGGCAGCGGGCGTACCGAGGGGTCGGAGACCATCAGGACGGGCCAGAGGAAGGACCCCCACTGGGTGAGGAAGGTCAGGATCGCCACGGACGCGAAGGCCGGCTTCGACATCGGCACGATGATCGCGAAGAACGTGCGCCAGGGGCCCGCGCCGTCGATGCGGGCGGCCTCCTCGATGCTCGGCGGGATCGAGCGGAAGAAGGTGTGGAACTGGTAGACGGAGAAAGCGTTGGCGATGAACGGGATCGCCTGGATGAAGAGCGTGTTGCGCTGGTCGTTGAACATGTAGAAGAGCGGGACGGCCACCGACTCGAACGGGACGAGCATCAGCAGCAGGATGAGGGTGAAGACGGCGTTGCGGCCGCGCCACTTCAGCCGTGAAAGCCCGTACGCCGCCATCGAGTTGACGAACAGGCCACCCGTCACCACCACGAACGCGAGCAGCAGCGAGATGCCCATGAAGCGCCAGAAGTAGCCGGTGCTGTCGGAGTTGAGGCTGCTCAGGACGTTGGAGTAGTTGTCGAAGGACAGATGGGTGGGCAGGAAGCCGGACAGGCCGTTCAGCACTTCGTCGGACGGCTTGAGGCTGCCTATCAACAGGTAGAGGACGGGCATCACGAAGATGAACGCCAGCACGCTGAGGACGGCGTAGTCGAGAAAGCGGCGCAGAGGTGTGCGGGTGAGGCCGCCCGTGTGGGTGCTCATGGTCAGTCCTCGTTGTCGGGCCGGACGACGCGGCGCTGGATGAGGGTCAGGGCGACGACGATCAGGAAGAAGACGACGGTGATCGCGGCTGCCTGGCCGACGTTGTTCTGGTCGAAGGCGGTGGTGACGGCCTGGTACATCACGGTGCGGCCGGCGTCCTCGTTGAGGCCGCCTCCCTTGACGAGGACGTAGACCTGGTCGAAGACCCGGAAGGAGAGCACCGAGGTGAGCATGGCGACGAAGACGAGGGTGCCGCGGATGCCGGGCAGTGTGATGTGGCGGAACTGCTGCCAGCGGCTCGCGCGGTCGAGGTCGGCGGCCTCGTAGAGCTCACCCGGTATCTGCTGGAGGCCGGCGAGGAGGATGACCATCTGGAAGCCGACGCCCTGCCAGATGGACAGCACGATGATCGAGGCCATCGCGGTGGCGGAGTCGCCCAGCCAGTCGAAGGCGCCCCAGTTGCCGAAACTCACCGCGTGCAGGGCGGAGTTGAGCATGCCCTGGTCGCTGCGGGCGAGGATGAGCCGCCAGATCACGGCGACCAGCGCCATCGGGAAGACGACCGGCATGAAGAAGAGGGACCGGAACAGTCCGATCGCCTTGAGCTTGCGGTTCAGCAGGATCGCCAGCCCCAGCGCCAGGCCCGTCTGGACAGGGACGACGACCACGGCGAAGGTCAGGTTGTTCAGCAGGGCCCGCAGGAAGGGGCCGGACAGGTCGGGGTCGGTGAACAGCCGCCGGTACTGCTCCAGGCCGAAGAAGGTGGGCGCGAGCGGGGAGCCGAGGCGGACGTTGTAGAAGGAGAGGACGACGGCGTATCCGAACGGGATGCCCACGAAGGCTATGAGTCCGGCGACGGCGGGCGTGGACATGAGCAGGCCGTGCAGCCAGTCGCGGTTCTTGCGCACGGAACGCGCCGGACGCACAGGACGCGCGGGCTTGGCGGCGGTCACGGGTGGGGCCTTCTCCCGGGCGTGGGGCGCGGCGTGCGCCGGTTCGACGGATGTCACGGATGGGTCCTGTTCCCGGCGGGGGCGGGCGCGGTCTGTACCGTCCCGCCCCTGGCCGATGGTCCTACGGGATCTTGTAGCCGGCGTTGTCGGAGAAGTCCTGGTCGATGGCGCGGGCGGCCTTCTCCAGAGCGCTCTTCGCGTCGGCTCCGCCGTAGATCGAGTTGAGGGCCTCGCTGAACTTGGCGGTGATGGTGGGGTATCCGGCGGTCACCGGGCGGGTGACGGCGACGCAGGACTTGGTGATGTCGCTGTCGCCGCAGGGCTTGGCGAGCTGGTCGGCGAAGAGCTGGAGCGGGCCGCCCTCCTTGTACAGGGGGCTCGCGGCGAGCGCGGTCTTCGTGGCGGGCGGGGCGCCGTTGGCCGTCGTCATCGCGGTGACGTTGGCGTCGTTGAGCAGGTAGTCCATGAAGGTGCCGGCGGCCTTGGCGTTCTTGGTGTCGGCGCCGATGCCCCACGCCCAGGAGCCCTGGCCGGTCTTGGGACCGTTGCCGAAGTCGGGCAGCGGCAGGACGACGAGGTCGTCGCCGAGGGCCTTGCTGTAGGTGGGGTACATCCAGTGGCCGACCCAGCTCAGGGCGACGCGGTCCTTGGCGAAGGCGTTGCCGTCGGTGTTGGGGTCGACGTAGGTCTTCCAGGACTGGACGGTCTTCAGTGCCGAGACGACGGCCGGCGTGTCGAGGGCGCCTTCCGCCTTGTCGCCCTTGATCAGCGAGCCGCCGGCCGACCAGACGACGGGGGCGAAGCCGTAGGTCCCCCACTCGGTGGCCAGGCCGTTGCCCTCCTGGATGTCGAGGGTCTTGCCGTCGGAGTCCTTGGCCTTCAACGCCTTGAGCGCGGCGGTGAACTGCTCGGCCGTCCAGTCGTCGGACAGGCTGGTCGGGTACTTCACGCCGGCCGCGTCGAGCAGCTTCTTGTTGCCGTAGATCCCCAGGCCCGAGTCGTACATGCCCAGGCCGTAGTGCTTGCCGCCGATCGCACCCTGGGACTTGCTCGCGTCGGTGGCGTTGGACATCGTCTTGGCGGAGACGTAGTCGTCGACGGGGGCGAGCTTCTTGTTGTAGACGAAGTTCGCCATGGTCGGGCCGTCGAACTCCATCACGTCCGGCAGCTCGGAGGCGCTGGTGGCGGTGATGGTCTTGGTGTAGTCGTTGCCGGGTATCAGCTTCAGCTCGACCTTGATGTCGCTCTGCGAGGAGTTGAAGGACTTCACCGCGGCCTGCACGGCGGCGTCCTCGCTCTTCTGGCCCTGGTGGGCCCAGACGCTGATGGTGCCCTTGCCGCTGCCGGCGTCCGCCGAGGCGTCGGTGCCACTGCCTCCGCCACAGGCGGCCAGTGCCACGAGAGGGAGCAGGGCCAGGCCCGTACAGGCCGTGCGGCGGTGCCTTCTGTTGGTCGAGCTCATGGTCTGTGCCTCCGTGCTGTGGCGTGGATTCGAGGTGTGGGAGCGCTGTCGAGGCGCGGGGTGTGTGGCTCAGAGGGGGGTGTTACTGCGGTCCGCGTGGACGGGGCGGGGCGGTGGTCTCGCGCAGGACCAGGTGGATGGGCATCTGGACGTGGCCGGGGTGTTCGGCGTCGGGTTCGTCGAGCTGGCGCAGCAGCAGGCGGGCGGCCTCGGCGCCCTGGCCCGCGACCGGCTGGGCGACGGTGGTCAGCCCGATCACGTCGGCGAGTTCGTGGTCGTCGAAGCCGACGACGGACACGTCGTCCGGGACCTTCAGCCGGTGGCGGCGCAGGGCCCGGAGCGCGCCCATCGCCATTTCGTCGGACTGTGCGAACACGGCGGTGGGCGGGCGGGAGGCGGCCAGCAGCTCGGTCATCGCCCGCTCGCCGCCCTCGAGGGTGTAGTCGCCGTCCGCCTCCAGGGCCGGGTCGTGCTCTATCCCGGCCTCGGCCAGGACGTCGAGATACGCGCGGCGGCGCTCGATGGGCGTGGTCCAGTGCAGCGGCCCGCTGGATCCGCTGATCGTGCCGATCCGGCGGTGGCCGAGGTTCACCAGATGCCGTACGGCGCTCTCCGCGCCGGCCCGGTCGTCGATGCCGACCACCGTGAAGCCGGGCCGGGCGCCGCCGACCGTGCTGGCCAGCGGCACTCCGAGGGAGCGCAGCGCCGCGGACTCCCCCTCGTCGGGGATGAGCAGCGACAGCACCGCGTCCACCCGCTTGCGGACCGGCAGCTTCGCGAAGAAGCGCTTGCGGGTCTCGGGCGTGCCCAGGTTGTACAGCAGAACGTCGTACCCGGCGGCGCTGAACACCTGCTCCGCCGCGTCGAGCACGGTGCCGAAGAACCAGCGGCCCACGTACGGGACGACGACCCCGATGGTGAATGTGCGACCGCTGGCCAGGCTGGAGGCGGAGCGGGACGCGGTGTAGCCGAGCTGTGCGGCGACGGACGCGATCCGGTCCCGCACCTCGTCGGAGACGCCTGCCCGGCCGCGCAGGGCGCGGGACACGGTGGACGCGGAGACGCCGGCGGCGCGGGCGACGTCGTTGATGCTGGCCGTCACGGCTCAGTTCCTCCCGTTGATTTCACGGCGGTGTGATCTGCGAGTGACGTGACCGTAAACCTGGCCTCGCTGTTGCGCAAGCGTTTGCGTTCATATTTACTTGGGCCGATTCCCAAGAGATACCGCTTTGGTCAATGGTCAGCGCATGCGTTTGGGCGCTGTGAGCCGACAGGAACTGTGCATGCGATACGCCCCGCCCGGCCTCTGCGTGAACGACTTCGCCCTGCTGCGCGACGAGAACGGCACGTACACGGTGCTGCACCTGCAGGGGCCCTGGACGGCGGAGTTCGACCACCTGCGGATGGAGACCTCCTACGGCCGGGCGACCTCCTCCGACCTGGTCCGCTGGCAGCCCCAGGGCACCGCCTTCGGCAACGGGCTGCCCGGCCGCTTCGACCAGCAGGCCGTGTGGACCATGCACCCGCTGCGGCACGACGGCGGAATGGCCATGTTCTACACGGGAGTGAGCGGGTTGACGGCGGACGGCTGGCCCCTGCAGTCCGTCGGCCTCGCGTACTCCGACCGCACCGACGGCACGGGCTGGCGGCGCCACGGCACCGGTCCGGTCGTCGAGGCGGACCCGCGCTGGTACCGCACCGGTGAACGCATGGGCTGGCGCGACCCGTTCGTCGTGCGCGACGACGAGGGCGAGGGCTGGGTGATGGCCGTCTGCGCGAGCGACGCCTCGCTGCCGGTGGAGGTCAGCGGTTGCGTGGCGCTGGCCACGTCCACCGACCTTGAGCACTGGACGGTCCACCCGCCGCTCGTCTCACCCGGGGACGTCGACGAGTTGGAGTGCCCGGTCCTGGAACGCCTCGACGACGGCGGCTGGCTGCTGCTCGGCTCCATCGGCGCCACCCGCGGTTTCGAGGCGTGGACAGCCCCCCGCCTGCGCGGCCCCTGGACCCGCCGCGGCCCCCTCGGCCCGACCGGCTCGTACGCCCCCCGTGTCGTCGCCGCGCCCGACGGCTCCCGGGTCGTCGTGCACACCACGCCCCGTCAGGTCGGCCTCACCGACACCGGGGAGCGCTGCCGCGGCATGCTGGCCCAGCCCAAGTCCCTTGTCGTACGGGAGGATTTGGCGCCCCGCCTGGAATGGTGGACCGGCCTGAACGTCTGGCTCGGCGAGGAGACCGACCGGCCCGCCCTCCACGCGGTCGGCGACATCGGCATCACCGGGCCGGTCGAAATCACCCTCCGCACCGAAGCCCTGGGCGACGGCCGCCCCGCCCTCTCCGTCGGCTGCGACGGCAAGAACCTGTGGATCACCGGCCCGGGCGGCCTCCGGCTCGGCGAGACCGTCCTGACCGAACCCGCCGCCACCCTCCGCATCCTCACGATCGGCGAATACGTCGAGGTGTACGCCGACAACGTCTTCGCCCTGACAGCCCTGTGCTACTCCGGGCACTCCGCCCCATGGGCAGCCGTGACCGAAGAACACAGCCGTACGATCCCCGTACGCCCGATCCGCCTGCCCGACCCCCACCGCGACGACGCCTCGGCCGTCTGGCCCGGGCCTTGAGTGACCCGGGGCGACTGCCTGGGTGCGGGGCGGTTCACTCGGTGGCGGCCCGGGCGCGTGCGGCCTCGCGGACCGCGGCCACGTTCTTCTTGCCCTGCCGCGAACCGTTCAGCTTGGCCCTGATGTGCTCTCGGACGGTGACCGGTTCGTAGGCGAGACCGTGGTCCGCGTCGAGCAGGGCGGGGAGCGTCTCGATGACCGCGTCCGGGTTCCCGTCGTGGAAGAAGGCGGCCGAGCGGCGCCGCAGGATCGTCCCGTCGACGACAGGCGGCTTGACGCGGTGCAGCGTCGACATCCACCGGTCGTTGGTCAGCCGGGCCGTGAGATCACCGAGGTTCACGAGCAGAGCGCCGTCCGCGGGCGCCACGTCGTGCCAGGTGCCGTGGCGGTCGAGCACCTGGAGCCCGGGAACCTGGTCGGCCCACAGCACGGTGACGATCCCGTAGTCGGTGTGTTCGCCCATGCCCATCAGCTCGCCGTCCAGGTCCACGGTGCCTTCGGGCAGGGCGTAGTTGTTCATACGGAGCACGTCGATGGAGTGCCCGGTGATCGCGTCGAAGAAGTCGGGTGTCAGGCCGAGGGCGTCCGCGAAGATCCGCGCCAGCGTGCGTGCCACCCGTGAGGCGTGACCGAAGTAGGCCTCCACCCGAGGCGTGAACTCCTCGATGTCCGGCCACACGTTGATTCCGAAGTCGTCCTCGGACAGGCCGAGTTCGGGCGGGAAGGAACGCGCCTCGACACCGACGTTGAAGGCCTCGAAGAAATCGTTCATCCGCGAGGCCGACTCAAGTCCCAGGCTCAGGCTCAGCGACTCGCTCTTCGGGGGGCTGTATCCGCGGTTGGCGCCGCCGACGCGGTACGCCTTCTTCGCCTCCAGCGGCAGCGCGAAGAAGGCGTCCATCGCCCCCTTCAGACCGTCGAGCGCGTGCTGCGGAACGCCGTGCCCGAGGATCTGGATGAACCCCACCTCGGCACACGCGGCGTCGATCAGCCGTGCCACACTCGCCCGCTCCTCGTCCGTACCGTCTCCGATGTAGGGGGAGATGTCGACGGCCGGCACGGTGAACTTGGGCGTCGAGGTGGCAATGTGAGACTTCACTGTCGTGCGTCCTTCCAGACTGTGATCATTTGGCGAAGGGCCGCCGGCCGGCCCGTGTTCCCTGCCCAGTTTCGGGGCGGCGCAGGTCGCGCGGCATCCACTTCCTCCGGGATCCACCGCTGAGGGCGACGGCCAACCGGCTCAGGAGAGAAGCCCGGCGTCTGCCCGTATCCCCTTCGCCACGGCCGTCCCTGTCCGGAGCGCGGCGACGGGATCGGCCGCCTCGTCCAGCTCGATGAGCACGATGTCGGCGCCGGGGGTGAGTGACATCGCGGCGGCCCATCCTCTCCAGTCCACGATGCCCGTACCCAGTTCGGTCATGTAGGGCTGCTGTTGGGCGAAGACCGTTTCGTCGATGGTGAGTTCGACGTCGATCGGCTTGACCGCGTCCTTCCAGTGCGCCAGTGCGATGCGTTGGGAGTGGCGACGCGCGACGGCGACGGGGTCGCCTCCCCCGAGGGCGATGTGGCAGGAGTCGGGGCACAGCCACACGTAGCGCGGATCGGTCAGCGCCATGAACAGGTCGATGTCCCTCTCGTACCAGAGGGTGCTGTTCGACTCGGTGTGGAAGGCGAGCTTCACCCCATGCTGTGCGACGGCCTCGCCGACGATGTGGGCGATGTCTGCCATCCGGGTCATGTACGCGGCGTCGACGAAGAAGGGCGGGCGCGTCCCCGACGTCGCACGCATGGGCAGCCCGGCGACGAGAAGTCCGGCGCCCACGTCGGCGAGGAAGGACGCACGTCGCTCGGCATCGGCCACTATCGCGGGCAGGCTGTCGCTGTCCCGCCAGTCGGGGCATTCGCTCTCGGCGATGAAGGCGCTCACGACCGACAGGCCGCGGGCCCGCAACTCATGGCGGAACGACGACGCGTCGCCGAACGCGCGCAGGACCGAGTCGATGTCGCCCGGCGCGAAGGTCAGCTCGATGCCGGTGACACCGGCCTCGGCCAACGCGTCCATCGTCCGGTCCCAGAAACGCTCGGGGTTCTTGACGGCCCAGTCGCGAAAGGCGTCTGCGGATTCGAGGCCCCAGAATCCGGGATGGTAGAAGGTCACGATGTCGGTGGCGAAGCGTGGTGCCACGGGAGTCTCTCCATTCGGATCGGCGGAATCATTCGGCGCCTGCGCGCGCGTTGTAGACGACGATGCCGTCGGCGTCGACGGCCTCCCGGTAGCCGCGGAACACCGCGAGCGCCTCGTCCCGGAGCACGTCCCGCACGACCTCGATGCCGCGCGCCTGGAACTGCTCGGCCCAGTCCGCGCCGAGCGGACCCTCGTCGAACGTGGTGATCTCCTCCAGTTCCGGGCCCTCGCCGGCGACCACGAGGCCGCGCACCCCGGACCACATCGCCGCGCCGTAGCACTGGATGCACGGACGCCAGTTCACCACCAGCTCGTGCGCCGGCATTCCGTCACCACCGAGGTCCCAGCCGCCCGTCGCCGTCTGGGCCAGTCCGAGGGCGACGACTTCGGCGTGCGCGCTGGAGACGCCGGAGGCGAGTACGACGTTCACGCCGACCGAGACGATCCGGCCGGTGTCCCGCTCGGCGACGAGTGCCGCGAACGGGCCGCCGTTGCCCTCACGCCAGTTGCGGTCGGCCAGCCGGTGCACGAGGCGCATCCGGTCGTCACGGTCGGGAATGACAGCGGGGACGGCGGCCAGTTCGTCGTCGATCCACGTCGGGAGCACCACCCGGTATTCCTTTGCGATGTCGATCATGATCGGACTTCCTCTCGATGCGCGGCGAGCGCGGCGGTCCGGGCGGCGACGGCCCGGGCGGCCCGTACGGCCGTCACCGCGCCGGTCAGGGTGACGTTGGCGGCCATCGCTGTGGGGATCACGCCGTTGCCCGCGAGGTACAGGTTGTCGTAGCCCCACACCCGGCCGTCCGGGCCGCACACGCTGGTGCCGTCGTCGACCGGGCCGGAGCGGACGGTGCCGGTCAGGTGCAACGACGAGCCGGGCGGGAGCAGCGCACGCTCCGTCGCGGGATCGAAGGGGCCGAATTCCTCGGCAATCGACTGGATGTCGTCGAGTGCCCGGCCGAGCAACGTGCGGTCCGCGTCGGAGTAGCCGAACTCGACACCGATTCGGGGCATGCCTGCGAGGTCGGTCTCGGTCGGCGAGAACACCAGCCGGTTCTCGGGGCGCGACTCGACAGGCACGTACAGCGAGAGGCCCACGGAGTGGGCGAGGGGGCGGCCGTCTTCGTCCACGTACGTTCGGTTCATGATCTGGCCGTGGAACGGCTGCGCCGCTCCGTTCTGGGGCAGCCAGAGCGAATCCGTGCTGAACTCGCCCACGCGCGGCAGGGGCAGGGCGTCGAGCCCGATGCCGAACCGGTCGGGGTCGAGCAGTACCCGGGCGGTGATGAACGCGTGCTCGTTGAGGTAGCGGCCCAGTGCTTCGGGCCGGATGCCCGAGGCGAAGAGCAATTGCGGGGTGCGCAGCGCGTCGGCGCACACCACCACGACGTCCGCGAGGAGTTGCGACTCGGCGCCGTCGGCGATGCGACGCAGCCGGGCGCCGGCGACCCGGCCGTCCGAGACGATGAGAGCGGTCGCGAGGGTACCGGTCAGCAGGGTGAAGGCCGGGTCCTCGCCGGTCGCCATCGCGGGGAAGATCGTCCCCGGAGCCGTGCGCGGCATGGGGCCCGATGCCGGCGTGGTGACGGCCATGGGCATCGGCTGTGGCCGCCGGTCGTCCGGTCCGATGCCGTCGAAGCGCCGACGCAGTACGTCGAGCACGATCCGGCCGACGTCGGTCGGACCGATCGCGGACGGGGTGACCGCGAGCACCCGGCGCGCGGTGTCCAGGTCCGTCGCCCAGCGGGCCGGGGCGCCGAAGTCGAACACCTCGTCCCCGGCGGGCCAGGGCGTCGCGGCGGTCCAGTGCACGCCCATGCCACCGGCGTTCCACGCGAGCGCTGTCGCGGGCATCGCCTCGGCGCCCTCTCCGAAGGCAAGCGCGTGGAACATGCCGGGTGTCAGATCGTCGAGGCTGCCCGCGGCATCGCGCACCACCTCGGCGCCGGTGTACATGCCCTGGATGCCGGTGCCGACCCGTTCGTTGTAGCGCGACCAGAGAACCGGATCGTCGACGTCGTGCAGGTGCAGGCCGGGGACCTCGCCGATCGCACTGCCACCCTCGACCATCGTGATGTCCAGCGCCGGATCGGTGTCGCGCAGCAGTCTGGCCACGACTGATCCCATGATGCCGCTGCCCACGACGAGGACGCTGGTGCGAGTGGTGCCGGTCAAAGGGAGACTCCTGTCCTGTACTGCTGCCTGGTACTGACGTCTGCCACGCTGTCCTGCTTCCGCTGGTGGTGAGCGTTCACGCGCTCGGGGCGAGCGGGCCGAACAGCTGCGTGTCCATCGAATCGAGTGCCAGCTTGACGGCGCCGATGAGGTCGGCATCGCGCCCCAGACACGTGGCACGCAGCTCGACCGCGGGGGTGCGGGCGTCGTGCATCGCCTTGCGCACCCGGGGCAGCAGCACATCGGCCGCGTCCTCCAGACCGCCGCCGAGCACGATGAGCGACGGCGCGACCGTCCACGACAGGGTCGTGAGGATCGACGCGATGTTCTCCACGAATTCGTCCACCTCGGCGAGCGCTGTCGCATCACCGGCACGAGCCGCGTCGAAGCGGTCGAGCGCGACCCTGCGTCGATCCGGTTCCGGGGAGGTGAGCCCTGCCACCGGGCGGTTCTCCACCGAGCCGGTCGGCATCGATACCGCTTCGACGATCTCGCCGGCGGCACCGTCGAGCCCCCTGTGCACGGCGCCTCGGATGAGGATGCCCAGGCCGGTCCGGTTCCCGAGTATCGCCCATACGACGTTGTCGTGATCGCCGGCCACGCCCCGCCAACGCTCCGCGAGGGCACCGAGATTGGTGTCGTTGTCGGCGAACCAGGGCATCGGGACCCGCTGCGCGAGTTCCTCGGGGAGGTTCACGCCTTCCCAGCGCGTCGTGTGCACCAGGCGTCGTACGACCCCGTCGTCGTCGATCGCGCCACCGCTCGCGACAGCACCGGCCCGAAGACGGTTCGCCGACCCGCCCGCGTCGTCGAGCGCCTCCAGCACGAGTGCCGCCGCGTCGTCGAGCGTGGACTGCGGATCCTGGTAGGCGCGCAGCGGCCGGTGCGCCCGGCCGACGACACGGCCGCGTACGTCGGCGATGACCGCGGACGCGTCCAGGGTGGTGATGCGCACGGCCGCCAGCAGCGCGTGTTCGGCCCGCAGTTCGTACCGGCGGGCCGGGCGCCCTGCACAGCCACTGGTCGGCACGCGGTCCAGTTCGGTCACCCAGCCCGCCTCGACGAGCGAGTCCAGGACGACCTCGATGGTGCGGCGGGAGAGGCCGACCTGCTCGGCGAGCTCGGTCAGCGTGATGGGCCCGGCCGACACCGCCAGTGCGCGCAGGATGACCGAGGTGTTGATGCGTCGGACGGCGCTCTGGTTCATTCCGGACATCAGCACGCCTCCGCCACCCCGGACACCGCCGGTACCACCGGATCGAACACGCCCGTGGTGTCGGCGGTGAGCGCAGCGCCGCGACGACCGTATTCACGAGCCGCGTCGCCGAGTGTCCCGGTCGCCCTGGCCCAGGCGGGCTCCTGGCCGCGTACGAACCCGACCAGATCAGCGTGGGTCAGTGCGGCCAGTTCCCCTGGCGGGTTCGGCCCGAGCGCTTCACCGACTCCGGGTGCGTCGAGCACGTCGAAGAAGAACGGGATGTCGACGCAGTGCGTGGCGCCACCGAGCACCGGGGAGGGCCATTCGAAGGAGTACAGCCAGGTGCCGGCGGCGGCGTCGCGGCGGGAGGCCGCGACGCGCGGGCAGGCGACGCGGAAGAGGGTGTCCGTCACCCGGGTGCCTGCCTCGCGGCTGCCTGCTGTGCTGGTGGTGGTGTCTCCGTCGAATTCGTCGCCCGTGGCGCCGAGCAGCAGCGGTACGGCGTGTCCGTGCCGGGTGAGTCCGTCGGCGATGGGCGCGGGCAGAATGTCGTCGCCGACGAACAGGCCGAGCGCCGGCATGGCGTCGCCCTGCTCGTCCCGCAGGTCGATGACGCACTGCTGGATGTGCTCCACGGCGCGGTCGGCGAATCCGGCTCGCGTCGGCGGCACACCAAGCCGGTGCCCGAGCCGCCCGAGGAAGTCGCGTGCCGCGTCCCCGTCTGCCGCGAAGATGCCACCGGACAGGCCGGCGGCACGGTGGAAACGGCCGCTGCCCGCGGGCGACGAGAGCAGCGCGAGGACCGCCGCTCCCCCGGCCGACTGACCGGCGACGGTGACCCGGTCCGGATCGCCGCCGAAAGCGGCGATGTTGTCCTGCACCCAGTCGAGCGCGAGCAGCAGGTCGCGCAACCCGAGGTTCGCCGGGACGCCGTCCAGTACGGCGAATCCGTCGACGCCCAGCCGGTAGCCGACGGTGACGCAGACCACGCCGTCGCGGGCGAAGGCACGGCCGTCGTACCACGGGCTGGCCGGGCTCCCCGCCAGGAAGCCGCCGCCGTGGATCCACACCAGAACCGGGAAGGGCTCGCGGTCGTCGTCGGCGTCGGGCGCGACGATCCCTAGGTTCAGCACGTCGTCGCCCGGCACCGACGGCTCCGGCACCGTGGTCGTGGCGAACAGCGGCACGCGCTGCGCGGTGGCACCGTGCCGGGACGCGTCGAACGGCTCCGTGAACCGGCCGCGGCGGGCCGGCGCTGCGAACCGCCGTGCGCCGGTGGGAGCTTCGGCGTACGGAATACCGAGGAAGCGCCGAACCGAGCCGGTGCGACGGCCGATGACCGTGCCCGCCGGCGCGCGGACGGTGACGGTCTCCCAAACTTCGGCCGGGCGGACCCTCGTCTCGTTTCGCTCGCCGGGCGTGTCGAACGAGTCCATGGGGGTCACCGCATTCCCGTTCCGGCGACGCCCTGCACGAAGTAGCGCTGCAGGAACAGGAAGAGCACCAGCACCGGCAGCATCACGACGATCGCCCCGGCGAGCAGCAGACCGTAGTCGGTGACGTGCGCCGCGGCCTGACTGGTGGCGGCCAGGCCCACCGGCAGTGTGTAACTGGACATGCTCTGGGCGACGATGAGCGGCCAGAGGAAGTTGTTCCACGAACTGAGGAACGACATGATCGTGATCGTCGCGACAGCGGGTCCGGCCAGCGGGAGAAAGATCCCGAAGAAGATCCGGAACTCCCCCGCGCCGTCGATCCGGGCCGCTTCGAGCAGTTCGTCGGGGATCGACATCGCGTACTGCCGCATGATGAAGACCGACAACGGCAGCGCCACGCTCGGCAGCGCGACACCGGTGAGGGTGTCCGCCAGGCCCAGGTCGACCGTGATCACGAACTGCGTGACGAACACCGAGGTGAGCGGCATCATCATCGCGCCCATCACCGCGGCGAACGCGATCCGCCTGCCGGCGAAGTCGAGCTTGGCGAGTGCGTAGCCGGCGGCCGACGCCGCCACGATGTTGCCGGCCACCACCATGACCGCGACCACGACGCTGTTGACCAGGAACCGGCCGAAGCCCTCTGTGGTGAACAGCCGCGCGAAGTTGTCGAAGGTGAGGTGCTGAGGGACCCAGGCACCGGGGTCGGAGCGGATCTCGTCGAGACTGCGCAACGAGCCGCTGATCACCCAGACGAACGGAAGCATCGTGAGCAGCGCGCACAGCACGAGCGCGCCGTACAGCAGGGGCCGGGAGACGGACCGGCGGCGCACCGCGATCCGGTCGGTGGTCATGTCGGCGTTCTCCAACGCGGCGAGGGCGGTCATGTGCGGGGCCTCAGCAGCCGGAACTGGACGGCGCTCACCAGCATCACGAGCACGAGCGTCACGAACGACGCCGCCGAGGACATCCCGAACTCGCCGGCCCCGAACTGGTGGTAGGTGTACAGCGCCACCGATTCGGTGGAGCCCAGCGGGCCGCCGTTGGTGAGCAGGTACGGCTCGTCGAACACCTGGAGATAGAAGACCGTCAGCAGCACCGACACCATGAGAGTGGTGGGCCGCAGCAGCGGCAGGGTGATGTGCCTCAACTGCCGCCACCGGTCGGCCCCGTCGAGGGAGGCGGCCTCGTACACGTTCTGCGGAATCGCCTGCAGGCCGGCGAGGAACAACACCATCGCGATGCCGAAGTTCCGCCAGACGCCGAGCAGGATGACCACGGGCATGGTCAGGTTCGGGTCGTCCAGCCAGTTCGGCCCGGCGAAGCCGACAGCACCGAGCGTCTTGTTGACGGTGCCGCCCGCGTTGAAGGCGTACTGCCAGATCAGGGCGACCGCTACGACGTTCGTGACAACCGGCGCGAAGAAGACCGTGCGGAACACGCCGCGCAGCCGACGGATGCCGGAGTTCAGCGCGAGAGCCAGCGCGAGTCCGATCCCCATGGTCAGTGGCACGCCGACGGCCACGAAGACGGCGGTGTTGAGGATGTCCCGCAGGAAGCTCTGGTCCTGGAACAGGCGGAGATAGTTGTCCAGTCCGGTGAAGTCCACCGCGAACGGATGACGCAGATCCGCGCCCCGCAGGTCGGTGAGGCTGAACCCGAGCGCGGCGACGGTGGGGACCGCCGTGTAGACCAGGAACACGACGGTGAACGGTGCCAGGAACAGCCAGCCCACAGCCGTTCGACGGGCGCCCCGAGGACGACGAGTTCTGCGAGGCACCTTCTGGAGGACGGTGACGGTCATCCGCGGATCACTCCGTGCCCGTGCCGAGGCTGTCGGCGTACGACTGGAGGTTCGCGGCGGCCTTCGCGGCGGTCTCCTCGCCCTTGGCCACCGCTTCCATCTCCTTGCCCAGCCGGGTCGCGACCTGCGGCCAGGTACTGACCTGCGGGAACGCCTGGGTGTTCTTCAGCTGCGTCAAGAAGGCGTCCAGCAGCGGCTGGCCCGCGATGGCGGAGTCCTTCCAGGCGGAGACGACCGCAGGCAGCGAGCTGTACGCCTTGTACTGCGACACCTGCGTCCTCGGGCTCGATATGTACCGGATGAGCTTCCACGACGCGTCCGCGTTGTCGGTGTCGGCAAGCACCCCCCAACTGCCGCCCGCGGAGAAGGAGACGCTGCCCGACGCCCCCGCCGGCAGCGGCGCCGTGGCCACGTGGGACGCCGTCCAGCCGTCCTTCTTCGCGGCGGCGTCGAGCTGGCCGATGACCCATGGGCCCGTGATCATCGTGGCCGTCCTGCCGGACACGAAGTACGGCTGTGAGTCGAGGAACCCGGGCCCGGCGGTGTCGGCGGTCCCCGAGGTGTAGAACGACGCGTTGTACGTGATCGCGTCGACCATCGCCGGAGTGTCGAGCGTCCACTCGCCGCCCGAGGACAGCAGCGAACCGCCCGCCTGCCAGGCGTACATCGCGGCGTCCTGGCCGTTGAAGATGTCCCAGCCGATGTCGGCTCCGAGGCCGTGCGCGGCTCCGGCGCCCTGAAGCGCCTTGAAGAACGGCACCATCTCGTCCCATGTCTTCGGCGCCTCGACGCCCGCCTTCCTGGCCAGGTCGGAGCGGTAGACGAGCGCGTAGGTGTACGCGTACCAGGGCACCGTGTAGGCGACGTCCTTGACCACACCCGCGTCCCACAGGCTCGTGAAGAAGCTGTCCGGGTCGACGAGGCCGTCCGGAACTGGCCGGAGGATCGACGGATCGAGGAACTGCGCCTGCGACTCGGGAAAGAACTGGGCGACATCGGGCCCCTTGCCCGCCGCGATCGCCGACTGGAGTTTGGTGTAGTAGTCGGCGTTCGGGATCAGCGTGAACTTCACGTCGAGGTCGGGGTTCGCCGCCTTGAAAGGCTTGATGACCTTGTCGAGCACGTCCGCATCGCCCTGGGCGGCCCAGACAGTGATGGTGCCTGTGGCCGGGGAGCTGGCGATGGGCTCGGCGCCGGCTTTCGCGGTGGTGTCGTCACTGCGGCCACAGCCCGCCAGGGCGAAGCTGCCGAGGAGAGCGATGCCGCCGGTCAGCCGTAGGGCATCGCGTCTGGAGAGGTTGGACACTCGGGGCTCCTGTCACATGAAGGCGCTGAGGACAGTGATGTGCTTTCTGGTGAAAGCAGCCTTTTCAGCCTGATGGACCCAATGCGACCGATGGGTCCTATGCGGCCGATAGTGAGTGACCGTATGAATGGTGTGTTTCGACGGCATGCCGGAAGCCGCCCCGAATAATTTCGGAACTTGTAGCGAAATCGATTTGTCACGCTCTGTCGCTACCGTCGTCCACTCGCTCGACCGACCTCGGCGAGGTCGGCGAGGTCGGCGCAACAGCGTTGACGCATCCCTCGACGGTGCTGCGCCGCATAGCTGCTCCGCCGCCGGAACCGGGCGGATGGCCTCCGGAGCGAACTCGCCGCAGGCTGTGGCCCACCCGGCCGGCAGGCCGCGGCACGACGGCACGGATGCTTCGCTGACGGCAGCTTGGTGTTCAAGCCACCACGGGAGCATCCGAGCTGGCCTCGCCGGAGAGAGTGGGAAGCGTTCTCCGGATTAGGCGTGTGCGGCAACTGCGGCGCATGAGCAGCTTCATGCTTGCCCGCCGGTCCATCGCAGGACGTGCCGCTGTCGGGCGCGCGGGTTCCAAGTACCGCCCCCGAGGGGCGTCAGCGGGAAGTGAGCGGGGTTTCCGACTCGACGCGGGTGAGCTTTTCGGGGTTGCGGACGTAGTAGAGGGCGGTGACGCGGGCGTTCTCCACCGTGAAGGCCAGCACGCCGTCGATCACGTCGCCCAGGCGCAGGATGAGCCCGGGGTTGCCGTTGACCGTCGTGGGCTCGCTGCTGAAGGTGCCGCCTGCCTTGTCGACACTGCCGGCCATGTAGCGGAGCACCTTGTCGGCGCCGACGACCGGCCGCAGGGCCGCCAGCCTGAGGCCGCCGCCGTCGCTGACGAAGACGACGTCCCGAGCAAGTACGTCGAGCAGCCCCTGCAGATCCCCGGTTTCGAGCGCACGCTGGAACGAGTCCGACGCCGCCCGGGCTTCTTCCGAGGAAGCCGGTGTGCGCGGTCTGCGGGCGTCGACGTGCTGGCGTGCGCGGTAGGCGATCTGGCGTGCGGCGGCGGGGCTCTTGCCGATCGCGCCGCCGATGTCGTCGTAGCCGAACTCGAAGACCTCGCGCAGTACGAAGACGGCCCGTTCGGTCGGTGAGAGGGTCTCGAAGATGTACATGAGGGCCAGCGACAGGTTCTCGGACAGTTCGACGTCCTCGGCCACGTCCGGGGCGGTGAGCAGGGGCTCGGGCAGCCAGGGGCCCACGTAGGCCTCCTTGCGCCGTTTGAGGGTGCGCAGCCGGTTGAGCGCCTGCCGGGTCGTGATCCGCACCAGGTAGGCGCGCTGGTCCCGCACCTGCGCCAGGTCGGCCTTGACCCACCGCAGCCAGGTCTCCTGGAGGACGTCCTCGGCGTCCGCCGCGGAACCGAGCATCTCGTAGGCGACGGTGAACAGCAGGTTGCGGTGGGCGACGAAGGCCTCTGTCGCGGGATCGGTGACGTGGTCGTTCATGTCGTGCGCTTCGCTCTCTCGCGGTCGGCCCACCTGCCGGAGGCAGGCCGTGGATGTGTACCCGGTCCGAAGACGGGTTATCGCCGTCAGCGCCCCCTGCTCCGGCCGGACCGGTCGGTCCGGCCGGAGCAGGGGGCCTGGCGGCTAGGCCGCGCGTCCGGTGCCGGACGGTGTCGTGCGGTGTTCCGGCCCAGGCGTCTCCGGGCGGTCGGTGTCGTCGCCGTGGGCAGTGCGGGCGCCGGCCTTGCGTGCCCCGGACACCAGCTTGTTGAGGGTGAACTTGCAGGCGATCTCCTTGACGCCCGCACCCGGCCGCCCGCCGATGTGGAGCGCGTTCACCCTGTCGTTCGGGTAGGAGAACTGGGTGACGCCCTCGTCCCGGCCGAGGCTCAGGCACTGTCCGGCGAACCACATCCGGACGGGAGCGGGTGTCTTCCCCGCGATCCGGCGCAGAATCGTGGCGGCGGCTGCCGGGCCCAGCTGCACGGCGGCCTGGCAGCTCATCCGGAACGGCAGGCCCGTCATCGCCGCCGCGTCCCCGGCGGCGACGATGCGTACGTCGTCCACGCTGGTCAACGTCGCGTCGGTGAGCAGGCGGCCCTCGGCGTCGGTGCGCAGCCCGCTGCGGGCGGCCAGGTCCGGGACACGGAATCCCGCGGTCCAGATCGTCACCGCACTGGGCAGCTCCCGGCCGTCATCGAGCCGTACGGCGTCCCGCGTCACTTCCGTCACCCGCGTACGGGGACCTTCGAGGACGGTCACCCCCAGACCGGCGAGCCGACGGGCGACCGGGCGGCGACCCCGGGCATGCAGCGAGGGACCGAGCACGTCGCCGCAGACCAGGGTGACCCTGCGCCCCTGTTCCGCCAGCTCGGCGGCGGTCTCCAGACCGGTCGGGCCCGCCCCGACCACGGTCAGCGGAGCCGTCACGGGCGCCGCGGCCAGCGCCGACCGCAGCCGTTCCGCCCCCTCGATGTCCGACACCGAATGAGCGAACTCGGCCGCTCCGGGCACGCCGGGATCCGAGGCGCCGCTGCCCACGGCGTAGACGAGGTAGTCGTACGAGACCGTGCCGCCGCCCTCCAGCGACACCCGGCGCTCGGCAGGGTCGATCCGCGTCGCGGTGTCGACCACCAGCCGGACCTTCCCACCCAGAACCTCACCGAAGCTCTCGACCGCGTCGTCGGAGCCGGTCACGAGCTGATGCAGACGGATCCGCTCGACGAATTCGGGGCGTGGGTTGACCAGGGTCACCGACACGCCATCGCGCCGAGCCAGGCGATTGGCCGCCGTCACGCCCCCGTACCCGCCGCCGACCACGACCACCTGCACATTCCCGTTCATCATGTCTCCCTGTGTCTCCCACGAGTAATGGACTCGGCATGGAGACACCGGCCGCGCGTCCCGTGTCACAACCGGCGGATGAGACGTGGCGCACATCGGACGCGGCGGAGGCGACGCAGGGGCTCTCCACGCCGTCCCGCGGAGCCCCTCGACAGACCGGCCACCTGGGCGCCGGGAGGCTCTTCCCTCTCGCGCGGAGCACATGATCTACTCCATCAGGGCACTTCGAGTACTCGACCTGACCCATCCACATGGAGCCACGGACGCTACGGAGTTGTCATGCCGACCGGCCCACAACAGTTCTCAAAGATCGTCACCGACAAGGCGCATCCCGCGCGGGTCTACGACTGGCTGCTGGGCGGCAAGGACAACTATCCGGTCGACGAGGCCGTGGGTGAAAAGCTACCGCCCGAGGCCAGGGACGCGGCGCGGCAGAACCGCCAGTTCATGCACCGGGCGGCTGCCTGGCTCGCCACGCAGGGCATCGACCAGTTCCTGGACATCGGGACGGGGATCCCCACCGAGCCCAACCTCCATCAGATCGTTCAGGACATAGTGCCGACGGCGAAGGTCGTCTATGCCGACAACGACCCGATCGTCCTGCGGCATGCCGAGGCGTTGCTGGTCAGCCAGCCCGGAGGCGTCACCGACTACATCGAGGCCGATGTCCGGCAGCCGCAGGGGATCGTCGAGCACGCCCAGCGCATTCTCGACTTCAGCCGCCCGATCGCGCTGTCGCTGATCGCGCTGATGCACTTCGTCCCCGACGAGCAGGACGCGCACGCCATAGTCCGCGATCTCGTCGCCACCCTGCCGCCGGGCAGCTACCTGGTGCTTTCGCACGCCGCCTCCGACCTCTATCCCGAACTTGCCGCGCAGGTCACCGCCGAGTACGCCAAGGGCGGCATCCGGCTCGGCTTCCGTACCCGTGCCGAGGTGGAGCGCTTCTTCGACGGCCTCGACCTCGTTGCGCCCGGTCTGGTCACCGCGACGGAGTGGGCTCCCTCGGGCAAGGAGCAGGAAGCCGAAGGCAGCGGTATCTACGTGGGAGTGGCCCGCACTTCCTGAGTCGCGGGGTCTCCGGCGCGGGCCGGCCCCGCGGTCCGCGGTTCCGCCCGGGGCGAGCTATGGAGCGACGGCACGGAGCCGGAGACCCGCGCGCAGGACGAGTCGCGATGTCCCTGTCCATGTTCGTGTTCGAGGTACACAGCCCCGCCGTCAGCGGCACGATCGTCGTGTTCGGGAGTTCGGTGGTCGACGGGACCGGCAGCAGCGACTGCGGGCCAGGTTGCACTCCGGACGAACCCAACCTTCGCTGGACGAACCACGTCGCCCGCCGCGTCACGGCCGCACACGACTGACAGGGCCGGCGGTGGCGGCCGTCGGCGCTTCGTCGGGTGCCGCATGTTGAGTGGGGTCAGACTTGTGGGGTGACCGTGCCAGCTGAGACCTCACCCCCGTCGGGCCCATCGGGACAGACCGTCTGCGGCCAGGACACACGCGGCCCCCTGAATGCCTTCCTGCGGACGGAGACCGGCAGTGCCTCGGTGCTGCTCCTCGGCGCCCTCGCCGCCCTCGTCTGGGCCAACATCGCCGCCGGTTCGTACGAGGCGCTGTGGGGAACCGAGTTGTCGGTCCGTATCGGATCGAGCTCTGTGTCGCTGGACCTGCGCGAGTGGCTGAACAGCGGGCTGATGACGTTGTTCTTCTTCGTCGTCGGACTGGAGGCACGCCGCGAGTTCGACATGGGCGAGCTGCGGGAACGTCGACGGATCACCCTGCCGCTGCTCGCCGGGCTCAGCGGCATGCTCGTACCCGTCGCGATCTACCTGTCCGTCAACGCGGGCGAGGACTCCGTGCACGGCTGGGGTGCCGCCATGTCGACGGACACGGCCTTCGCGCTGGGCATGCTCGCCGTCTTCGGGAGTCGGCTGCCCGGCAGCCTTCGGGTCTTCATCCTCACGGTCGCCGTCGTCGACGACTTCCTGGCCCTGGCCGTCATCGCCTTCGCCTACAGCGGAGCCATCTCCCTGCCGCCGCTGCTGACCGCGCTCGCGCTCTTCGCCGTCGTTCTGCTGGTGCGACGCACCCTCGGCATGCGAATCCCCGCGCTGTACGCGCTGCTGGGCACGGCGATCTGGGTGGCACTCCTGAAGTCCGGGGTGGACCCGGTGGTGACCGGCCTTGTGATGGGTCTGCTGACCTATGCCCGGCCGGCGGAGCGCCGAGACCTGGAACATGCCAGCAGGCTGTTCAGACGCTTCCGCGAACAGCCGACCCCCGAACTCGGGCGCTCGGTGCGGCGTCAGATCGCCTCGACGCTCTCCCCCAACGACCGCCTCCAGCGGATGCTGCACCCTTGGACGAGCTATGTGATCGTGCCGCTGTTCGCCCTCGCCAACGCGGGCATCACGCTGAGCGCCGGTCAGTTGGCCGATGCCTTCACCTCGCCGGTCACCCTCGGCATCCTGTTCGGCTATGTCCTCGGCAAGCCGCTGGGCATCTTCGGCGCGACATGGCTCACGACACGCGTCAGCGGTGGGCGCCTGCGCCCGCCG
Source organism: Streptomyces phaeochromogenes (assembly GCF_001418655.1). Classification (GTDB taxonomy): domain Bacteria; phylum Actinomycetota; class Actinomycetes; order Streptomycetales; family Streptomycetaceae; genus Streptomyces; species Streptomyces phaeochromogenes. Next base: position 93,799 of record NZ_LIQZ01000116.1, on the reverse strand, counting down.
GTCGGCTGGGGCGCCATCACGGCCGGCGGCACCCTGGCCGGGGTGGGCTTCACCGTGTCCTTGCTGATCGCCACCCTCGCCTTCGACGGGGACGAGCTGGAACAGGCGAAGATCGGCATCCTGGCCGCGGTCCTCTGCGCCTTCCTCCTCACCTGGCTGGTCACCGCAGTGATCGGCGCCCTGCCGCGGCCCTCCCGTGCCCGCGCCCTCCTCGGCACCGGCCGCACGATCGTCGACCTCAGCGATCCCGTCGACATGGACCGCGACCACGTACGCGGCCCCCTGGACGCACCCGTGACCCTGCTGGAGTACGGGGACTTCGAGTGCCCCTACTGCGGGCTGGCCGAGCCCGTGGTGCGCGAGCTGCTCGCCGACTTCGGGGACGTGCGCTACGTATGGCGGCATCTGCCGCTCACCGACGTGCACCCGGGCGCCCAGCTCGCCGCGGAAGCCGCCGAGGCCGCAGCCCGCCAGAACAGCTACTGGGAGATGCACGAGCAGATGATGCGTCATCAGGGAGAGCTGCGGCCGGAGGATCTGCTCCGTTACGCCGAGGAGGTCGGTCTCGACATCGACCGCTTCAGCGCGGACCTGAGAGCCGGTACGGGTGCCGCCCGCGTTGCCGCGGACGTGGAGTCCGCCGACCTCAGCGGGGTGTCCGGCACCCCCACGTTCTTCGTCAACGGCCGTCGCCATCACGGCGCCTACGACATCGCCACCCTGTCCGCGGCCGTACGCGCAGCACGGGCCCGAGCGGCTCTCACGGGAGCGGGCCAGGAGAGCTGACGTCCGGTTCCGCGGCGGCCGTCCGCCGCCGGAACCTCATGCCGCTGCGGGCTCCCACAAGAACCCGTCCGGGTCGGTGAAGGCCTCTTCGCCGCCGCCGATGGTCAGACGGTGGGAGCCGCTGCCCTCCGGCGTGACTCCGGCGACCTTGGCCAGGCCGCGACGTCCGTACAGCGACAGCTTGACGGCACTCGCCGAACCGTCGAACTCGACGTACTTGCTGCCGAAGCTCTTCGCGACCGTGAGGCCCCGGTCGACGTAGAACTGCTTGGTCGCGGCCATGTCCGAGACACCCAGCAGGACAACGATCTCGTCGATGTGCCGGCTGTCCGGGCCGGTGTCCTTCTTCGACGAGCTCGCGAGCTGCCAGACCGTCCCGTCCGGGGCCTGTACGACGCCGCCGTAGCCCCACAACGACTTCTTGGCGGGCTTCAGCTCGGTGGCGCCGGCGGCCAGGGCGGCGCCGAAGAAGCCGTTGACGATCGACGGCTGGGAGACCACGAGCGACACCGTGAACCCGCGGAAGCCGGACGTCGGCTCCTCCGAGGCCCGCAGACGTACCTGTTTGCCCAGCCCGAAGGCATCCGTGTAGAAGCGCTCGGCAGCCGCGGGGTCGGCCACCTCGAGGGTGAGGAAATCGATTGAGGTCATGACATTCACGCTAGCCGCGCATCTGTGACCGGCGCTTCTTGAATCCTGACCGGTGTTGCCACGTGTAGTGCCACGCATGGGCAGCAGGGAGAGCAATGAGGGTTACCCGACCCGGCCGCCAGCGTCCCGACCAGCGCTCTTTCGCGGGTTCTGGCCGGGCCACCAACGGTTTGGCGGTCTTTCCGAGTGTGATCGAGGTGCGCGGTGATCAGGATGACGCCCGTTTACCTCCGGTGTCGCCCGGATGCCCCGCGGGACGCAGGCAATAGAAGCTGGCCGTGAGGCTGAGCAGCGAAAATACAAGACGCCGCAACCTGGTAGGTCAGGTCTGGGCCCTGCCCTGCGCAGGTAGCCGCCGCTCCGTTTGTCGAGTTCACTTGGAGGCTCGGCAACGCCCGGTTCTCCGGAGGACGCTGTCTCGGAGTTCCGGGTTGTGGCACAGATCTTGAGGAGTGGTCGCGGAGCATAGCGGCACGCTCGATTGCGGCATCGGGATGGGTCTGGCAGGCGAAGATCTGAGCCTCGGCCGCCGATATCCTGCGTGACATGATCAACTCGTATGCGGGCCTTGGCGATGCTGAGGTCGCGATAGCTGCGGCACGTGCCGGCGCGGACGTAGTACGCAACCTTTACGGCCAGCGGCTCGCCCGCACCGACAAGGGTGCCGGGGACTTCGCCACCGCCGCCGATGTTGATGCCGAGAAGATGATCCTCAGCGTCATCCACGCTGCTCGGCCCGATGACGGTGTGCTTGGCGAAGAAAGCGGACAGCAGGGTGCCGCAGGGGCCGCGCGCCAGTGGCTGGTGGATCCCCTGTGCGGCACGCTGAACTACGCCGTCGGCAACATGCTCGTGGCCGTCAACGTGGCGCTGCGCAGCGGTGCGGCCGCAGTGGCCGACCCGTTCAGCGGCGAGGTCTTCTTCACCGATGGTGAGACCGCCTGGGTACGACACAAGGGTGGCGATGCCCAGCTGGCGCCCACGTCCGCCACCCAACTCGTGGATGTCAATCTGGATCCGCCGTTCCCCAGCGCGCCCGGCTTCCGGGCCGTGAACTTGCTGGCCCAGCACCGATTCGTGGAACGGTTCCGGCCCCGGGTTGTGTCCACGACTCTGGCATTGGCCTGGGTCGCCGCCGGCAAGCGCGCCGCATACGTCACGGATGGCGGCGACCTGTCTGGGAGTGTGCATTTCGCTGCCGGCATCGCTCTGTGCCAGGCAGCCGGCTGCCTGGTCACGGGTATCGACGGCGCCCCGATCGGACAGGCAGGCCGCGGACTTGTTGTGGCCGCCGACGGCGAAACCCACCAGCTGCTGATGTCGATGATCCACAGCTGAAGCTGCGCAACAGATAGAGCAGTTGTGGAGCGGTCACGATGGCGGGCAGTGACGGCATTGCACGCAGGCGGAAAGCAGGGCGACCGTGCGTACGCCAAGGTGGTGAAGCCCCCTCCCCCAGCGTCGCACCCGCGTTGGAGAGCCCGTCCACCGCGCAGCCGTTACCGGCGGCGGTGCGAGTCAGGTCCGCTTCGACATCACAGTGCACACGGCTGCCCTGGGGCATGATCGCCACGAGGCAACGCCGCCGCCACCGGGCGGCAGTGGACGTCATAGCGGTCGGCTCGCTCGACTCCATCATGTCCACACCCCCGAAAGCCGTGGGCGTTGACAGCCTCGCGGGCCACGTCCGCCTCTGTCCAGGCGGTCGGCGGTCGGCGACCGGCGGTCGTGCTGCGGCTCGAGCCGCGGGCGTAGGCCCACCCACCCCTCGCTGTGGTGGAGGACCGGACGGTCCCGACAGCAGCACGGCCCTGACACCTGTCAGGACCGTGCGGTGCCGCGCCCGGCCTAGTCTCAGGGCCGATCAACACGGGGGAGGCTCGCGCAGGCGGCTGACTGCTGCCGGAGCGCCACCCCGTTCCGTACGCCAATCCGTACGCCAACGGAGGAGCATCGTGACAACTGCACGTCGTGTGGTGGGATCCATCGCGGTCGCCGCAGCACTGATCGCCGGTAGCACCGTCCTGGCCACCGCGCCGGCTGCCGCAAAGGGGGAACCCGCAGCCGCGCCCGCCCCGGTCGGGACTGCCGACTGGGACGGCCAGCTCTACCTCTACTACAGCGCCTCCAGCAACAGCTCCTACAGCACGTACTGGAACTGGGTCAATAACTTCGGGACGGACACTTTCACAGCCGCTGGTGAGGGCCAGGGCCAGAGGGTGAAGAACAACGTGTACCGCGCCTGGAACAACAATGAGATCTACAGGGCCCGCATCTTCTACAACGAGTGGCAGAACTCCGGCAGCAACGCTCCCTACGACGACTTCTGGCCCGGAGAGGCCCGCGCGCTGAACTCCGGAGTACAGAACAACAACGCCTCGCTCGCCTGGTACCGCGCCTGATGCGTGTCCGGCCCGCCCGCGCACTGGCGAGCGGGCCCCCGCACCTGTCCCCCCGGAAGGGATACGACAACATGCCGGCGCGACGAACTCACAGGACCAGGCGTCTCGGGGCAGCCATCATCCTGCTCGCCGTCACGGCGGGGTGCGCGCAGGGGCAGGCGGCGGAGTCGACGCCGACGCCCGCTCCGTCCGGAACACCGACGGCTTCCGGGCCGCTTCCCGTCGTCGCAGTGCCGAAAATGCTCGACGTCAGTTCCCTGGTACTGCCCGTCGAGCCCTACTTGTTCACCGATCGCCAGGTCGGGCGCCTGTTCCGGGCCAAGGCGGTGCTGACCGAGTCGTGCATGCGGCGCTTCGGCCATTCCTGGCCCGCCCCCACCGGTCCCATCCCGGAGACGGGCACGCTGAACCCGGCCAACACGGCACACCGGTACGGCATCACGGACGCGGCCAAGGCAGCACGCTACGGCTACCACCCGGTTCCCGGCTCGGTGCCGCCGCAGGTCAAGGACAAGCCCACGGGGCCGCAGCCGGGGCGGGAGGCAATGCTCGTTCTGCGCGGGTTGAATCAGGACGGCACACCGGCGGGCGCTGACTCGCGCGGTCGTCGGCTCCCTGCGGGCGGTTGCCAGGGCGAGGCCACAAAGGCGCTGTCGGGGGACCCACAGAAGCTGGGAAACCGGGAGCTCGTCGGCGCGGTCAACATCGGCAGTTACCGTGACTCACAACGCGATCCTCGTGTGGTGGCGGTCTTCCGTGCCTGGTCACGGTGCATGGAGCGGCACAACAACGACTACACCTACGCCGACCCGACCCGAGCGCCCGGCAAGGACCTCAAGTTCAACGGTCCGACGGCCGGCCCGGCCGAGCTCACACTCGCGAGCACGGACGTGGCCTGCAAACGGGAGACGAACGTCATCGGCGTCTGGTCGTCGGTCGACGCGGCGTACCAGCGGCGAGCGATAGCTGCGAAGCAACGGGAGCTGACCGCCGTCAAGAAGGACATGCGTACTCAACTGGCCAACGCCGACCAGGCACTGGCCGGGCGACGCTGACGAGCATTGGGGCGGGAGCAGGTCCCGAGGACCGGATCGAGCGGGCCGTCGGGGAGACAGCCGCGTGTCCCGGGCCGGGCCGGCCTGTTCGGCCGGCCTCCAGCAGTTTCTTCCACTCGGCACCCGACAGCGGCGCGAGCAGGTAGGCGCGGGCGGTCGCCCGGGGCTCCACCCGTCCGAACCGGCCCGCGGCCACCGCACGAGCTTCAGGAGTCCACACAACCCCCGATGATCACGCGGTCCACCCCCGGCATCAAGCAGTCAGAGCGTTCACCCGGCGCATCACGTCACGACAGAACGCGCCGATCGCGTCCGGGTCGTCGATGAACTGGTTGGGCTTGACGCAGAACGTCGTGAAGCCCTGTTCCAGCTGTTCCGGGATGCTCGCGAGCGCCGCGCCGAGGTCCGCCGTGGAGTCGTCGTCGGGAAACACGGCCTGGGTACCCCCGATCATCTCGATCTCGGCGACGTCCCGGCCTGCCGCGGCCATGGCGTCCTTGAGCACCTGTACGTCCTGCGACGTCGGTCGGCCCAGCGGATGGAAGCCGTGGCCGTACTGTACGAGCCGGCGCAGGACGGGGCCGTTGAGGCGCTGACCGCCGAACCACAGCCTCGGGCCCTCGGGCCGGAATGCCTTGGGCTCGAAGTAGACGTCCCGGAACGGGTAGTGCTCGCTCTCGTGGGAAATCGGGGATGGTCCCCAGGCCTTCGCCCAGACGTCGAGGTGCTCGTCGAGCAGCCGCCCGCGCCTGCCGAAGGGGACACCGAGGGCGTCGTACTCGTCCTTGCTCCAACTGACCGTCGGCTGCACCAGCAACCGACCCTCACTGATCAGATCGAGAGTGCCCAGCTCCCGGGCCATCAGCAGAGGATGGCGCAGGGGTGCCAGCACCGCGGCGGCGGCCAGGCGCAGGCGTTCGGTGACGGAGGCGATGGCGGACAGCAGGAGCAGTGAGTTCGGCCAGGGCGTGTACGGGTCCTGGTTCCCCGGGAGGGCGTAGTCGCGGGGGTTGCCCATGATGCCGTCGGCGGCCGCGTCCGGGCCCAGCACGACGTGCTCGCTGACCATGACGGAGTCGAAGCCGGCCTCTTCGGCCTCGCGGGCCCACCGCACGGCGGCGGGCAGGTCGGCCCGGCCGCCGGTCAGGGTCCAGTTCTCACTCAGGACCAGCAGCATGCGTGGCGTGTCGATCATCGTGAGCATCCTTCGCTTGCGCCTGACGGTAGAAGGCCAGCATATCGTTTGATCCCAAACTTGTTGGGGAGGAGTGGGCAGCCGAGGTCAGGGAGAGCAGCGCTCGTGAACGACTCGCCCGTCGAACACCGTCAGGTCCACCTCTGCGTCCGTGATCGAGTGCGGGTCCAGGTCCAGCAGCGGGCGGTCCAGTACGCACAGGTCGGCGACCTTGCCAACCTCGATGGACCCCTTCCAGTCCTCGGCGAAGTCCTGACAGGCCGGGTTGATCGTGTAGGCGCGCACGGCCTCGGCGAACGACACACACTGCTCGGGCCCGCTCGGCCGACCGCTGGCCTTCGACTCCCGCAGCATCATCGCGGCCACTCCCTGCCGCCAGTCGGGCTCGGTGATCGGTGCGTCGGAGCTGGCGCAGACCGTGACTCCGGCCTCGACGGCGGACCGTACGGGCCACTGGTAGGCGGAGCGGTCGGGGCCGACGACCTCGTCCATCAGGTCGGAGATGGTCCATTTGATGGCAGGGTTCATGTTGACGCCGTAGCCGTGCGCGGCGAGCCTTGCGAGGCTGGCCGCACCGACGAAGTCGCCGTGGATGACGTAGTGCCGGGCATCCGGACGCGGCACAGCGGCGTTCGCCGCGAGGAAGGCGTCGACCACCGTGTCGATGGCCAGGTCGCCGGTGACGTGTACGCCGAGTTGGAAGCCCGCCTCGTGGGCGACGCGGATCATCTCGGACAACTCGTCGCTCCGGAGCCCGGGGGTGTCTCCGTGCACGCACAGCGCGCCGTTGCCGCCGTCGGCGTACGGCTCGCTCATCAAGGCCGTGCGGTTGGGCGGCACCCCGTCGGCGAAGATCTTGACGCCGATGGCGTTCAGGAGGCGTGGGTCCGCGGACTCGGGGCGCCGCAGCTCGGCCAGACCCTTGCGCACGTCGTCGGCCGAGCCGCCGATCGGCGCGGGCAGCAGCAGGACGCTGACCCGGGACTGGAGTTCGCCGCTCGCGGCGAGGTCGGCGTAGGCGGTCCAGTTGTCGGTGCTCAGCCCGCCGAAGAGGGACGTGGCCCCGCCCGGGCCGAGGCCCGGTTCGGTGTAGCTGGTGATGCCACGTGAGTGCAGTTCACGCACCACGCTCTGGATGGCGCGGCGGCGTTGACCGGCGTCGGGCGAAGGCAGTTCGGCCTGTACGAGCTCCTGGGCGGCTTCGCGGAGGATGCCGGTGGGTTCCCCCGCGGAGTCGGTGTCGATGACGCCGCCGGGGGGCGGCACACTTGCCGCGTCGATGCCGCACAGGCGCAGCGCGGCGCTGTTGACCCACACGAGATGCGAGGAGAAGTGGGTCAGACAGACCGGGTTCCGCGGAGCGACCGCGTCCAGGTCCCGGCGGTGCGGGAAGCGGTCCGGGTCGGCCAGGCACTCCGTCAGATACCCGGCGTCCCAGCCCAGTCCGATGATCCACTCGCCGGGCCGCGCCGCGCCGGCCGCCCGCTCCACGGCAGCGGCGATGTCGGCGATCGACCCGACCGACGGGTGGCCGACGTCGAGGGCGAACGGCGGCTTCGTCATGCCGTACGCGGCCCCGTGCAGGTGGGAGTCGTTGATGCCCGGCAGGACGGTCCGGCCGTCGAGTTCGACGACCCGGGTGCCGGGTCCTGCCATGGCGCGCATCTCGGCGTCGCTGCCGACGGCAACAATGTCCCGGCCGCGTACGGCCACGCCCTCGGCCACGCCGAAGTCGTCGTCCACGGTGAGGACCTGACCGCCGGTCAGGATGAGGGAGGGGGCGTTGTCGTTCACGTGAGTCCTCTCGGAGTGGGGGTCACCGCGTCAGCCGCGGGCCGAAGTAGGCGAGTGCCGCGCCTGCCACCAGGGCGGTGCCCTGGGCCATCTGCTGCCAGAACGTCGGCACGCTCAGCAGTGTCAGTCCGTTCTGCAGACAACCCAGGAAGAGCACGCCGAGCAGGACACCGAAGACGGAACCGGAGCCACCGGTGAGCGCGACGCCGCCCAGCAGTACGGCGGTGAGTACGGTCAGTTCGAAGCCCGCACCCGAGGTCCCGGCGACCACGCTGTCCAGCACCGACGCCTTGATCGCCCCGGCAAGGGCCGCCGCCACGCCCGTGACGACGAACAGCGCGAAGGGCGTCCGGCGGATGTTGATGCCGGAGAGGTAGGCGGCCTCCCGGTTGACGCCGATGGCGAAGACGTGCCGCCCGGCCGGGGTGAGCGCCAGGAACAGCGCGCCCGCCACGAGGACGAGCACGGCGATGACGACCGGCGCGTCGATCCCGGCGATCCGCGATCCACCGAGCCAGGCGAAACCGGACCCGAAGCTGCTCAGTGGCAGTGGGAAAAGCTGCTGTGCCAGTCCGCGCACCGCTGTCAGCATGCCCAGCGTCACGATGAAGGCGGACAGCCCCAGGTAGCAGCACAGGATGCCGTTCACAGCGCCCACCGCCGCACCCGCGGCCAGCGCGCCGAGCACGGCGACGACGGGCGACTGGTGCTGCTGTCCGGCGAACCAGCCGGCCACGAGTCCGCCGACGGCGAGCGTGGAGCCGACCGAGAGATCGAGGTAGCCACTGATGACCAACAAGGCCAGTGGCACGGCCACGATGGCGAGGGTGGCCGCGTCGATGGCGATCCCTCGCAGGTTGCCGGGGTCGAGGAAACTGCCGGTCGTCAGCTGGAAGACCAGCACCATGAGGGCGAGGACGACGAGCAGGGGATTGCGCCGCACCGAGTTCAGGCCGCCTCCGGCCAGGGCGCGCGGGCCCGGTGTCAGGCGGTTGGTCGGGGCCGTGGTCGCGGTGGTCATGCCGCTCCTTCCGAGGTCGTGGAGGCGGGGTCGTCGGCGTCGTGGACGGCCGACAGCAGGGCTGCTTCGGTGAGTTCGGCGCCGTTCAGTTCGCCCACGACGCGGCCTGCGGAGACGATCAGACATCGGTGTGCGAGCGCGACGACCTCCTCCGGGTCACTGGAGGCGAACAGCACGGCGGTGCCCCGCTGTTCGGCGAGCGCCGAGACGACCTGATAGATCTCCTGCCGGGCGCCGACGTCGACACCCTGGGTGGGCTCGTCGAGCAGCAGGACGTCGACGCTGCGAGCCTCGTTGATCCACCGGCCCAGGACGAGCTTCTGCTGGTTGCCGCCGGAGAAGGCGGCCGCCGGCAGTCGCGGCCGGGCGGGGCTCAGCCCGACCGCCTGGGACATCGCGTCGAAGACCCGCCGTTCGGCGCCCAGTGCACGTAGCCCGTACCGGGCGAGCGGACGGATCGTCGGCAGGAGCGCGTTGTCCTGGGCGCTCAGCACCGGGAACAGACCCTGTCTGCGCCGGTCCGCCGGTACGAGGGCGATCCCCGCGGCCAGCGCGTCCGCGGGACGTGCGGGCGTGACGACCCGCTCCCCCACCCGTACCGTTCCGCCCGAGGCCCGGCGCCCGCCGAAGAGGGTCTCCAGGATGCGTGTACGACCTGAGCCGATCAGCCCGTACAGTCCGACGATCTCGCCCTCGCCGACGCCGATCTCCACGGGACCGAACCCGGGGCCACGGAGCCCGTCCGCTGTGAGCCGAGGGGCTCGCGAAACCGCGGTGGCGCCGATGGCGGTCCCAGCCACGGTGCCACCGGTCGTCCCGAGACTGTCGGCTGTCCCGTCCTCTGCTGAGCCGTTCGGAACGGGTTCCGGTCGACCGACAATGACGTCGACCAACTCGCTCCTCGTGCACCCCGACACTGTCGAGTGATGGGCGACCCTGCCGTCCCGCAACACCGTCACCGCGTCCGCCAACCGTTCCACCTCGGCGAGCAGATGGGTGACGTAGACGATGGCCAGACCCTGGGTGCGCAGGTCCTCGACCCGTTCGGCCAGGGCGCCGCTCTCGGCCCCGGACAGGGCGGCGGTGGGCTCGTCCAGGACCAGCACCGAGGCGCTGCGGCTGAGGGCCTTGGCGATCTCGACCAACTGCCGTTGCCCCATGGGCAGTTCACCCACCCGGTCACGTGGCGAGCAGCTCGCCGCGACCCGCTCCAGCAGACCGGCCGCCACTTCCTCCTGGGCGCGGCGGTGAACGGTGCCGTACCGGGTCCACTCCTGGCCGAGGAAGATGTTCTCGGCCACCGTCAGGGAGTCGACGACGCTGAGTGACTGGAAGATGATCGCCACGCCCGCGGCGATCGACTCGCGCGGACTCAGCCGCGCATGGGAGATCCCGCCCACTTCGATCGTGCCCGCGTCCGGCGGAAACGCGCCGCCCAGGCACTTGATCAAGGTGGATTTTCCGGCGCCGTTGTGGCCGAGGAGAGCGTGCACCTGACCGGCCGGGACGGTGAGATCCACGCCGTCCAGGGCCCTGACGCCGCCGAAGGACTTGCTCAGCCCGCGTATGCGGAGATTCGGATCCGTCACGGCGGGCGCCTAGGAGTTCTGCGCGAGCAGGTCGTCGATCCTCGCGGTGTCGCCGCGCCCGACGAGCGTGATCGGCACCTGGACACTGGGATTCGCCTTTCCCGCGGCAACCGCGAGGGGCACGTCGACGACGGCGTTCGCGATGTCCTTCGGGGCCAGTGCGGCCGAGGCGCGGTAGAACGTGCCCTTCTTGACGGCGAGGAGGGAGGGGGCGGCTCCGTCCTGCCCGCCGACGAAGGTCTTGGCGTCGGTCGCCTTCCGGCCCGTCTGCTGCAGCGCCTTGAAGCCGCCGTACGCGGCGGCGTCCGTGACCCCGAGAATGAGATTGAGGTCGGGGTGCTTGGCGAGGACGGCGCGGGACTTCGACAGTCCGGTGTCGGGGTCGATGGCCTGCTCCCGGGCAACCACGTCGACGCCGGGCGCGTTCTTGGTGAAGGCGTCGATCATGCCCTTGGTTCGCTCGCGGCCGAGCTGGATCGTGCTGTCGGTGAGGAAGGCGATCTTGCCCTTTCCGCCGAGCTCCTCGTTGGCCCACTTCGCGGCGGCCTCCCCGAGCAACGTGCCGCCCTCGAGGAAGCTGAACTGGATGTCCGCGCTCTGGTGTTCCAGCGATCCGCCGTACGTCACCCAGATCAGCCCCGCGTCCAACGCCCTCTTGGCAGTCGCCTCGGTGGCCTCGAAAACCATCGGGAACGACACGATGGCCGGGATCTTCTGAGTGACCCACGTTGCGAGATTGGTGGCCTGAGTGTCGGGGTTGCTCGCGTCGCTCGTGGTCAGCAGGGAGACGTCGTGCTTCTTCGCGGCGGCCGTGGAGAGTTTCACGAGCGTCGAGTAGAGCGGGAGCTGGGTGAAGGGATAGTCCAGGCCGATCCTGGTGAGGGTCCTCGACCCCGCCGAAGCGCCGGCGGGATCGGCCGTGCTCGCGCCGTCGTCCGGGGCGGAGCAGCCCGCGGCGGCCAGCCCGGTAGCGGCGAGAACACCGCCGGAGAGAGCCAGGAACTGCCGGCGCGTGGCCGGGGAAGGGTACGGGGTTCTGGTCATGGCGGGACTCTCCGTGAGGATGCGGCCCGAAACGGCTGCGTCGGGCATCCGGCTGTGGCGAACAGGAAAGACCCAGGTGTCCCGACCCCGCCATCCGTAGAAATACCGACTGTCGGTGAGGCCCGGCAGACCAGCGGGAACCCGGTCACGAAACGGCGAACTCCTTGTCCGGCCCACCCGAAACGCATATCGTTAGGGATCAAACGACATCCGTGGTCGCGGCTTCCCGGAGGCCCTCATGGTCAGCCACCATCAGCTCGCGGCAGCGACCCGCATCGGAATGCTCACCCGCGAACGCGACACCGCTTCGGCCTGCACCCAGGCGCTGCACGAACTCCGCCGCGCCCTGCCCCTCGACGCCGCCACCCTGCTCGCGATCGATCCGATCACCGGAGCACACCTGCAGGTCGCAGGCATCGGCTACGCCCCCACGACATCCGAGTCGCTGGCCGCCGAGTTCGTCTCGACCCCGTGGTACGCCAATGTCGTACGGCAGACACTCCCGCCGTCCATCACCGAGGACGCCGAGGACACGGCGTCCGTCGGGCAGCGTTTCCGCAACGGCTGGTTCTACGCCGAGCGGGTTCGGCCGGCCGGGTTCCGCGACGCGCTCACCGGAGCCCTGCGCCACCGCGGCCGTCTGGTCGGCCTGGTCAACGTGTCCGTCGAGGGATCAGGCACGTACGACACGGAGGCGCGGCATCTGCTCGCCTCGATCCTGCCCGCGCTGGGTGCGCTCGCCGACCCGACGGCCCACACCGGTGACCTGCACGACCTTCCGCCGGCCGCGGGAGCGAACCTCGTCACGGCCGAGGGCGTCATCGACCTCCCGGACCGGCACCCTGCCGGAGTTCTGGCCGACGACGAATTCCGCCGTCTGGTGAGCGCGTTCGCCGACTCGGGCGGCCTTCGACTACGGGTCCTGTGGCCGACCGGCCAAGGCTGGAATCGTGTGATGCTGCGCCGGTGCACGACAGGATCGCCGATCGTACGAAGGGCGGTCCTCGTGTCCGAGACGCCCACGCGACTGCCGTACGGTCTCAGTCCGCGCGAACTGGAAGTGCTCACGCGGGCCGCCAGGGGCCAGACCAACCAGGCCGTCGCGCAGGCGCTGTTCCTGTCCCCGCGGACGGTTCACAGCCACATCGAGCACCTGCTCCGCAAGACGGGCTGTGCCTCACGGGCCGAAGCCACGGCCCTCGCCGTACGCGATGGTGTGCTGAAGCCCACCCCGCACGACGTGGAGCACTTCGTCGAGCGGTTGACCGCCGACTGAGAAGACCGAGCGCACAACCAGCGCCCGCTGCAAGAGTTGGAACCCGGGTCCCGGAATCCCCGCAGCTTGTTCTCACTCTCGTACAATTTGGCTCCGAACGATCAAAGGAGCATGCCTGTGCCCGGCCACCGGTCCATCACCGAAGCGGAGAAGCTGGCAGCGGCGAAGCTCGGGGGGACACTGATCCACCGCGAGCAGATGGCGGTGGTCGCCAACATCTACCGCGCCGCGTCGGCCGTCCGTCAGCACCTGGAGAACTCGGTGCTGCGCGGCGCCGATCTGACCTGGACGGCGTTCGTCGTGCTGTGGGTGGTGTGGATCTGGGGCGAGTCCGAGACCCGGCATATCGCGGAGGAGGCGGGGATCTCCAAGGGGACGCTCACCGGGGTGTCGCGGACGCTGGAGGGGCGCGGGCTGGTCAAGAGGACCGGTCACCCTTCCGACGGCAGGCTGGTGCTGCTGAGTCTCACCGAGGAGGGCGAGGCGCTGATGCAGCGACTGTTCCCGGAGTTCAACCAGGAGGAGGCGTTCGTCGCCTCACGGCTCAGTGACAAGGAGTGCCGGGACGTCGCGGAAGGGCTACGACAGGTGGTGCGGCAGGTCGAGGAGCATGGTGAGGAACGTCGCCTGACCCTCCTCGACGGCGCCAAGCCGACACAGCGCCGCAGCGGGCGGCGCGCGAAGGGCTGAGGCTCCATCGCGGAAAGGCCGCGAGGAGTCCGGCAACTCGGCCGGGGGGTGCGCGAGCCCTGGTCGAACTCGTGCGGCAAAGTCTTTTCGGTCCGCCCAGCCTCGGTCACCTGTCGCAGCAGATCGACCGGCGGCTCGGTGAGCGGACGTTGTCCATTTCGGCGCTGGCGGGGTCAGTGTCTGTCCCGGGCAGCTCGTACCAGGGCGTCGAAGAGGCCCTGCTGCGTGGGGTCTTCGTGTGCGGTGTCCTCCGGGTGCCACTGGACGGCGGTGAACCATCCGTGGAGGCCCGGGTGTTCGAGTCCCTCGACTGTTCCGTCGGCGGCACGCGCGCTGACCGTGAGTCCCGCACCGGGGCGGTCCACCCGCTGATGGTGGTAGCAGGACGCCTCCGTCTTCTCCACGCCGGTGGCCTGCTCCAGCAGGGTGCCGCGTCGGATCGCCACCGGGTGCACGACGTGCCGGTGTTCGCGCTCGGGGCCGCCCATGTCCTGTTCGAGGGTGCCGCCGAGGGCGACGTTGACGACCTGAAGGCCGCGGCAGACCGCCAGCACAGGCATGCCCACGTCGAGTGCCCGGCGGGCGACTTCGAGGTCGAAGGCGTCCTGGAGGTCGTCGACGTCGTAGACGCTGGCGTGAACACCTTGCGCGCCGTAGTGGTGCGGGGCGAGGTCTCCGCCGCCGGGGAGCAGGATGCCGTCGAAGCGGGCCAGGCGGGAGGCGACGTCTCCGGACGCGGGGTGGATGCTCACCGGTTCGCCGCCGGCCCGCCAGACGGCCTCGATCAGCGCGCGGGCGTTGACCTCGGCGGCGTACCGGAGCGCGGAGGTCGTCGCGGAGAAGCGGGCGGGGATGGCGATCAGGGGGCGTACAGGGGTGGCAGGAGTGCGGGTCACAGCTGGATCCAGGTGGTCTTGAGCTCGGTGTACTTCTCCAGGGCGTGGGCGGACTTGTCCCGTCCGTTGCCCGACTGCTTCATGCCGCCGAAGGGGACGGTCAGGTCGCCCTCCTCGTAGCAGTTGACCCACACCGTGCCCGCCCGCAGCGCCCGGGAGACCGTGTGAGCGGTGGACAGGTCCGAGGTCCACAGGCCGGCGGCGAGGCCGTACTCGGTGGCGTTGGCCAGCCGTACCGCCTCGTCCAGGTCGTCGAAGGCGAGCACGGACAGCACCGGGCCGAATATCTCCTCGCGGGCCAGCCTCATACCGGGGTCCACGTGGTCGAAGACGGTCGGCTCCAGGTAGCTGCCGCCGGTGTCGGCAAGGGTGCGGGAGCCGCCCGTGAGCAGGCGGGCGCCTTCGGCCAGACCCGTACCGATGTGGTCCTGTACGCGCCCCAGGTGGTCCTCGCCGACCAGGGCACCCATCTCGGTGGTGGGGTCGAGCGGGTCGCCGATGCGCAGCTCGCGGGCGCGTCGGACGATCGTCTCCGTGACGCGGTCGGCGATCGAGGAGTGGACCAGCAGCCGGGAGGGGGCGGTGCACATCTCGCCCTGGTTGAAGAAGATGCCCCAGGCGGCGGTGGCGGCGGCCCTTTCGAGGTCGGGGGCGTCCGGGAGGATGATGTTGGGCGACTTGCCGCCCAGCTCCAGCCAGACGCGCTTGAGGTTGGAGTCGGCGGCGTAGCGCAGGAAGTGGCGTCCGACGGCCGTGGAGCCGGTGAAGGCCAGGACGTCGACGTCGGGGTGGAGGCCCAACGCCCGTCCCGCCACGGGCCCGTTGCCGTTGACCACGTTGAGTACGCCGAGGGGAAGCCCGGCCTCGGTCGCGATCCGGCCGAGGAGCAGCGCGGACAGGGGTGAGTTCTCCGACGGCTTGAGTACGACCGTGCAGCCGGCGGCCAGCGCCGGGGCCACCTTCCAACCCGCCAGCGTCAGAGGGAAGTTCCAGGGAACGACCGCGCCGACCACCCCGGCCGGCTCCCGGGTGACCAGGGCGAGGGAGTCCGCGGCGGTGTGCGGGGACTCGTCGGTCAGCTTGTCCGCCAACTGCCCGTACCAGCGGAAGGTGTTGATGAGGGCACGCATTTCGATCTCGTGCGCGTCCGTGATGGGCTTGCCCATCTCCAGGCTGACGGTGAGCGCCAGTTCCTCGCGTCGCTCCTGGAGCACATCGGCGATCCGCAGCAGCGCCCGACCCCGCTCGGCAGGCGCCAGACGCGGCCACGGACCGGTGTCGAAGGCACGACGGGCGGCGGCCACGGCCGCGTCCACCTCGGCGGTGCCCCCGTCGGCGACCTGGGTCAGCACCTGGCCGTCACGGGGCGAGACGGCGGCGAAGACCGCACCGCCACCGCCCTCGTCGGCGCCGTCGATGTGATGGGCACCGGACAGGTCCAGCGACTTGGCGCGGCGCTGCCACTCCTCGTGGGTGACGTCCAGCATGCGGGGACCTCCTGGAGGTTATTTGAATCCAAACGATAGGGTGTGTGTGGAGCGCTCGCAAGCGCCCACCGAATCGATCCGGCAGGTCCGCGGGCCCCGGGGAAAGGAACGACACCGTGCGCGCACTCGTCCTTCAGCACGACCATGTGACGGAACCCGGGCTGGTCGGGGCCAGGCTCATGGAACGCGGATACGACCTCACCGTTCTGACCGTCGTACCCGAGCACCGCCACCAGGCTCCCGACGTGACGTTCGACTTCCCCGAGGCCGACGGCTGGGACCTGGTCGTGTCACTCGGCGCCCCGTGGTCGGTGTACGACGAGACCGCCGTCGGCAGCTGGATCGGCGGCGAGCTGGCACTACTGCGCAAGGCCCACCACCTCGGCATCCCGGTCCTCGGCGTCTGCTTCGGCGCCCAGGCGCTGACCACGGCGCTCGGGGGTTCGGTCGAGGCGTCGCCGCGCCCCGAGATCGGCTGGGTCGAGGTCGACACGGACGATCCTTCCCTGGTGGGGACCGGCCCCTGGTTCCAGTGGCACTACGACCGCTGTGTCCCGCCGCCCGGAGCCGTGGAGGTGGCCCGCAACGCCGTGTGCGTGCAGGCCTTCCGGGTCGGCCGCAGTCTGGGGGTGCAGTTCCACCCGGAGGTCACCACCGGGATAGTGCGCGACTGGCTCGACCTCGGCGGCGCGGAGCAGTGTGCACAGCACGGCGTGGACCCCGGCGAACTGCTCGCCCGATGCCGGGAGTTGGAGCTGCCTGCCCGGGCAAACGCCCGCCGCCTGATCGACGCGTTCCTCGACCGGGTGGCCGGCTCGGCCGACTGACCGCCTGCCGGGGAGGACTGCGACACCCGGCCGACCTCCCGGACCGAGTAGCGGGCGGGGCCGACTGCCGGCCCCGCCCGCCGTGCCGCGTCAGCCGTCGGCCGCCACCCTGCCGCGGGTCAGCCGCGCCGTCACCACTCCCGCGACGAGGACCGCCGGGACAGTCAGCTCCAGCCAGATGGCGGTGCTCTGCTCGCCACCGATGAGCGTGGTGAAGTTCTCCAGGATCAGCCAGATCGCCCCGGCCATGCCGAGCGCACCCAGGGCCGGGGCGATCAGCGTGTTCCACGGCCGGGTGTCCAGCCGCTCGCGGCGGAAGAAGGCGACCACGGAGAGCGAGGTGAGCAGGTACAGCAGCATGATCCCCAGGACGGCCACTCCGCTGCCCCAGGAGAACAGGGCGAGGACCGGGTCCTTGCCGGCCAGCGCGAAGGGGACGACCAGAACGACCGCGATGGCCGTCTGGACCCAGCCGGCCACGGCGGGCGAGTGCCGGCGGTTGATCGCCGACAGCCCGCGGGGCAGCAGTCCGTCGCGGCTGAGCGAGAACAGGTAGCGGTTGGCGGAGTTGTGGAAGGCGAGGATGCCGGCGAACAGGGAGGTGGCCAGCAGGATGGGCAGGACGTCGTTCACCCAGGTGCCGAACAGGTCGGCGATCGGCGCGAAGACGAAAGCCGTCGAATCGCCGCCCTCCAGGGCCTTGCCCGCGGCGCCGGTGGCCTTCGAGGCACCGTACGAGGAGATCAGCATCCAGGAGGCGAACGCGAAGAAGCCAGTGACGAGGGCGACAGCCAGATACGTGGCCCGCGGCACTGTTCTGCGCGGTTCGCGCGCCTCCTCGCCGTAGATCGCGGTGGCCTCGAAGCCGATCATCGACGCCACCGCGAACATCAGCGCCACACCCGGCGCCCCGTCGAGGGCCGCACCCGGCGAGAACGACTGACTGACACCGAGCCCCTCGGGCCCGCCCCCCTTGAAGAAGGTGACCAGCGCGAAGACCGCCAGGATGCTGAACTCCGCGAGCACGAAGACCGCCAGCACCTTCGCGCCCATCTCGATGCCCACGGCGCCCAGCACCTGGACGATCGCCATGGTGACCACGGCACACACCCACCAGGGCACGTCCGCACCCGTGTAGTGCTCCAGCAGGCCACTCACGGTGGCGCCGTAGAGGCCGTACATGGCGGCCTGGATCGCACAGTAGGCGAACAGCGCGATCCCCGCGCTGCCCGCCCCCAGGTGCCTGCCGAGGCCCTTGCCGATGTACGTGTAGAAGGCGCCGGCGTCCACGACGTGCCGCCCCATGGCCACGAAGCCGACCGAGAACAGCAGGACGATCACACCGGCCGCCAGATAGGCCGCGGGAGCACCGGCGCCGTTGCCGATGGCCACGGCGATGGGCACCGCGCCCGCGACCCCGGTGAGCGGCGCCTGCGCGGAGAGGACGAAGAAGAGGATGCCCATGACGCCGAGCGAGTTGGGCTTGAGCTTGCCTGCGGTGGAGGCGTCGGGCGCGGTCTGGTTCGCAACCGCCGTCTGACTGTCCACTCGGATCACCTGCCAGGGAGAAGAGGGAATCGTTTCAGGCCAAACGAGTTGCCTCATAGTGGGGTGGAACTATCCGTTTGGCAAGGGGTCGCTCAGAGATTCCCCGGCACGTCCAGGTTCCTTACTCGACCGTAACCGCTGCGCAACGCCCGGGCCCAGGACGACGGACGTCCAGGGCCACGGAACGCACAGGTCAGCGGGTCAGACATCGCCTTCCGGAGTGTCGTGCCCGGCGGCGACGAGCAGCCGTAGCAGGCCGCGCAGCTCCTCGATCGCGGCATCGGTGGTCTCGGGCTCGCCGAAGACGAGCTGGTGCAGCACGAGCCCGTCCAGGGCCGCGAAGACGAGCCGGGTCAGCGGCCGGCCGGCCCCCTCGGGCAGCATGCGGTCCAGCTCCCGCCCGCCGGCGTCGAAGTACTCGTCGTACAGCGCGCGCAGGTGCGGCAGCAGTTCGGGGCGGCGCCTGGACTCCAGCAGCAGCTCGTACTGGAAGGCCTGTATGTCCGGATCGGCGGTGACCATGTCGGACACTCCCACCGAGAAGTCCGCGACCTTGCCGGTGCCCGGCTCCAGCGCGCTGGTGTTCAGCGAGGTGCGGATCGCGTGTGCGAGCGCCTCCTCGATCAGCGCGTCACGGGAGCCGAAGTGGTGGACGACAAGACCGTGGGTGGTCCCCGCCTCCTGCGCGACCGCCCGGTAGGTGAGCTTGCGCAGTCCGCCCTGCGCCACGACCCGTACGGCGGCGTTGAGCAGAGCCTCCCGGCCCTCCCCGTAGTTCATGCGCCGGCGCGGCTTGCGGCCATCAGGAGTATCGGCGGATTCGGTCATGGCTGCGACCCTACCCGGCGGCTTTCGTGGCCAGGCATACGCCGGAGCGGCCCGTCGGACCGGTCGGGGGCGGGGTGCGCACAGCGCCGCACCGAGGGGCCTCCTGGGCCGGTCCCGGTGCGGGGCCGTCTCGTGGACGGCATCAGCGCTTGGGCGCCCTGATGCCGCGGAACTCCCAGTCGCCGCCGAGCGCGGTGGACAGAACCTCCTCGGACTCCGTGGGCTGGGCGCCGACATCGGTACGGACAGGGGTCGGCCCGGTGACGATGTGGTTCGTCAGCCGTCCGAGGCCCTCGACCTCGACCTCGACGACGTCGCCGGGCTGGACGGGCCGGGAGTTGGCGGGCGTGCCGGAGAGCAGCACATCGCCCGGGTTGAGAGTGATCGTGCGGGCGATGTCGGCGACGAGGTAGTGCATGTCCCACTCCATCTCGTCGGTCGAACCGTCCTGCACCACTTCGCCGTTGACATACGTACGCAGGTACTTGCCGTGGAAGTCCCAGTCGGTGACCAGGCCGGGGCCGAGCGGGCACAGCGTGTCCGAGCCCTTGACGCGGAGCATCGAACCGGCGTCGGTGTCACGGAAGTCGTGCAGGCCGTAGTCGTTGGCAACGGTGTAACCGGCGATGTACTCCCCCGCCTCGGCCTGCGAGATGTTGCGCGCGGTCCTGCCGATGACGATGGCGACCTCGCCCTCGTAGTTGAGCCACTTGCAGCCCTCGGGGCGGACGATCGCGCCCTTGTGGGAGTTGAGGGAGGAGGTCGGCTTGTGGAAGTAGGTGGGCGTCGGGGTGAGCCGGATCTGGAACTCGTCCACGCGGCTGCGGTGGTTGAGGTGCACGGCGATCACCTTGGAGGGCACGACCGGGGGCAGGTGGTGCGCCTCCTCGGTCTTCACGCGGCGGCCGTCTCCGGCGACGAGTTCGTCACCCTCGACGGTGACCTGGACGGCGGCGCCGTCGAGGAGGACGCGGCGGTACTCGGGCATGGCGGGGCTCCTGGATACGGCTAGATGCGACTGTGTGGGGTGCGCGGGGACGGGGCTTCGGGCAGGCCGGTGCCGGTCCAGCCATCGGCCGGACGGTCGAACCACAGATGCACCTGACCGGTGCCGATCGAGTTCTCGTACTCCCCGTACTGACGGGCCTTGGCAACGCACGCCTGCTCGCCCAGGGCGCCGGCCATCATCAGGTAGTGGAAGAACTTCGCCTCGGGCTTGTACTTCCAGAACTCCGGCATGGTGTCCAGGACCTTGTCGTGGCGGCCCTCCTTGAACCAGGCGATGCGCTCGTAGTCCGCCTCGCGCGCCTGAGGCGTGAAGATGTGCACCGGGTCGCCGGCCTCGTGGTCGCGCAGTTCGCGCAGCGGCCAGAAGGTGTGGGAGAGGGCGCCGGAGGCGATGACCAGCACGCGGCGTCCGGGGGTTGCGGCGATGCCGTCCGCCAGGGCTCGGCCGAGGCGGAGGTGGTCCTCCATGTCGCCGGTCTGACAGACCCCGATGGTCACCCACCGCTTGTCGGGCAACCCCTCCCCCAGGAACTTCCAGAGGTTGGTGGTGGCGTAGTAGATCGGCAGGTAGTCGTCCTCGATCGCGGTGATCCAGGTGCCGTGCTTGTCGGCGAACTTCTCTATGTTGTGGGCGAGTTCGGGGTCGCCTGGGAAGTCGTACGGCATGCGGCACATGCCGCGCGGCAGCTCCTCGGAGGTGAACAGGCCGGCGCGGCGCTGCTGGGCGGTCACGACGAACTCGACCGTCGTCGCCCAGTGCGAGTCGAGGACGACCACGGTGTCGTATTCGTTGGCGGCATCGCGTTCGAAGACGTCCTTGCGGAGTTGCCGGAGCCCGGTGACGAGGGTGATCTCCTTGCCCTCGTTGAGTTCCAGCCGGTCTTCCTCCGGGAGCACGATGGTGGGGACATGGGCGAGGAGGCCCGCCCCGACGATCTCACCCATGGTTCTTCCATCCGTTCGGTGCGGTGACCGTGTTCTTGACGTCGCAGTAGAAGTCGAAGCTCCAGGTGCCGCCCTCGCGGCCCACGCCGGAGTGGCGGGAGCCGCCGAAGGGTGCCTGGAGGTCGCGTACGAAGAAGCAGTTGACCCAGACCGTCCCCGCGACGAGCTGGGCGGTGACGCGCTCGGCGCGCTCGGCGTCGGCCGTGGCGAGGGTGGCGGCCAGGCCGAAGCGGGTGTCGTTGGCGAGGCGGACGGCTTCCTCTTCGGTGCTGAAGGTCTGCAGGGTCAGGACCGGGCCGAAGACCTCCTCCTGCACGATCTCCGAGTCCTGGGCGACATCGGTGAGCAGGGTCGGTGCGTAGTACTGGGTGTCCTTGCGATGTCCGCCGATGACCGCACGGGCTCCGGCCGCGAGCGCCCGCTGCACGAAGGCGTCGATCTTCTCCAGCTGGCGCGGGTGGATGTTGGGCCCGATGTCCGTGGTCTCGTGACGCGGGTCGCCCTGCGTGAGCGTCGCGGCCTTCTCGACGAACCGGCGCGTGAACTCCTCCGCGACCGACTCCTCGACGAGGAAGCGGGTGGCGGCGAGGCAGACCTGGCCGGCGTTGTCGTACTGCTCGACAGCGAGGTCCACGGCGAGATCGAGGTCGGCGTCGGCGAAGACCAACAGCGGTGATTTGCCGCCGAGTTCGAGGCTGAGCGGGGTGAGGTTGCCGGCGGCGGACTCGGCGATGCGCCTGGCGGTCGGCACCGATCCGGTGAAGCTGATCCGCCGTACGTCCGGGTGCGAGGTGAGGGCATCGCCGATCTCCGAGCCGTACCCCTGGACAACGTTGAGGACCCCGGCGGGAAGCCCGGCCTCGGCCGCGATGTCGGCGAGCAGGGAGGCGGTCAGCGGGGACCACTCGGCGGGCTTGAGGACGACCGTGTTGCCGGCCGCCAGGGCAGGAGCGACCTTCCAGGTGGCCAGCATCAGCGGCGCGTTCCACGGGGTGATCAGCACGGACGGGCCCGCCGGGTCCCAGCTCACGTGATTCGTGTGACCGCGTGTCTCGAAGTCCTCGTGCTCCAGCTTCAGCAGCCAGTCGGCGAAGAAGCGGAAGTTGTGGGCGACACGGGGCATCACGCCCCGCCGGTGCGAGCGCAGCAGCGCGCCGTTGTCGGTGGTCTCGACGATCGAGAGGTCCTCGATCCGCTTCTCCACGCCGTCGGCGACGGCGTGCAGGATGCGAGCGCGTTCGGCGCGTGAGGTGGCGGCCCAGGCGGGGAAGGCGGCCTTCGCGGCGGCCACCGCTGCCGCGGCCTCCAGCGCCGTACCGCGGGAGATCTCGCCGATCACGCTGCCGTCGATCGGCGAGACATCGGTGAACGTCTCGGCGGAGGCGACGCGCCGGCCGCCGATCCAGTGCCGGGTGTCGACGGCGACCCCGGCCACCGTGAGGGTGTGCTCGCTCATATCCGGTCTCCAAGTCCTTTGGTGCGTAAGGGGGTTACTCAACTCCGGACGTGCCGGACTCCAGCAGTCGGCCGCCGTCCCAGACGACGCCGACCTGGCGGTAGTAGGCGGCGATCGGCTCACGGATCTCCAGCCGGGCCAGCTCCTCGGTGGGCGCCTCGAAGATCTCCAGCTCGGCGTCGCCGACCCACGCCTGCCCGCCCTCGAAGGAGGACGCACCGGACTCGATCAGCTCGTCGAGTGCCAGGCCCTTGCCCTTCTCGATCGACGGCAGCCACCGGTGGTGGGCCATGGGGTGGCTGTTGACGAAGCCGTTCGTGTCGGACGGCTCTCGCAGGGTCACCACGGCCTGCGCCAACCGCCGGTCCGCGGCGGCGAGGGTTGCCCCGAAGCGAGCCCCCGCCTCGATCCGCGGAGCGGGGCCGTACGGATGAGGCCGCGTCTGGTGAATCGATCCGAGCTTCTTCGGGTAACCCTGGTGCAGGCCGCGGGCGATGGCGAAGTCCTTGTCGACCCAGATGTACACGCACCGGGTGTAGGTCTGCCCCCGGTACTTGCAGCGGACGACCGCGAAGGCTTCCTTGTACTGGGCGAGCACCGGGTCCAGCAGTTCGTCTCCGGCAGTGGAGCAGGACTGCCAGTCGGCCCAGATCAACGCGACCGCGCCAGGGTCCTCGTCGGCCAACTCCAGCGGCTCGGGCAGCAGTTCGCGCACCCGGGCGGGGTCGGTGCGGTATTCGACGGTGAGCAGGTCACCCGAGTAGCGCCACGGCGGGGAGGGAATCAGCGACGAGGCGCCGCTCGCTGTCTTGGGGTGGAAGTAACCACGGACAGGGGACATGACGAGCTTCCTTACACGGTGAGGGCGGGCGACTTGAGCAACTGGGCGCGATAACGGGCGGCGCCCATCGCGGCGGCCTGGCCGCCGAGGGCGACGACGCCGACCAACCGACCAGAAGTGTGGTAGCCGACCAGAACGTCGCCCTCCGGGTCGCCGTCCAGGACACGGACGTCGTCCTTGCCGAGGACCGGCGCCCCGAAGGACTGCAGCCGGAACTCGTGCTGGTCGCTCCAGAAGGTGGGCAGTGGCGCGAATGGAGCCAACTGGTCATCTGCACCGGCGAGATGGGCCGCAAGCACCTTCGCGGCGTGCTTGGCGGTGTCCGTGGGGATGGACCAGTGTTCGACGCGGCGGGGTATGCCGTCGTAGCGGGCGTTGGGGAAGCGGGCGACGTCACCGACCGCGACGGCCTCCGGGCGTCCGCCGATCCGCAGCCGATCGTCCGTGAGCACACCGTCGGACAGGTCGAGCCCGTTGTCCTGCAGCCACTCGGCGTTGGCGATCGAGCCGACCGACTCCACGACCACATCGGCCGGCAGGACCGTGCCGTCGTCGAGGACGACGCCGGTCACCCGGCCCCCGCCCTCGAATCCGGCGACTCCCGCGCCGAGGGCGAAGCGCACCCCGCGCTCTTCGTGTCGCTTGAGCAGCGCACGTCCGAGCAGTTCGCCGAGCGGGCCCACCATGGGCAGCGGCAGCGGATCGACGACGGTCACCTCGCGGACACCGAGTCCTGCGGCGGTGGCGGCGACCTCGCAGCCGATGAATCCCGCGCCGACGACGACCACTCGGGCGTCCGGCCGGGTCAGTTCGTCCCGCAGGGCCTGGGCGTCGGCGAGGGTACGGACGGTGTGACGGCCGTCGAGCGGGCCGGGGCAGCGCAGCCGCCGGGGGCGCATTCCGGTGGCGACGACCAGTCCGTCGTACCGAATGGCCTCGCCGTCGTCGAGTTCGACGGTCCGTTCGTCCAGGCGGGCCGCGACGACCTTCGTGCCGAGCCGCCACTCCACATCGGCGGCGGCCTCCTTCGGCGTGAAGGCCAGCGATTCGAACGGCGCCTTGCCTGCCAGCACTTCTTTCGACAGCGGAGGCCGGTTGTAGGGCATGTGGGGCTCGTCGCCGACGACCGTGATCGTCCCGGTCCAGCCCGCCGCGCGGAGCTGCTCGGCGGCACGCAGACCACCCATCGAAGCGCCCGCGACGACTACGCGTCCGGTCATGGTTGCGGCCATGGGGGACTCAGGCCTCGACCCGGATGGCCTGCAGCGGACAGACGTCCGCGGCCTCCTCGACCTCGTCGCGCAGCGCCTCGTCGGGTCCGGAGACGTACACGAGGTGTCCGTCGCCATCCATGGAGAAGACGTCGGGTGCAGCGAAGACGCACTGGCCGTGGTCCTGGCACTTGTTCATGTCGACGACGACCTTCATGGCGGTCCTCCTGAGGGTGAGGGCGTCGGATCAGAGATCGGAGCAGAGTGGGGCTGAAGAGGGGCCCGGCCCGGATGCGGCCGGGCCCCTCGGCCAAAGGGGTGCTGAAGAGCCGCACCCCTGACTCGTTTGGCTTCAAACAACATAGGAAGCCACTTCCTCTCTGGTCAATACCTGTCCAGGTGGATAAATTTTCTCGACCAACCTCTTGCGGGGCGACGACTTCACTCCATACCGTTCGGGATCAAACGAGTAGTACCGGGGTCTGCCCTTCTGAACCCGCACCCCGGATCCCGTTCTCTGCACACACCCCATCCCCAGAGCCCCGAGGCACGGGGGATGTCCCCACCCAGCCTCCCAAGGAGACACTGGTGAGCACATCCGACACCCCAGACATCCGCCGGCACATGGAGCGGCTCGCCGCCGAGGGCGTCGACGTGGTCCGGGTGATCTATCCCGACCTCATCGGCACCGACCGTGCCCGGGACGTCCTGCTGGACCACCTGCCGTCGGCGTCCGAGCACGGCCTGGCCTTCTGCCGCGCCGTCTACCACACCTCACCCCAAGGGGACGTGGTCCCGGTCGCGGGCGGTCTGGACGCCGGTCTGCCGGACGTGTGCGTACGCCCCGATCTGTCCACGGCGGCCCCCTTGCCCTGGGAGCCCGGCGTCGCCACCTGTCTCGGCGAGGTCACCGACCCGGCGACCGGGGGCCCCGCCCCCGAGTCACCTCGCGACCTGCTGCGTACTGTCCTGGCCCGATGTTCCGAGCAGGGGCTGCGCCCCGTCGTCGGCCCCGAGCTGGAGTACTTCCTCCTGGAGCCCGCCCCCGGCACGCCCACCGGCTGGCGCCGCTCGCCGGAAGCCACCGGCGCGGTGTACACCGCGGGCCTGCGCGCCGACCCCGGCAATCACCTGCTGCGCACCCTGCGGCAGCTGCGCGACCTGGGCCTCGGCGTCGTCACCGGCAACCACGAGTTCGACGGCGGCCAGTACGAGATCAACCTCAACCACTCGGAGGCCCTGGACGCCGCCGACCGCGCCTTCCGCTTCAAGGCGGCCGTCAAGGAACTGGCCCGCAAGGAAGGCAACATGGCCACCTTCATGGCCAAGCCGTTCGGCGACGCGGGCGGTTCCGGGTTCCACCTCCACCTGTCATGCAGCGACAGTGAGGACCACAACGCGTTCGACGACCCCTCCGGCGCGTACGGCCTCTCGGCCACCGCCCGCCACGCCATGGCGGGCATCCTCGCCCACGCACCCGCGCTCGCCGCACTGGCCAACCCCACCGTGAACTCGTACAAGCGCTTCGGACCGGACACTCTCGCGCCCTGGCTGATCGACTGGGGACTCGACAACCGCAGTGCCATGGTCCGCATCCCGCCCGAGCGCGGCAGCGGCGCCCGCCTCGAACTCCGTCTCGGCGACGCCAGCGCCAACCCCTACTTGCTGATCGCGGGCACGATCGCCGCCGCCCTGCTCGGCATCCAGGAAGGCGAAGAGCCGCCCGCCCCGCTGGAGGGCTACGGCTACGACACCGCCAAGTCCGCCCTGCTGCCCGCGAGCCTGTCGGCCGCGCTCGACGCGCTGGAGGCGGACACCGCCCTGACCGACGTCCTCGGCAAGGACTTCACCACCTCCTTCCTGACCTACAAGCGGAACGAGGTCGAACGCTTCCAACGGCACGTCACGGACTGGGAGTTCACCGAGTACGCCTACCACCTGTAAGCCCGCCGAAAGGCCGCCGGCCCTCGTCGTCCTCGCCCAGGAGATCCACCACCATGACCAGTCCCACTGCCCGTGCCGTCCCCACCACCCGCGCCGAGTTGCGCGCCGCCCTCGACGAGCCCATGCCGCTCGACCGGGTGGACCTCGCCGACCTCGACAACTTCGCCGACGGCGTCACCCCATGGCGGATGTTCCACACCCTGCGCCACCAGGACCCGGTGCACTGGCAGCCGGAGGAGGCCCCCAACTCCGGCTTCTGGGCCGTGACCCGGCACGCGGACATCGCCCGCGTCGACCGCGACGCGGAGACCTTCACCTCGACGAGGTTCGTCAATCTTGAAGAGGTCGACGAGGACCAGATCAAGAAACGTGCCTCCATCCTGGAGCTGGACGGCGTCCGACACCGCGCGATGCGCAGCGTGATCCAGCGACAGTTCGGCGCGGGTGTCATCAACAGCTACGGCGACTTCCTGCGCGGCCTGACCGCGAAAACCCTGGACGCGGCCCTCGCCAAGGGCACCTTCGACTTCGTCACCGACGTCTCCGCCGACTTCCCCATCAACGTGCTGGCACGCCTGCTCGACGTACCGCCGGAGGACAACCAGCGGCTCATCGACTGGGGCAACCGCATCATCGGCAACACCGACCCCGACTACGCGGACGTCCTGCTGAACAGCGCGGAGAGCGAGCAGTACCGCGACCTGCCCTTCCGCTCCCCCGCCTCCCTCGAAGTCTTCGAGTACGGACGGGAGCTGGCCCGTCAGCGGCGCGGCGGCGACGGCACGGACCTGGTGTCGAAGCTGGTCAACACCATCCCGCGTGACGGAGTCCCGCTGTCCGCGCAGGACTTCGACAACTACTTCCTGCTCCTGGTCGTGGCCGGCAACGAGACCACCCGCCACACCATCTCCCACTCGATGCTGGCCCTGCTCCAGCACCCCGAGCAGTTGGCCAGGCTCAAGGACGACCCCTCCCTGATTCCCACCGCGGTCGAGGAGTTCCTGCGCTGGGCCTCCCCCGTCTACCACTTCCGCCGCACCGCCACCCGCGACGTCGAACTCGGCGGCAAGCAGGTCAAGGAGGGCGACAAGGTCGTCATGTGGTTCGCCTCCGGCAACCGCGACGAGGACGTCTTCGACAACCCCTACGACCTGGACGTCGCCCGCACCGACAACGACCACGTCACCTTCGGCAAGGGCAGCCCCCACCTCTGCCTGGGCAACCTCCTCGCCCGCACCGAGATCCGCATCATGTTCGAGGAGCTGATCCCGAGGATCGCCGACATCAAACTGGCCGGCGACGTCCCCCGGGTGCGCTCCAACTTCGTCAACGGCATCAAGAAGCTGCCGGTCGAGGTGACCCTCGCCTGACGACCGACCCAAGAATCGCTGCCGCGTCCCATGGCCTCGGGGCGCGGCAGCGCTGTTTTCATCGGGGCAGCTGCCCGGTCGGCCGTCGTGCACGGACGCGCCGAGTCCCCTCCCAGGGCGGCGCGGGCGCGGTAGCCGGGACGTCATCGCGGTGTGCTGAGCCCGACAGACTTGGCCGCCTGGGTGTCGCCTCTGATGTGGTGAGCGGCACGAGGTACTCGGGCCTTCGAGGGGGCAGCCCGTGACGGACGACGGATGCATCTTTTGTGCAATAGCGAGGGGTCAGGCGGACGCCAGCATCGTCCACGAAGATGAATCAGTGATCGCTTTCATGGATCTCCAGCCCGTCACCCCGGGCCACTTGCTGGTCATCCCCAAGGCGCACGCGGTGGGACTGGAGGACCTTCAGGAGGACGTCGGGGTCCAGGTCTGGAAAGTGGCGCATCAGCTCGGACGCGCACTGCGTCGATCAGGCTTGCGATGTGAGGGCGTCAACTTGTTCCTCGCGGACGGCGAAGCCGCCTTCCAGGAGGTTTTCCACGTTCACCTGCATGTCTTTCCCCGCTTCAAAGGTGACCCATTTCGCATCGATGCCGACTGGCGCGTCCAGGAACGCGACCAACTCGACATGACGGCTGCAGCCGTCCGTGGCGGCCTCGCTGCCCTCGACACCGGGCAACGCTGACGACCATCGCCCCGCCGCACGACGATGACCGTCATCCGCTGATGACCGTCATCGGCTCGGCCTCAGTCGGTGAGCAGGCAGTAAACGGGCACGTTCCGAGCCGACCCGGGTGGGGATCTTGCTCCGCTATTGGCCGAAGAAGGCCCCTGTCTGCGGAAATACCGCATTCGAAACGGTCACATCCGGTCATGGAACTCCTGACGTTTTGCCTGTTCATGAGGCTGTGCGTGCTTATAAATAGTCCGCATGAACCCGAACGGGCCGGGCTCTGTGAAGGCGTAAATGCGCCAGACCGGAAAAGGCCGGGCCGAGTGTCGGGTCGGAATCGCGGAGTGGAGGTGTCGCCGTGGACGCCGAAGAACGCCGACGCGCCATCCTGGAGGCCACGCGTCGTGTCGGCTCCGTGGATGTGGGCAAGACCGCCGCCGACCTGGGTATCTCCAAGGAAACCGTGCGGCGTGACCTGAACCTGCTGGATGCTCACGGGCTGGTGCGGCGAACCCACGGCGGCGCCTACCCCGTCGAGAGCGCCGGCTTCGAGACAACGCTCTCCTACCGCACCACCAGCCAGGTCAGGGAGAAGTCGCGGATCGCTGCCGCCGCCGTGGAGCTGCTCGGTGACGCGGAGACGATTTACATCGACGAGGGCTACACCCCACAGCTCATCGCCGCGGCTCTGCCCCGCGACCGTCCGCTGACCGTGATCACCTCCTCCCTCGCCGCGGCCGGCACCCTGGCCGCCGTGGAGAGCGTCACCGTGCTGCTGCTCGGTGGTCGTGTACGAGGCGCCACGCTGGCGACAGTTGATCACTGGGCGACCCACATGCTGTCCGGCCTCGTCATCGACCTGGCGTACGTCGGCGCAAACGGCATCTCTCGCCAATGGGGGCTCACCACTCCGGACCCCGCTGTGAGCGATGTAAAGGCGCAGGTCATGGCCGCTTCCCGACGCCGGGTCTTCTCGGGCGTCCACAACAAGTTCGGAGCGACCAGCTTCTGCCGTTTCGCTGAGATCGCAGACATCGAGGCCATCGTCACCGACACCGGGCTTCCTGCGTCCGAAGCCCATCGCTACTTCCTCCTGGGGCCGCAGGTCATCCGCGTGTGACCTGCGTCCTTCTCCAACTCACACGCACTCGCTCGACCGGGCCTGGGCCTCCCATGCCCTCGAACACCTCTGGAGTCAGCCATGACCATCCGAAAGATCACCCACGCCGGGAGAAGCGCTCGCGCTGTGCTCGCCGCCGTGGCCGTAGGCTCGATGCTGGCAGCGTGCAGCGGGGCCGGCGGGTCGAGCTCCGGAGACGGGGGCGAGAGCATCAATGTGCTGATGGTCGGCAACCCGCAGATGGAGGACATCGCGAAGCTGACGAAGGACACCTTCACGAAGGACACCGGTGTCAAGGTGAACTTCACGATCCTTCCCGAGAACGAGCTGCGCGACAAAGTCACCCAGGACATCGCCACCCAGGCAGGCCAGTACGACGTGGCCACCATCGGCGCCTACGAAGTGCCCATCTGGCACAAGAACGGCTGGCTGCACGAGCTGAGCTCCTACGCCGGCAAGGACTCCGCCTTCGACGAGGCCGACCTGCTCAAGCCCATGGTCCAGTCGCTGTCCGGAGACGACGGCAAGCTCTACGCCCTGCCGTTCTACGGCGAGTCCTCCATGCTCATGTACAACAAGGAGGTGATGGCCGAGAAGGGCATCACCGTTCCCGAGAAGCCCACTTGGCAGCAGGTCGCCGACATCGCGGCCAAGGTCGACGGCGCCCGCCCGGGGATGAAGGGCATCTGTCTGCGCGGTCTGGCCGGCTGGGGCGAGCTCGGCGCGCCGCTGACGACCGTGGTCAACACCTTCGGCGGCACCTGGTTCACCAAGGACTGGAAGGCGCAGGTCAACAGCCCGGCGTTCAAGAAGGCGACGAACTTCTACGTCGACCTGGTCAGGAAGCACGGTGAGGTGGGTGCCCCGCAGGCCGGGTTCACCGAGTGCCTGAACGCACTGAGCCAGGGCAAGGTCGCGATGTGGTACGACGCGACCAGCGCGGCCGGTTCCTTGGAAGACCCCAAGTCCAGCAAGATCGCCGGCAAGGTCGGCTACTCGTACGCACCGGTGGACAGGACGGACAGCTCCGGCTGGCTGTGGACCTGGGCGTGGGCGATGCCGAAGACCACCAAGAAGGCCGACGCCGCCTCGAAGTTCATGCTCTGGGCGTCCGGCAAGGACTACGAGAAGCTCGTCGGCGAGAAGCTCGGCTGGTCGCGCGTTCCCGCCGGGAAGCGGGCCAGCACCTACGAGCTTCCCGAGTACCAGAAGGCGGCCTCGGCCTTCGGTGACATCACCCTGAAGTCCATCGAGCAGGCGAACCCGACCGACCCCGGTGTGCAGCCGCGGCCCACGGTGGGCGTCCAGTTCGTGGCCGTCCCCGAGTTCCAGGATCTCGGCACCAAGGTGACACAGGAGATCTCCGCTGCCATCGCCGGCAAGACGAGCGTGGACAAGGCTCTGGACAAGGGCCAGAAGCTCGCGGAGGAAACCGCCAAGACCTACCAGTGACCTCCCCTTGCCCGGTCGGCCATGGCGCCGGCCGGGCACCGCTTCCCCATCCCTCGGCCGTCACCGGCCGGCTCAAGGACCCCTCATGACCACGCTCATTCCCGCGCCCAGAGCGGTGCGCGCACACCCTCCGCATCAGCCAGGCAAGCGCGAAACGGTGCACAAGTGGCGTCGGCGCCTCCCGCTGCTGCCGGCGCTGATCTTCACGGTCATCGTGACGCAACTGCCCTTCGTGGCCACGCTGATCATCTCGACCCTCCAGTGGAACATCCTCAAGCCGGGCGAGAGGCACTTCACCGGCCTGTCCAACTACGCCTTCGTCTTCACCGACGAAAGGCTGCGCACGGCGGTACTGAACACCATCGTGCTCACCGCGTCGGTGGTGAGCATCAGCATGGTCCTCGGGCTGGGTCTGGCACTCCTCCTCGACCGCCGCTTTCCCGGCCGGGGCCTGGCCCGCACCCTGCTCATCACACCGTTCCTGGTCATGCCCGTCGCAGCGGCACTGCTGTGGAAGCACGCCATCTACAACCCCGACTACGGCCTCCTCAACGGCACCCTCAACGCCGTCTACCGGCTCTTCGGAGCCGAGAACGGCCCCACCATCGACTGGGTGTCGAACTCGGCGATGCCGGCCGTCGTCGTCGCGCTGGTGTGGCAGTGGACCCCGTTCATGATGCTCATCCTGCTGGCCGGTCTGCAGGCGCAGCCCGGTGACGTCCTGGAGGCGGCCCGCGTCGACGGAGCGTCGGCCATGGCGACCTTCCGCTTCATCACCCTGCCGCACCTGCGCCAGTACATCGAACTGGGCGTCCTGCTCGGCACGATCTATGTCGTGCAGACCTTCGACGCCGTCTTCACCATCACCCAGGGCGGTCCCGGCTCCCAGACGACCAACCTGCCCTACGAGATCTACCTGACCATGTTCCGCAAGTACGAGTACGGCGAGGCAGCCGCCGCCGGCGTGGTCGTGGTGATCGGTTCCATCGTCGTCGCCACGTTCGCCCTGCGGACCATCGCGTCACTGTTCCGCGAGGAGGTCTCCCGATGACCACGCACGCAGCAGTCCCCGACCCCAGGACGGGGCTCAGGAAGTTCCTCCGCCGCAAGGACGACCACGGCGGCCCGCCGCGGCTGACACCGGGGTGGACCTTCGCCGCCTGGCTGGCCACGCTGGCCTTCTTCGCCCCGGTCGCGTGGATGGTGCTGACCTCCTTCCACCAGGAGGCCGACGCCGCCACCAACCCGCCCAGCCTGCTCGCGCCCTTCACCCTGGACCAGTACGAGCTGCTGCTGGGCCGGGACATCACCCCGTACCTTCTCAACTCGGCCATGGCGAGCGTGATTTCGACGCTGTTGGTGCTCGCTCTGGCGGTGCCGGCGGCCTACGCGCTGTCCATCAAGCCGGTCGAGAAGTGGACCGACGTGATGTTCTTCTTCCTGTCCACGAAGTTCCTCCCCGCCATCGCGGCGCTGCTGCCGGTGTACCTGATCGTCAAGGACGCCGGGATGCTGGACAACGTCTGGACACTGATCATCCTCTACACCGCCATGAACCTGCCGATCGCGGTGTGGATGATGCGCTCCTTCCTCGCCGAAGTCCCCAAGGAGATCCTGGAAGCCGCCGAGGTCGACGGCGCGGGTCTGCCCACGGTGCTGCTGCGCATCGTCGGCCCCGTCGCCATGCCCGGACTCGCTGCCACCGCGCTGATCTGCTTCATCTTCAGCTGGAACGAGTTCCTCTTCGCCGTCAACCTCACCGCCACCAACGCCTCCACCGCGCCCGTCTTCCTCGTCGGGTTCATCACCAACGAGGGGCTCTTCCTCGCCCGTCTGTGCGCCGCCGCCACCCTGGTGTCCCTGCCTGTCCTCATCGCCGGCTGGGCTGCCCAGGACAAGTTGGTTCGCGGCCTGTCCCTAGGAGCAGTCAAGTGAAAGCCGCCGTCATAGAAGCCCCCGGCAAGGTCACTGTCACCACAGTCCCTGACCCCACCCCAGGGCCGCGCGAGGTCGTGGTGGACGTGGCCGCCTGCGGACTGTGCGGCACGGACCTGCACATCCTCCAGGGCGAGTTCGCGCCGAGACTGCCCATCGTCCCCGGCCACGAATTCGCCGGAGAGGTCGTCGGTATCGGCACCGAGGTGACGGAACTCGCCGTCGGCGACCGGGTCGCCGTCGACCCCTCGCTGTACTGCAACGAGTGCCGCTACTGCCGCAACGGCCGCAACAACCTCTGTGACCGGTGGGCCGCGATCGGCGTCACCGTTGCCGGCGGCGCCGCGGAATTCGCCGTGGCCCCTGTCGCCAACTGCGTCCGGCTGCCCGAACATGTCGACATGGCGAACGCCGCCCTCATCGAGCCGCTTTCCTGCGCGGTACGGGGATACGACGTGCTCAACGCCAGGTTGGGGGCGAACGTACTCATCTATGGCAGCGGCACCATGGGCCTGATGATGCTGGAGCTGGCCAAGCGCACCGGTGCCGCTTCGGTGGATGTCATCGACCTCAACCCCGAACGCCTCGCCACTGCCGAGAAACTGGGCTGTTCGAGGGCGGCTGCCTCGGCGGAGGAGTTCCAGCAGCGTGGCGGCTGGGAGGTGGTGATCGACGCAACCGGCAACGCGGCCGCCATCCAGGACGGCCTGGACCGCGTCGCGAAGGCGGGGACATTCCTGCAGTTCGGCGTCTCGGACTACGCGACAACGGCCACCATCTCGCCGTACCGCATCTACAACCAGGAGATCACCATCACCGGATCCATGGCCGTCCTGCACAGCTTCGAACGCGCTGCGGATCTCTTCGCCACGGGAGTGCTCGACCCCCAGGTGTTCATCAGCCACCGTCTCCCGCTGGACGACTACCCGCAGGCACTCGCCCAGTTCGCCGCGGGCCAGGGGCGGAAGATCGTCATAGTGCCCTGACTCGGGCGGCCAGATTCGGATGTCCCGCCCGACGTGCCCGTGAGAGGGCCTTCTGCGAGAGTTCGGCGGTCCTCGTCAGGCCGAGTATGGATGCGGGGGAAGCCGCCTTCGGTTTCGCCCGCATCACTGTCTCCGACGCATGCGACCCGGCCCGATCGCCGGGACCGGGCGGTGGTCACTGGCCGTACACGTGCCGCAGCATCGTCCGCCGTCGCTCCGGGCTGTGTTCGAGGAACAGCTCGGCCGGCCTCTCGTCGGTACCCTCGCCCGGACCGTGCGTCAGCGGGGCGACGGCCTCTGCCGCCGGTTCTCCCGGTGTGCCGACCGGACCAGGCAGGCCCAGAGACTCCAGCGCCGGGACGCGCCGCGCCACCACCGGCCGCCCCAGCCCCATCGCCGCGAGCAGTGTCATCGGCGCTCCCTCCCAGAGCGCGGTGTGCGCGTACACGTCCGCCCGGGAGAGCACTCATTGCAGGGTGCGCTGGTCCAGCCACCCGGTGGCACAGGCGGACGACTTCCCTGGTGCCGAGGAGGTTGAACTCCCGCACCCGGTCCGGCTCGTCGAAGCTGCGTCGCCGCCGAACTCAGGCCGGGTAAGGGGCGGCCTCGCGTGCCGACTTGAGCGCACCCGCCCACCAGGCCAGCTGGTCGAGCAGCGTCTTGGCGTACCCGGGGGACTCGGGGTCGAGCGGACGGCCGTCCTGCCATGCCGTGAAGTAGTTGGGGAAGGCGAGACCGTCGCGGATCGTCACCGCGTGCAGTTCGGTCAGCACGTTCTCCAGGTGCAGGACAGCGTGGCGGCCTCCCGCCGCGCCCCCGTAGCTGACGAAGGCGACGGGCTTGGCCGTCCACTGGGTGAAGTGCCAGTCGATGGCCGCTTTCAGGGAGGCGGGGTAGCTGTGGTTGTACTCGGGTGTGACCACGACGAACGCGTCCGCGCTCTCCAGTGCGGTGGTCAGGTGCCGCATCCCGGCCGGGCGGGGGTAGTCGTCGCCGGCGTACTTCGGCGATGCCGCGGGCAGGGACAGCGGGATCTCGACGTCGGCCAGATCGACGACATCGACATCGAAACCGCCGTGCGACTCGGCCTGTTCAGCCAACCATGACCCCACCACCGGACCGAACCGCCCTTCGCGGACGCTCGCGACGATGACCACCAGCTTGTGCGTGTTGTTCTCCATGACCACCACCATCGGGCCGGCCCTCGGCCACAGCCAGACCGAGCTCAGGCTGGCCCCCGCAGGGCCCCCTTGAGCTCGCCGCGACCGGTCCGGCCCGGCCTATCCTCAAGACATGGGTACGCCGTTGGGAGACTTCATCCGGAGCAAGCGCGACAGTGTCCAGCCGGAGACACTCGGCCTCCCGGATCGGGGCCGCCGCCGCTCACCGGGGCTGCGCCGCACGGATCTCGCGGCGCGCGCCGGCATCAGTGTCGAATACCTGACCCGCATCGAGCAGGGCCGTGACCGCAATCCCTCGGTGGCAGTGGTGAACGCTCTCGCCGACGCCCTCAGTCTCTCCCCCGCCGAGCGCGGCCACCTGCGCTACCTCACGAAGATCACAGGCGGAGAGTGCACCGCCCACGCCCGACCCGCACCCCCGCCCCGGCATGTGCGAGACGCCGTTCAGCAGACACTCCGCCTCCTCGAACCAGGCATCGCGGTGGTGACCAACCGGCTGGGTGACATCCTCGCCCACACCTCCGCGTACCAGTTGGTGACGACCGGCAGCGGACTGCTCGACAGCGAAGTCCCGAACCTCACCCGCTACGTCTTCGCCGACCCCCGCGCCCGCACCTTCTTCACCGACTGGGACGATGTCGCCGACGAGCAGGCATTCGACCTGTGGCTCGCCCCGTCCCTCGAGAACTCCGAGTGGTTCACCGCTGAACTCGCACCACTTGCCGGCCCCGAACTGACCCGGCGCCTGAACCGGCACGTCGTTCCGCAACGCGGAGTCCTCCGACTCAGCCATCCAGCCGGATGCGAGCTCCGGCTGCTGCGGGAGACACTCGAACTCCCCGATGACGCACAGCAGTTGACCGTCCTTCTACCCTCGGACGACGAGACCGCCGAGGCCGTCGAGCAACTCCGCCGCAGGCACCGGCCCAGCACGCTGAGGGCCATCTCCTGACGTGTGCCGGGCGAGGTGCTCGACACGCCGGCGGACCGCACGCGGTGCCTCGCGGCCGCCTGCGGCTCTCCTACGGGGAAGCGGGCGCAGCCGCGTCGGGGCCGACCGGGTAGCGGTACGCAAGGCTGCTGCAGCAGCAGCCTTGCGTACCGCTCCCGCTCCCCCAAGTGCCGGTTCTTCACCCTGCCCAAAGGCGCCCAGGCCGCACGGCAGGAGCGACGAGAACCACCGCGTCCTGGCCCCAGCCCCAACCAGCACCCACCGCCGACCCGTCGCGGCCTCCGGCGCCACACAGCCCCACGTCACCCGGACGGAAAGCCGGCTGCTCGCCTCACCCGCCTGTGCGGGAGGGCGAGGCACGTCGCCCCGAGCGTCCGCATACGCCGACGGGCAAACCGAACTCAACTGCGCACACCGGCGTTTGGACCATTGACAGCGATCCGGTCGGCATGGCAGGTTCTCGGTCTGTCCAGCCGAGACAACGTTGTCAAGGAGGTCTGCCCGATGCGGCTGTCCGTCAGACGGATCACGGCCCGCGCAATCGCCGCGGGCGTCAGCTTGCTCATACCAGGCCTGCTGTTCGGGGGTGTGCTTCCACCCGTCGCGGCTGCCGCCGAGCAGGTCTCCGACCCCGCCGCACTGGTGAATCCCTTCATCGGCACCCAGAACTTCGGGAACACCTTCCCCGGGGCCGCCGCCCCGTTCGGGATGGTCCAGGTCAGCCCGGACACCGGCGGGCAGGGCGGATACGACTACCAGCAGGACAAGATCCACGGGTTCAGCCAGACGCACCTCTCCGGAGTCGGCTGCGGTGTCTCCGGAGAGCTGCCCATCATGCCGACGACCGGCGCGGTCGACAGCGTGAACCCGGACACGTACCGCTCCAAGTTCTCGCACGACGACGAGGAAGCCACCCCCGGCTACTACCGGGTGGGCCTGTCGACGTACGACATCGAGGCCGAGCTGACCGCCACGAAGCGCACCGGCTGGCAGCGGTACACCTTCCCGGCCACCGGCGCGGCGAACGTGCTGTTCAACACCGGCAAGGCCAACCAGAACGTGTTCGACTCCGAGGTGCACGTGGTCGGGGACCGCACGGTGGAGGGGCGTGTGCGTGCCGGAGGGTTCTGTGCCGGGAAGGACAAGCACACCGTCTACTTCACCGCCGCCTTCGACCGGCCCTTCAAGGATCACGGCACCTGGCGCGGTTCAACACCCAAGCCCGGTACGCGCGATGCCGAAGGAGAGGGCAGCAACGGCGCCTGGGTGACCTTCGACGCGACCGAGGACCGGGACGCCGTCGTGAAGGTGGGCCTGTCGTACACCGGCATGGACGGTGCCCGGAAGAACCTCGCGGAGGAGACCGGGGACTCGTACGACTTCGACGCCACGCGTGCCGCGCTGCGCGCCACCTGGGAGAAGCAGCTCTCCTCGGTCAAGGTCGGCGGAGGGACTCAGGAACGGCAGAAGGTGTTCTACAGCGCCCTGTACCACGCGCAGTTGCACCCGAACCTGGCCGGTGACGTGGACGGCCGCTACACAGGGTTCGACGGCGCGGTGCACACCGCCTCCGACTTCACGCCGTATCAGAACCTGTCGCTGTGGGACACCTACCGGCCGCAGAACCAGCTGCTGGAGATGGTGGAGCCACGTGTCGCCCGGGACGTGGCGCTGTCGGTCCTCGCGATCGGCAAGGACGGCGGGTGGCTGCCCCGGTGGGCCCTCGCCAACAGCGAGACCAACATCATGACCGGCGACCCCGTGACGCCGTTCCTCGTCGAGGCATGGTCGAAGGGCATGCTGGCCGGGCACGAGGACGAGGCCTACACGCTGCTGAAGAAGAACGCGACCAGTACCCCGCCCGCCGACTCCCCGTACAACGGCCGCTCCGCCGTGGACCAGTACAGCAAGCGCGGCTACGTCCCCTCCGGCCTGGAGCTGAAGAAGGACTGCGCGGACAAGGGCGGTGACAACGACTGCACCCACCCGGCTTCGGCGACCCTGGAGTACTCGGCGGCGGACGCGTCGCTGGCCCTGATGGCCAAGGGGCTCGGGCACGGCTCCGACGCGCGGATGTTCGCGGCCCGCGGCCAGTGGTACCGCAACCTGTGGGACTCCTCGATCGGCCAGTTCCGGCCCCGTACGACCGCGGGGACGTGGATGACGCCGTACGACCCGGTCGAAGCGGGCCACCAGTTCCACGAGGGCGGCGCGTACCAGTACCAGTGGCTCGTGCCGCAGGACCCCGCCGGTCTCGTCGCTCTGATGGGCGGCCGGAAGGCCACGGAGAAGCGGCTCGACTCCTTCTTCGCCTACGACAAGCTGCTCACCGACCCGGCGGGCACCGCGCGCAAGGACTGGATCTCCCAGCCGTACGACTACTACGGCAAACCGACCTACAACCCGAACAACGAGCCCGATCTCCACGCGCCCTACATGTACCTGTGGGCGGGCGCGCCGGCGAAGACGGCGACCGTCGTGCGCGCCGCGATGACGCTGTTCACCAACGGACCCGACGGCATGACCGGCAACGACGACCTGGGCACCATGTCCGCCTGGTACGTGTTCTCCTCGCTCGGCCTCTACCCGACGATGAGCGGCGGCGACTTCATGGCGCTGTCCAGCCCGCAGTTCGACTCCGCGGCCATCACGATCGGCCGGTACGGGAAGCGGCAGGGCGGCACACTGACGATCAAGGCGCCGGGGGCGAGCGACACCAACCGGTACGTACAGGATGTATCGTTGGACGGCCGGGACGTCAAGCGCACCTGGCTGGACTGGGACAAGGTCTCGCACGGCGGCACCCTGGTCCACCGGCTCGGCACGAAGCCGTCCGGCTGGGGTATCGGCGCGGGTGCCCAGCCGCCATCGGTCAACCAGGCGGACGCCGACGGCCGACGCCACCTGGACGCGTCCCTGCGGAGCTCCTCCGACGTCGTCCCGGTCGGCGACACGGCTCAGACCGCCCACCTGACCCTGGACGTCCTCGGCCAGGCCCCCGGTGAACTGCGGGTGTCGGTGGCGGCCAAGGCGCCCTCCGGCTGGCAGGTGACGACGACTCCGCGCTCGCCGCTGCGGATCCGGTCCCAGCACCTGCCCGTACAGAAGACGGTGTCCGTGAAGGTGACCGTGCCTCCCGGCACCGCCGCCGGGTCCTACCCGGTGCGCTTCACCGTCGAGGCCGGCGGAGCGGGTCGGGTCACCCGGGAAGCCACCGTCGAGGTACGCCCGGCCGCGAAGTGTGCGACAGCCACGGACAAGCAGTGCGCGGTGGACCTGGGCAAGGACATGGCGCACGACGGGACGGCCACCACGGACAATCCCGGCCAGGGTGACTTCGACGGATCCGGCTGGAGTTACGACGCCGGTCTCCTTCCGGCCGCCGGGCCTGTCACCTGGGACGGCGTGACGTACGAGGCACCGGATCCGACCGGGACCGCGGCGAACTTCGTCGAGGCCCGCGGCCAGACGCTGCTGCTGCCCGCCCGCAGCCACGGCACCCTGCGCCTGGTGGCGGCGTCGCACAACGGGCCGGTGACGACCGCGCTGACCGTCCGGTACACCGACGGCAGCAGCTCCGAGGTCCCGCTCAAGGTCGGCGACTGGGCCGGCCAGGCCCCCGACGGCACCACCGTCGTCCTCGACATGCCCCACCGGATCAAGGCCGGCCAGGGCGTCGACGGGCCGCCGGTACGGCTGTTCGGCAGTTCCTCCGAGCTGAACGACGCCAAGGAGATTCGCTCGTTGACGCTGCCGGACGATCCGCGGATCGAGGTGTACGCGATCACGCTGTCGTAGGCAGCGTGCGCAGGCAGCCGTCGGAAGCCCTCCCCCAGCCCCCCATCCACCTCCGCTCCGGCCTGTCGGCCGGAGCGGAGGTGGGGGCTTTTCCTGTGTCGGAGCGGTTGAGTAGTGGTTACTCATGCCATGCCGCAGCAGCACACGGCACTCTCGCTACTGGCTCGTCGAGCCTGGCAAGACCTTCCGGTGGGGGCGAGTTGTTCACGTGCACGCTCAGCGGAGCAGTGCGCGGTCGGCATTGATCAGGAGGCAGGCATGAGAGGCAAGTTACGACGCAGAGGCGCCATGGCCGCGGTGGTCGCGGCGCTGAGTGCTGGTGGGATGGTTCTGTCGACCGCGTCCGCTTCGGCGGCGGCGTCAGCGTCCGCGCTGCTCAGGGTGGAGGTCGGCGCGGCCGTCTTCAACGGCCGCAACCTGGCCTCCGGTACGGTCGGCGTGCCGGACCTCTGGTCCGGGGATGTACTCCTCGCCACCTGCTGGAACACCGGTGAGAACCTCGGCGGAGGAAACCGCTGGTACCTCACCGTCTACGAGCGCTACAACCACCTCAACGGACTCGAACTGACCGTGACCGGGTGGACGTACGCGCCGTACGTGGACAACAGCGCCGCCTCCAATGGCACCATCACACACTGCTGACCTGATGGGCATTGCGCCTTTTCCCACTTGAAGCTGCTGGTCAGCGATCCGGCGCACCTTCGGTGCGCGCCCAGGGTGTGGTCAATCCCGTGGCGCGCACCGGAGGTGCTTCTGTGTGTTCTGCATGGGGGACCGGGAAGCTTTTGCCTATTGGGCAAAATAAATCGCCTCACAGGTTGACCCAGTGTGTCACTCAGCCGATCCTGGGTGCATCCGCAGGGACCCGCGACTCGCAGGAGGAAGAGCAAAATGGCGACGTTCGTACTGATTCATGGTTCCTGGGGTGGAGGCTGGGTCTGGGACCGTATGCGGCCCGTCCTGGAAGAGGCCGGCCACCGTGTTCTGACTCCCACGCTCACCGGGTTCGCCGAGAAACACGATCTGTCCCGGCCGGAGGTGGGGCTCTCCGCCAATGTCCAGGAGATCGCCGACCTGCTCACCTCCGAGGAGGTCGGCGACGCGATCCTCGTGGGCCACAGCTACGGCGGCATGGTCATCACCGGAGTGGCGGCCCTTGTCCCGGATCGCATCGACCAGATCGTGTACGTGGACGCCTTCGCCCCCACCACCGGCGAGTCGGCCTTCACGGTGCTGCCGTGGCTGGACGACGCGTTCGTGGCCCCCGAGGGAGGCCCGGACTGGGAGGTCGCCCCGCTGGACCCGCGCGCGCTCGGCGCCGACGAGGACGGCGCCACCTGGATGGAGGGCCGCCTGACCCCGATGCCTCGCCTCACCCATGCCGAACCGCTGGGACCAGGCAGCGAGGACGTCCTCGACGGCAAGCAGGTGACCTACATCCACTGCGCGGCCCAGGAGTTCTTCAACGACACCGCTGCCGCCGTGACCAAGCGCGGGTTCCGCCTTGTCACCCTCACCGAGGTCACTCACGTCGAGGTGCTGGTGCAACCACAGGTCCTGGCCCGCGAACTGCTCCTGCTTCTCTGACAGGTTGCCTCACCGACCGATCACTTCTCCGACCGGTCGCTTCACTGACCCGGTCGGCGATCGGTCAGCGCCGGGGTTTCGGTGACGGAACCGGGTGATGCATCGGCATCGTCGCGGCAGTCGACGCGACCAGCACGGTGGCGGGCTTCTCGCTCTTGTTGGTCAACCGGTGGACCTTCGACGAGTCGAAGTGCAGTGAATCGCCGGCGCTCAGGGTGATGTCCTTGCCTTCCAAGCGGAACAGGACATCGCCCGACAGGACGTGCAGCCACTCTTCGCCCGCGTGCTTGGCGTCCTTGGTCGACTTTCCGGGCTCCACCTCGACACGGATGACGGCGATCGTCGATCCCGGGCCGCTCAGGACGGTGTACTGCCCGTCCTGCCCGGGGTGCTCGACCGCGTCGTCGGCTCGTACGAGGTGGTAGTCCTCCGGCTCCTGCTCCTGGATCAGCTCGCTCACCGAGATCCCGTACACCCGGGCGATCTGCAGGAGGCTGCCGATGGACGGCTGCCGGTGCCCCTTCTCCAGGCGGGAGAGGTGCGTGACGGAAATACCGGTCTGCTCGGACAGGGTCACCAGCGTGATGCCGCGCTCGCTGCGCAGGTCTTTCAGCCGATGACCCACCCAAGCGTCTAGCTCGTTCTCGTGCGCCATGCTCGTAACATACACACCTCATAGACAAAGCATGTTGCCGAGTTGGCAAACATCGCGGGACCGGCCGGACGGTCCCGGCCGGCCTCCCTCACTGGCCGGCAAGGATCGCGGCCACCCCGGATTCGAACCGCTCGTCGAAGGACGTCGGCGCGAGATGTCCGGCCACGCGATGGAGGGAGGGATAGGTCGCCTCGGAGATCGCCCCGGCCAGGATGTCGCCCAGTGGGCGCTGGCCGACCGCCTGCTCCTCCTGCGTGAGACCCAGAGTGAAGTAGATGACCGCCCACGTCGTCCACGCGGCCTCGCGGTCGCCCGGGCCGCACTTCAGCAGCGCCTCCACCAGGGCCTCCGCGAAGCGCAGGGTGTGCGGCTCGGCGGCGTAGGTACCCACCACCAGTGCGGCACCGTCGCGATGGGACAGCAGGGCGCGGCGGTAGCGGCGGGTCAGCTCGCGGGCGCGTTCGTCGGGAGCGGCCGGCAGGTCGGTCAGGGGGATTTCGCCGAGTACGGCATCGGCCATGAGCTCCAGCATTCGGGCCTTGGTCTTCACATGCCACTGCACGGTGTTGATGCGCACGCCGAGGCGGTCGGCGACCGCCCTCGTGGACACCGCGTCCAGGCCCTTCTCGTCCAGGAGGTCCAGTCCTGCGCGGATCACCGTGGCCGGATCCAGTCGGTCGTTCTGTTGCCTGTTGGTCACTGACCTAGTTTACTGCACTCAAGGGTTCTTGGTCAGCGACCAAGAGCTGTCCGAGAGCCTTCGCCATGCCAGAAATCTGGTCACCAACCAAAAACACAGGGGTGGTCCCGTGGAAACACCGCAGCTGGAAGCAACGCAGGTCGTCATCGCCGGAGGCGGACCCGTCGGGCTCTGGCTCGCCGCCGAACTGCGGCTGAACAACATCTCCGTCACCGTCCTGGAAGTACGCACCGAGATCGACCAGCGATCCAAGGCGCTCACCGTGCATCCGCGCGGCGTCGAAGTGCTGGCCTCACGCGGGATCCACCAGCGGTTCCTCGACGAGAGCCTGAGGATCTCCAACGGCCACTTCGCCAACCTGTCCAACCGGCTCGACTTCTCCGTCCTGGACACGCCGTTCCCGTACACCCTCTTCATCACCCAGGCCCGCACCGAGGCGCTCTTCGAGGAGTACGCCCGCGGGCTCGGCGCCACCATCCGGCGTGGGCACCGGGTCACCGGCTTCACCGAGCACGCGGACTCGGTGACCGTGCAGGTGGAGGGTCCGCAGGGGCCGT
The DNA here is from genome assembly GCF_001418655.1 of Streptomyces phaeochromogenes. GTDB lineage: Bacteria > Actinomycetota > Actinomycetes > Streptomycetales > Streptomycetaceae > Streptomyces > Streptomyces phaeochromogenes. Next base: position 50,339 of record NZ_LIQZ01000116.1, on the reverse strand, counting down.
ACGAGATCGAGGCCGAGTACATCGCCGGCTGCGACGGCACCAGGAGCACCGTGCGTGAGGCCGGAGGCATCGACTTCCCCGGCACGCCGTCCACCTGTCTCGGCTGGCTCGGCGACGTCCTCCTCGACAACCCGCCGGCGCCCGGCTTCAACCGCTTCAACGAGCGCGGCGGGCTGATGGTCGTGCCACTGCCCGACAACCAGTGGCGCGTCGTCGGCACCAGTCCCGACAGCGTGACCGCCGAGTGGCCCGGCGACCTCACGATGGACGAACTGCGGCAGAAGGCCGTCGACATCGCCGGGGACGACTTCGGCATGCGCGACCCGTCCTGGCTCTCCCGCTTCGGCAACGCCACCCGGCTGGCCACCCACTACCGGCGTGGCCGCGTCGTGCTCGCGGGCGACGCCGCACACCAGCACTTCCCCACCGGCGGCGTGGGCATGAACGTCGGCTTCCAGGACGCCTTCAACCTCGGCTGGAAGCTGGCCGCGACGATCGACGGCTGGGCCTCGGACGGACTGCTGGACAGCTACCACAGCGACCGGTACCCGGTCGGCGAGCAGCTGATGGAGCACAGCCGCGCGCAGACCTACCTGTTCCACGCCTTCACGCCCGAGGGGCTCGCCCTTCGTGACCTGCTCAGCCGGATGGTCCCCGAGTCACGGCAGTTCAGCGACTTTCTGGCCGGCCGACTCACCGCGCTTGACGTCGCCTACCCGAGCACCGACCCGACGGCCCACCCGGTGACCGGCACCCGCGCCCCCGACCTCCCCCTCACCGGCTCGGAGAGCAGCCTGTTCGGCGCGCTGCGGGCGAACTCGTACGTCCTTCTCGACCTCACGGCCGACGGTGTGCTGGCCGACCGCGCACAGGAACGGATCACCGTGCAGGGCGGGGCGCCCGACCGGACGCGGGACACCTGGCAGGACGTACGCGCCGCCCTGATCCGGCCCGACGGGCATGTCGCGTGGGCATGGACGGAGGAGGACGACACCAAGCTGGGCGCGCTGGTGGACGGGGTCATCACCACGGTCCTCGGCCGCTAGAAGGGGACCTGAGTCATGGATCTGGGACTGAAGGACAGGGTGCACGTCGTCACCGGTGGCACGCGCGGGCTGGGTTACGCCGTCGCGCGCGAGCTGGTCGCCGACGGGGCCAAGGTGGTCGTCACCGGCCGCGACGAGAAGCGGGCCGCAGAGGCGGCGGCCGAGCTGGGGCCGAACGCGGTCGGAGTCGCCGTGGACAACTCCGACCCGCAGGCGCCGCGGCAACTGATCGCCACCGCACGGGAGTTGTTCGGCGGCTTCGACGGCATCCTCGTCAGCGTCGGCGGACCGCCCGCGGGCAACGCGGCGGACAACACCGACGAGCAGTGGCAGGCGGCGTTCGAGTCGGTGTTCCTGGGCGCGGTACGGCTCGCCCGAGCGGCCTCCGCGGGACTGGGGGACGGGGGTTCCATCGGCTTCGTCCTGTCCAGCACGGCGTACGAGCCGGCCCCCGGGATGGCCATCTCCAACGGACTGCGGCCCGGACTCGCCGGGTTCGCCAAGTCACTCGCGGACGAGCTGGGCCCGCGCGGCATCCGCGTCTTCGGGCTGCTCCCAGGGCGGATCGCCACGGATCGCATGCGCGAGCTGGACGGGCTGTCCCCCGATCCCGAGACCAGGCGGGCCGCCAACGAGTCCGGGATTCCGCTCGGGCGGTACGGGGCGCCGGAGGAGTTCGGACGCGCGGGCGCGTTCCTGCTGTCGCCGGCGGCTTCCTACGTGACCGGGGTGATGCTGTCGGTGGACGGCGGGGCTCGGCACGGCTTCTGACGTCGTTCGACCGGTGCACACAGCAGCGGCCATCGCGGGGACTCGCGATGGCCGTTCCGTGCTGGGGAAATCAGGCGGAGTTCGCCTCGGGCCCGCCTGCCAGCAGCGCACGCCACCGGGCGACGATGTCGTCGACCCCCGCGTCGCCCTCGGGAATGAGGTCGCCCAGTACGGGGAAGTCGTGGACCTGCCCGGCGACGCGGTGCAGGGCTACGTCGACCCCGGCCGCTTGCAGGGCGCGGGCGTACTCCTCCCCGGCGTCACGGAGTGGGTCGTACTCGGCTGTGACGATCAGGGCGGCAGGTGTGCCCGCAAGGTCGGTGGCGGCGGCCGGGGAGAGTTGAGGGGCCGACAGATCCTGTCCAGGGGCGTAGAGGCTGATCCAGTGCTCGAATTCGCTCGTCGACACGAAGTAGCCCTTGGCGAACTCGACGTAGGAGCCGCGGCGATCCGCGAGGTTCACTGGCGCGCAGATGAGCAGCTGCGCCCGTACGGTGAACTCGTCCGTGGACCGCGAGGCCTGTGCGACGACCGCGGCGAGGTTGCCCCCGGCGCTGTCACCACCGACGAGGATCCCTGGGCCGCCGGCATTGAGGTCGGCGGCGTTCCGGCTGAGCCAGGCCGCCGCGGCGAGCGCGTCCTCGACGGCGGCGGGGTACGGGTTCTCGGGGGCCAGCCGGTAGTCGACGTTCACCACCACTCCCCCGCTGCGAGCGGTGAGTTTGCGGCACAGGGCGTCAGAGGTGTCGAGCCCGCCGACCGACCATCCGCCGCCGTGGAAGTACAGCAGTGGCGGCAGGTCGGCACCACCGCCCTCCGGGTGATAGACCCTCGCGGGGACCGTTCCTGACCGCGTCGGGATGTCGACGTCGGAGGTGGAACCGACCCGGTCGCCTGTGCCGAAGCTCGCGGCCAGCGTGTCGAGTTGGAGCCGGGCCTGCTGGATGGGGATGTCCGCCAACGACGGGCCGTCCGCGGCCATGTCGATGAGGCGCTGCACGCCGGGGAGAAGCGGCATCAGGACTCCTGTGTCGTAGATGCGGGTCTTGGACGCGTGGACACGCTGAAGGTGGGTGAGCCCGAGTCGCGAAGTCGCTCGGCGGGCCTCACCGCAGAACCGCGAACCCGTCGACCTCGATGAGCCACTCGGGCATGCCGAGCGTCTGCACGCCGAGGAAGGTGCTCGCCGATACCGGCCACTTGCCGTCAAAGGCACGTTGGCCCGCTGCGAAGATGGGGCCGATCAACTCGGGTTCGTGGCCGACGACATGGATCGTGTTCTTGATCAGATCGTCCGGGGTCGCACCGGCGGCTTCCAGGGCGGCTCTGAAGTTGCGAAAGGCCTGTTCGGCCTGTGCTTCATGGTCTCCGGGTCCGACGAGGTCGCCGTCGGAGTCGAGCGCGATCTGCCCGGCTATCGCGATGAAGCGGCTGCCCGTGCCGATCGCCGCGTGGGTGTAGAGGCCCTGGACCGGGGGCGCGACAGTGTCCGGGTTCACTCGTTGGATTGACATGGCGTCTCCAGTCTCGTTTTGGGGGTCGACACACGACTCGGCGCGCAGCTCGGCGCCCCGCCACGACCCCGGCCTGCTCCGTCACTGCAGGACGTCGGGCTCCTCGTCCACCACGAGTCCGGCGAGGAGGTTGAAGTTGTGCCGGGCCATGTTGGCGTTGCTGAACTGCCGGTGAGCCAGGGTGACTTCCTCGTCACTCATGATTCGCGGCTTGCCCGCCGCGTCGGCCAGCAACTGCATCTGGCAGGCCCGGTCCATCGTGATGAACCACCAGGCCGCCTCCTCGACGGACCGGCCCGCGGTGAGCAGCCCGTGATGGCGCAGGATCGCCGCCCTGCTGTCTCCCAGCCGCTCGGCGATGCGCTCGCCCTCCGCCTTCTCCAGCACTAGGCCCTTGTACTCGTCGAAGAGCACATGGTCCCCGGCGAAGGCACACGATTCCTGGACGATCGGGTCGAGAAGCTTGTTCAGGGAGGCGAAGGCCCGGCCGTGGATCGTATGGGCGTGCGCGACGGCGACCACGTCGGGGCGCGCGTGGTGAATCGAGGAGTGGATCCAGAAGGCAGCCTTGTTGGTGCGGTGATCGCCCTCGATCACCTGTCCCTTCTCGTCGATGAGCAGCAGATCGCTCACCCGGATCTTCGAGAAGTGCACGGCGTACGGGTTGACCCAGAAGCGGTCGGGGAACTCCGGGTCGCGTGCCGTGATGTGTCCCGCGATGCCTTCGTCGAACCCGTACCGCGCGAAGATCCGGAAGGCGATCGCCAGCTGTTCCTTGCGGTGCCGGCGTTCGGACTCGACCGAGTCCTTCACGTCCGACAGCTGCGGTATGTCGAGCTCGCCGATGCTGTCCAGATCCTCTGCGCCGGCGCTCTCAGTCGACACGGACATGTGCTCACGCCTCCCTGTTCAGTGCGGTTGGGCCTCCTTCAGCGTGCGCCCGACGAACCAGGGAAGTCAACCCAGTAGGCAAATAGATGTGCCTACTGGGCAAATTTCGGATCGCGCTTCCACCTGCCCCAGGGCTCAGCCGTCCCGCCGCCACGCCCCCAGGACCATCAAGGTCTTCGTCCCGATGACCGGCCCCGAGCGGCGCAGTCGGTCGATGACATCCCGCAGGTGCTGGACGCCGGACACGCGGACCCGGACCAGCGCGTCGGGGTCCCCGGCCACCGTGAAGACCTCCAGGACCTCCTTGACGCTGGTGGCCGCCATGGTGATCATCTCGACCTTCACGTCCCCCGAGAACCTCAGCTCGACGAAGGCCTCGAAGCTGGACCCGAGCTTGCCGTGGTCCAGGACGACCGTGTAGCCCGCGATCACCCCGACCCGTTCGAGACGGTCGATGCGCCGCTTCACGGCGGACGGAGACAGGCTGACCTGCTCGGCGATCTCCGTGACCGTCCGCCGGCCGTCCTGCACCAGCAGGTCGATGATCGTGCTGTCGACACTGTCGACGTGCTCGGTACCGGACATGGACATACCTCACTCATGAGCGGGTTCTTTGCGTGGAACCTTGATCGAACTTCCTGAAGTTTGCGCGCACGACAAGATCTCTGCAGGTTAATTGCACCCTGGGCAGCGCGCTGTCGACTGTAGTCCCATCCACGAGGACGAGACCGCAGGAGAGGGCCCAGCAGTGAAAGTAGAACGTGAGCTGCCATCCCGCGAGGCCTATGACCTGCTGGAACTGGTCACGGACATCGCGGACAAGGAACTGGAACCACGGGTCGCCGAGTTCGAGGACAAGGGCCGGTTTCCCCGCGAGGTCTTCGGTCTCCTAGGCGAGGTCGGGCTGCTGACTCTGCCGTTCAGTGAGGACATCGGCGGCGGGGGCCAGCCCTACACGGTCTACCTCCAGGTGCTGGAGGAGATCGCCGCGCGCTGGGCCGCAGTGGCCGTCGGCATGAGTGTGCACACGCTGTCCTGCCACCCGGTGACCACCTTCGGCACCGAGGCACAGCGGGCCGAACTCCTGCCGCGGATGCTGAGCGGCGAGGCCCTGGGCGCGTACTCCCTGTCCGAAGCCCACGCGGGTTCCGATCCCGGGGCGCTGCGCGCGTCCGCCACCCAGGCGCCGCACGGCTGGACCGCACGGGGCACGAAGGCCTGGGTCACACACGGTGGCCGGGCCGACTTCTACACCGTGTTCCTGCGGACCTCTCCTGACGCGGACCGGGGCATCTCGTGCTTCCACGTCGACGCCGACACGGCAGGGCTTGTCGCGGGAACACCGGAACGCAAGATGGGTCTGCGCAGTTCGACCACTGCCGAGATGCGTTTCGAGGATGTCGTCATCCCCGAGGACAGGCTCGTGGGCGCTCCTGGTCAGGGACTGCAGATCGCCTTGTCGGCTCTCGACGCGGGCCGGCTGGGGATCGCCGCGGTCGCCGTCGGTATCGCGCAGGCCGCTCTGGACTACGCGGTCGGATACGCCCGGGAGCGGCAGACGTTCGGGCGACCGGTCATCGCGCACCAGGGCGTCGGATTCCTGCTGGCCGACATGGCCGCCAGGACCGAAGCCGCCCGCGCGACCTACCTGGTCGCCGCGCGCCGCAAGGACAACGGTCAGCCGTACACCCGGCAGGCCAGTGTGGCCAAGCTGATCGCGACCGACACGGCGATGGCGGTCACGACCGACGCGGTGCAGGTGCTCGGCGGCGCGGGATACACGCTCGACCACCCGGTGGAACGGTTCATGCGGGAAGCGAAGATCACGCAGATCTTCGAAGGCACCAACCAGATCCAGCGCCTGGTGATCAGCCGTCAACTCGCGGGTCCCGCACGCTGATCGCCCCACGACGCCAACCCTTCGCGTCCGGACGCCAACTCTCCTGTCCGGACGCCAGCCCTTCATGCCCACACGTGAGGAGAACTGCCGTGCAGTATCGCGATGCCGTAGCCGTCGTTTCCGGCGGCGCTTCGGGCCTCGGGCGTGCCGTGGCCGAGAGGTTGCATTTCGAGGGAGCCACCGTGGTGGTTCTGGACCTGCCCACTGGTGCGGGCCGTGAGTTCGCCGACCACCTCGGCAAGCGCGCACATTTCGTACCGGCCGACGTCACGGACGCGTCCGAGGTGCGGGCGGCGTTCGCCACGGCCGCCGAACTCGGCACGCTGCGTGTAGCCGTCAACTGCGCCGGGGTGGCCACACCCGGACGGATCATCGGCAGCCGGGGAGTGCTCCCGCTCGACCAGTTCCGCCGCGTGGTGGACATCAACCTCGTGGGGACCTTCAACGTCCTGAGCACCGCCGCGGCGGTGATGGCGGGCAATGCCCCCGTCGACGGTGACCGCGGCGTCATCGTCTGCACCTCCTCCATCGCCGCGTACGACGGACAGATCGGGCAGGCCGCCTACGCCGCCAGCAAGGGCGGAGTCGCCTCACTGACGCTGTCCGCCGCACGGGACTTGGCCGACAAGGGCATCCGGGTCGTCACCGTGGCGCCCGGGCTGTTCGACACCCCGCTCATGGCGGGACTGCCTCAGAAGGCGCGTGCGGCGCTTGAGGTCTCCGTGCCCCACCCCTCAAGGCTGGGTGCGCCGGACGAGTTCGGCGCGCTGGTCGAGCACATCATCGACAACCCCATGCTCAACGGCTGTGTGATCCGCCTCGACGGAGCACTCCGTATGGCACCGCGCTGACGCCCAGCGGTGCTTGTGCTGTCCAGTCATCCGCCGGCGCCCCGACCGGCGTATCCGAAACGAGAGCCGTGATGCCACGTAAGCAAGCCAAGCCGACCGCGGGCGCCGAACCCGCCGACGGTCCGATCCAGTTCCTCTCGCCCGACGGTCTGCTTGAACCCGACAGCAGGCTCGAACTCCCTCCCGCGGTCGATCTGTTGGCCCTCTATCGGGACATGGCGCTGGTACGCCGCCTGGATACCGAGGCGATCGCGCTCCAGCGACAAGGGGAACTGGGCCTGTGGCCCTCACTGCGCGGTCAGGAGGCCGCCCAGGTCGGTGCTGCCTACGCGCTGGCCGAGCAGGACATGGTGTTCCCCACCTACCGTGAGCACGGTGTGGCCTGGTGCCGCGGGCTCGATCCGGTGTCGCTGCTCGGTCTCTTCCGCGGTTCGACACTGGGCGGCTGGAACCCGTACGAGCGTCGTTTCGGTCTCTACACCCTGGTCATCGGCGCTCAGACACTGCATGCGGTCGGCTACGGCATGGGCCTGGTCCGGGACGACGTGGTCGGCTCCGGAGACGACACCCGCGACACGGCGGTGCTGGTCTTCCTCGGTGACGGGGCCCTGAGCGAGGGCGAGACCAACGAGGCGTTCCTCTGGGCCGCTGCCCAGAACCTGCCGGTGGTGTTCTTCTGCCAGAACAACCAGTGGGCCATCTCCGCTCCGTACAGCGTGCAGAGCCGTGTCCCCGTCGCTCAGCGCGCGGCCGGCTTCGGCTTTCCCGGTGTGTCCGTCGACGGCAATGACGTACTGGCCTGTCTCGCGGCGACCCGTGAAGCGCTGACCCGCGCCCGGTCCGGTGGCGGGCCGACGCTGATCGAGGCGGTGACCTACCGGATCAACGCGCACACCACCGCCGACGACGCCACCCGTTACCGCCCGTCCGCCGAGACCGACGAGTGGGCGGCCAAGGATCCGCTGGAGCGGCTGCGGCTTCATCTCACCGCGAGCGGCGGTGTCGGTGATACCGGTGGTGTGGGCGAGGAGTACTTCGCCGACATCGAGCGACGAGAACAAGAGCTGGCCGAGCACCTGAGGGCCGGTTGCCGGGCGCTGCCCGTGCCGGACCATGCCTCGTCCTTCGAGAACACCTACGCCGACATGCCGGCCGAGCTCAAGCGTCAACTGGCCGAGCACTCGGAGTTCCTGGCCTCCGGATTCCTTGCCGCCGGCCAGGAGATCGGAGCCACTCGATGAGCATCTCCATGGTCAAGGCCCTCAACAACGGGCTTCGCAAAGCCCTGGCGGACGATCCGAAAGTCCTGCTGATGGGCGAGGACATCGGACGGCTGGGCGGGGTGTTCCGCGTCACCGACGGGCTCCAGAAGGAGTTCGGCAGCCTGAGAGTCATCGACACCCCACTCGGTGAGGCGGGCATCGTCGGCTCCGCGATCGGTCTCGCCCTGCGCGGCTACCGCCCGGTGTGCGAGATCCAGTTCGACGGCTTCGTCTACCCGGCCGTCAACCAGATCATCAGCCAGCTCGCCAAGCTCCGGCACCGTTCGGGCGGTGTGATCACCCTGCCCGTGGTCATCCGCATCCCGTTCGGCGGCGGCATCGGCTCCATCGAGCACCACTCGGAATCGCCCGAGGTCTACTTCGCCCACACCGCCGGGCTCAAGGTCGTCACCTGCTCCAACCCACAGGACGCGTACGACATGATCCGCCAGGCCGTGGACGACGACGACCCGGTGATCTTCCTTGAACCCAAGCGGCACTACTGGACCAAGGGAGAGGTCACCGACGAGACGTCGACGCCAACGCCGTTCGACCGTGCTCGTGTGCTGCGGGCCGGCACCGACGCCACACTCATCGCGTACGGTCCCATGGTCCCGGCGGCTCTCGAAGCGGCCGATGCCGCTGCCGAAGAGGGCCGCAGCGTCGAGGTCATCGACCTGCGCAGCCTGTCGCCGCTGGACCTGGACACCGTACGGGAATCCGTCCACCGCACCGGCCGGGCTCTGGTCGCCCATGAGGCCTCGCTGTCGCACGGGTTCGGGGCGGAGCTGGCCGCGAGGATCCAGCAGGAGGAGTTCCACTTCCTCGAAGCGCCGGTGCTCCGGATCACCGGATACGACACCCCGTACCCGCCCAGCCGCCTTGAGTCGGACTGGCTTCCGGGGGTCGACCGGATCCTCGATGCCCTCGACCACAGCCTGAGCTACTAGAGGAGGAGCGGGTCACCATGTCGAAAGAGCAAGTCTTCCTGCTGCCCGATGTCGGCGAGGGCCTCACCGAGGCCGAGATTCTCCAGTGGGCCGTGCAGGTGGGCGACTCCGTGGAGATCAACCAGGTCATCGTCGAGGTGGAAACGGCGAAGGCCGCCGTCGAACTCCCCTCTCCGTATGCGGGAGTTGTCGGGACACTGCACGCGAAGGAAGGGGAGACCCTGCCTGTGGGCAAACCCCTCATCACCGTCCTCAGTGATATCAGCGGCACTCCCGATGTGACGGAACCCCCGGCCACGGACGCGGCTTCGGCTCCCGACCGGGAAGCGCTGCTGGTGGGGTACGGCCCGCAGGAGGGCAGTGGTCGCCGCAGACGTCGACGGCCCGGGGTCGCGCCCACGAACCAGCCGACAGCGCCAACTCCCGTTCAGGCACCGGCCGTAGCACCGGCCGCTGCACCGGCACCGGCACCCGCCACAGAGCGGACAGCGGCCAAGCCCCCTGTCCGGAAACTCGCCAAGGATCTGGGGGTCGACATCACCGTCGTCACGCCCACGGGCCCTGGGGCCACCGTCACGCGCGACGACGTACGCCGGGCAGCGGAGGCCGAACTCGTGGCGGCGGAACCTCCGAAGCTCGGGACCCCGGAGTCCTCGGAGACCTCGGCCGAGACCCGCATCCCGATTCGAGGCGTACGCAAACACACGGCCGCCGCCATGGTCGCCTCCGCGTTCACGGCACCGCACGTCACCGAGTTCATGACGGTCGACGTCACGGCGACCATGCGGCTCCGTGACACGGTGGCCGCCCGCCGCGAGTTCCGTGAGCTGCGCGTCACGCCGCTGCTGTTCGTGGCCCGGGCACTGCTGCTGGCCTTGCGCAACACCCCTGAGGCGAACGCCAGTTGGGACGAGCCGGCGCAGGAGATCGTACTCAAGCACTACGTGAACCTGGGCATCGCCGCCGCGACCGGGCGAGGGCTCATCGTCCCCAACATCAAGCACGCCGACCGGATGTCGCTGCGTGAACTCGCCGAAGCGCTCGCCGTGCTCACCAGCACGGCCCGCGACGGCAGGACGACGCCCCAGTCGATGATGGGCGGGACCATCACCATCACGAACGTCGGTGTGTTCGGCGTGGACACAGGAACGCCGATCCTGAACCCGGGCGAGGCGGCCATCCTCGCCGTGGGCGCCATCCGCCGTACCCCCTGGGTCGTGACCGACGCGTCCGGGACCGAGACGATCGAGCCCCGGTGGGTCACTCAGCTGGCACTGTCCTTCGACCACCGGCTCGTCGACGGCCAGCAGGGCTCCCAGCTGCTGGCCGACCTGGGCGCCTTCCTGCACGACCCGGGGCTGGCGATGCTCTGAGGGGACGTGAGTGCGCTGGACGTACTCACGGCGTGCGCTGGACGTACTTATTGGCCAGGTGTGCCCGTCCCCGGGCGTCGGTCAGTGTGTGTGGCGGCGGACCGCGTCGAGGAGCTGGTCGATGTCGTCGGCGCTGTGGGAGAAGGCGGTGACGAACCGGACGATGCCCGGCTCCCAGCGGTCGTGGTAGAAGACATAGCCCTCGGCGAGGAGTCCTTCGGTGACCTCCTGGGGCAGGCGGCAGAAGAGGATGTTGGCCTGCGGTGTGGCCAGCAGGCCGGCGCCGGGGATGGCCTTGAGGCCGTCACCGAGCCGGGTGGCCATCGCGTTGGCCTGGCGGGCGTTGTGCAGCCACAGGCCGTCGGTGAGGTACGCGTCGATCTGGGCCGTGTGGAAGCGCATCTTGGAGGCGAGCTGGCCGGCGCGCTTGGCGCGGAAGGCGAGCTCGGCGGCGAGTGCGGGGTCGAAGGAGACGATGGCGTCGGCGGTCATCGCGCCGTTCTTGGTGGCACCGAAGGACAGCACGTCGATGCCGGCCTTCCAGGTCATCTCGGCCGCGGTGGCACCGAGATGAACCAGGGCGTTGGCGAAGCGCGCGCCGTCCATGTGGACGCGCAGTCCGGCGTCCTTGGCGATGGTGGACAGTCGGCGGATCTCCTCCAGGGTGTAGACACTGCCGCTCTCGGTGGCCTGGCTGATGCTCACCGCGGACGGCTGCACGCTGTGCACGTCACCGGCCCGACGGCGCACCGCCGCCTGCAACGCATCGGGGTCGATCTTGCTGTCGGGACCCGGCACACCGACCAGCTTGGCGCCGTTGGTGAAGAACTCCGGGGCGCCGCATTCGTCGGTGTTGATGTGGCTGTCGGGGTGGGAGAGCACACTGCCCCAGGGCGGGGTGAGAGCGGCCAGGCTCAGGCCGTTGGCGGCGGATCCTGTGGAGACCGGGAAGATGTGGACGTCCCGCTCGAAGATCTCGCCGAGCCTGCGGCGGGCGCTGTCGGTGTAGGGGTCGTTGCCGTACGGGAGGACCTGTCCGGCGGCGGCGTCGGCAACGGCCTGGGCTATCTGCGGGGACGCCCCGGCCATGTTGTCGCTGCTGAAGGCACGGCTGGAGGGGGTGATGGCGATGGCGGTGCTCATGAGGGGTCTTCCTAGGCTTGGGGAGCGTCTCAGGTGCTGATGGGCGAGGCGAAGACGACGGTGATGTCCACTTCCTCGGCACCGGTGCGGTAGAAGTGCGGGGCGTCTCCGGCGAAGGCGAGCATGTCGCCGGGGCCCAGATCCTGCGGGGCGTCGACGGGACCGGCGGTGACGTGCCCGGTGGCGACAAGCAGGTGCTCGATCGTGCCGGTGGCGTGCGGGACGCCGGGCAGCTCCGTCTCGGCCGGGATGCGCAGCCGCCAGATCTCCAGGCTGTTGCCGCTGCTGATGCGGCGCAGCAGCTCCCGCGAGACCTCGCCGGGCTCGACGTCCGTACCCGGCCGGAACACCGGCCCGGTGTCGGCGTCACGCGCCAGCAGGTCGGCGATCGGAATGCGCAGGGCGACCGCGATCGCGTCCAGGGTGTCGATCGTCGGATTGCCGTTGCCGGCCTCCAACTGCGACAGCGTGGCCTTGCTCAGCCCGGCACGCCGGGCCATCTCGGCGGCACTCATTCCGCGCTGTTGACGGCGCAGCCGGATCTTCGCACCGACCGCGGCTGCGGTACTGCTCACCGGCTGACGGCCGGACGGCGGGGGCGTCATTCAGTGGCTCCTACGCGTTTCGGTGCCTGGCACGCGGGGTGCGGCACGTGGGGTGCGGCGTACGGCAAGTGTGTCCCGGTGCAGGACACCTGCGTCGCGGTAAAGGGCACATGCGCCGCGGAGTAGGACACGCGGATGCGGCCCTTCTTGACCTTGAGCGTCGGCAGCGCCACTTCGGCCAGGTCGCCGAGGCTGCGCACATGCGTGCCCCCGCAGGGCGCGGAGTGCAGCTCGTCCAGGTGCACCACGCGCCGCCCGTCGGCGAGGCACCGTGCGAAGACCGGCAGATCGTCGGCGACCGCGGCTGCCACCGCGGCGCGCAGCACGGCAGTCACCTCCTCCCGCCCTTCCGGGTCGGCCAGCCGTGTGTCCGTCCGGGGAGCCTGGAACTCGATACGCGCCTGACCGGGAAAATGATTACTGGCGACCATCTCCCACCCCTGCATCCGCCCAACCGCCTCGACGAGGTGTCCGGCCGTGTGCAGTGCGGCGTGAGCTGTCCGGGCCCGAAGGTCGATCCGGGCCCGCACCTTCTGTCCCTCGGCGAGGGGCGGAAGGCTGCCGCCCTCGGGCACCGTCGCCACGACCAGCCCCGACTCACGGTCCCGGACCGGGATGATCTCCGTGTCCTCCAGCCACCCCCGGTCCGCGGGCTGGCCGCCGCCCTGCGGATGGAACAGGCAGTGCTCGACGGCCACCCATGGCGTTCCGTCCTTCTCGCCGACCGCGATCACCCGCGTATCGACTTGCTCCAGGTAGGTGTCATCGAGGTAGGCACTGACTTGCGCGCCTACCCCAAGAGCCTCGGTTGAGTGAACCATGCGTTCACTATACCGAACCGCCGAAGTGTAGCGAACCTCTCGTTCGTTTTACTGAACGATGCCCCTTGTGGCTACGGATGATCCGGCGACCCGGTCACCCTGTGGCGGTCGCGGATGAGCGTGATCACGGTGTCGGCGGTGCGGTCGAGGTGGCTGCGGCCGTCGGGCAGTTGGGCCGTCGGGCTGACGTAGCTGGTCGGCCCGACGTGGGTGGCCGGGTCGAGTCGATGCACGGTGATTTTCCCGGCACGGTTGGCCCGGTTCCATGCGCTCCCCCGGAACAGCGGCCAGCGCTGCGGGAAGATCCACGTACCGACTCGCTCGATCCGGTCGCTCGCGCTGGTCAGCCGATGGAGGTGCTCGGCACGAGTGAGGTCGTTGGCGCCGTTGTGGAAGCCGCCGAGCGTGATCAGCAGGAGCGGGGAGCGCAGCTGGGCGTGCAGTTCGTCGACCGCGCCGCCGGCGACCTGGGCACCGCCGCTGTAGCTGAGCAGCACCACGGGGATACCGCTGTCGGGCCGGTAGCCGGCGAGCCGGAGCTGCGTGGCGATCTGGGAGCCGACAGCCCGGTTGTAGAGGGGGCGGTACCGCTGGTCGGCGGCGACGAAGATCTGCATGACGTTGTGCAGGAACAGCAGCAGGCCGATGCGGCGGCGCAGCCACTTCCACACCGGTCGCTCGGCCAACGGGGCGGCCAGCGGCGAGTACGGCTGCACCTGACCCAGTACCCGCAGCTCGGGAGCTCTGGCGATCAAGGCCTTGACCAGCTGGCCGCCGTCCCGGCTGTCGCGGACGCGGCGTTTGCCGATGCCGTCCAGGTAGACCAGGTAGGCGTCCGGGGGGCTGTCGGGTGCCGCGCCCCTGGCGTAGGGCACGCCCTCCGGGAGCTTGTCGACGGGGGCCCGCCAGCCGGCGCCGTAGGCCAGCACCTCGTAGCGGGCGAGCAGAGCTTCGGCGATGAGGACCGGCCCGATCGCGAAGACCCAGAGCAGGTACGCGTTCATGTGACCGGCCCCCGCGCCTCGGCGGCGCTGATCCTCACGACCAGACGCCGAACGGCCTCCACCGCGATACCGAGCCCGGCCCCGGCGACGGCCACACATCCGGCGGCGCCCCACCAACCCAGATCGGTCGCCTCGGCGAGCGGGCCGGCCAGACCGGCTCCGACCGCCACGAAGAGCAGCAGGTGGAGGAAGGGCCCGAGCAAGGGGAACGCGAGGACGGCGGCGAGCACCAGCGGGGCGACCAGATCGGGTGTCCAGACCAGCTCCTCGCCTTGCGGCGTGGAGGACAGCACCAGTTCGGCCAGGGTCCACGCGGTCAGCGGCCACAACGCGAACACGGCAGCCTCGACGAGGCCACCGGCACAGAGCAGTCCGGCCACCCGCGTCCGCGACATGCCAGGTCGGCCCACCGCCACGGGCAGGATGCGCCCGGCGGCTTCCGACACTCCGGCGAGCAGCAACAGGACGACGAGTGCCATGATTCAGCCTCGCTGGGACGGATCCGCGGGAGCCGACCGACCGGCCACGACGTTCGTGTGCAGGTACCCCTCGCACTCGTCGGCGGCACGCCGGTATCCGCCCGCCTCGTGCTGAGCACCCTGCAGGGTGGCCGCGGCTGCCCGGAACCGCGGTTCGTGGAGCAGACGCGCGGCGAGGGCACGTACGGACTCCTCGGTGACGTCCTCGGTACGGATCGACAGGCCCGCGCCGAGCTCCGCGACACGACGGGCCACCATCGGCTGGTCGGCGCCCTGTGGGACCACCAGCATCGGAACGCCCGCGTACATGGCCTCGTTGACGCTGTTCATGCCGCCGTGGGTGATGAACAGCGCCGCGCGGGCCAGTACCTCCGGTTGCGGGACGAAGCGGCGGGCGAGCACGTTGGGCGGCAACGGGCCCAGCGCGGCGGGGTCGGTCTGCCCGGTGGAGACGACGACGGTGCCGCCCAGCGGGGCGAGCGCCGTGGCGAAACCGCGCAGCAGTCGCGGGTCGGCGTTGAAGACGGTGCCGAGCGAGGCGTAGAGCACCGGGTCCCGCAGCCGATCGGCCGGGAACGACGGGTCGGCCGGACGCGCGCCGATGCTCGCGCCCACGAACTGGTAGGACCGGTCGAACTCCTCGACGGCGGGCTGGAACACCCGCGAGGTGTAGACCAGGTTGAGCGGCTGACGGATGTTCCCCAGGTCCAGCAGCGGCAGCCCACTCGTGTCGAAGCGGCGCAGCCCCCGGCGCGCCCGCAGGTAGCCCTTGAGGCTGTTCCGCCGAGTCGCCGCCTCGGCCAGCAGGGCCCATGAACCGCGGGTCGGGCTGGGCACGTGGCGGTTGAAGGCGAACGTGGTGAACGACGACGCCGCCGGCACCTTGAGTTCGCGGGCGGCGACCGCGCCCCACAGACAGGCGCTGTCGTGCACGATCAGGTCGGGCCGGATCCGGCGCAGGTCGGTGAGCACCGGAGGCAGCAGGCGGACGGCCGTGCTCGCGAGCCCCTCCATCAACGTGACCGGCGTAGGCGGATCAGGGAGCGGCTGGTCGCCGCCGGGGTAGAGACGCACCGTCGCGCCGACAGCCTCGATCTCCTCGCGGAAGGCCGGCGAGGTGTGGTACGTGACGAAGTGGCCGCGGCGAACGAGCTCGGCCGCCACCGGCAGCGTCGGGTTGACATGCCCGTGCATGGCGATGTTCAGGAACGCGATGGTACTCACAGGGCCACCTCCGACACTGGGGAAGTCGATGCCTGGCCCGGGCCGTCCGACGGCGCCGATGTTTCCGGTGTCTCCGGTATCGACGATGTCGTCGACATCGTCGATGCCTCCGGAGCGCCGTCGGCCCGGTACAGGCCCGGCCCGCTGACGCGCAGGCCGTCGAGAAAACGTCCCGCCGTGCGGGAAGCGGTGCTGATGAGCCGCTGGGAGTGGCCGAAGTCCCACGGGGCGGGCCATTCCTCGATGCCGGTCGGCAGCACGACGGTCGGGATGTGCCGGGCCACCTCGTGCAGATCACGCTCGATCTGATGGTGCATCAACAGCAGCCCGGCCCTCGCGGCGATCGCACCGGCCCGTCGGCGCGGGACGGTCGGGCTCAACGGTGAGCACTCCGGTCCGGTCGACAGCACCACCACGCTGGCCGCCCCGGCCTGCAGGGCCGCCAGGACCGGGACGTAGGCGATCACACCTCCGTCGACCAGCGTCCTGCCCTCTCGTTCCACCGGGGGCAGCATGCCGGGAACGGCCGCGCTGGCCAGCAGCGCGGACTCAAGATCTCCGCGGTCCAGCAGTGCCGGAGCACCGGTGGCCAGGTCCATCGCCACCGCGGTGAACGGGACCGCCAGCTCCTCGATCCGAGACGGCAGCCCGGCCCCGGCGATCAGTCGACGCAGGCCGCGGTCGGTGAAGACACTGGCCCGCGATGCCAGGAAGCCGAGCGGATACACCTCACGGCGGCTCAACCGGGTCCATACGTGGTCCAGCCAGGGCGCGGCCGTGTCCGGGTGGGCGGCGGCGATGGCGCCGTTGAGAGCACCCACCGAGGTGCCGATGATCATGTCCGGGACGAACCCGCGCTGCTCCAGAGCGCTCCCGACGCCGACGTGCGCCGCTCCGAGCACGCCACCGGCACCCACCACGACGGCCACGGGACGGGGAAGGGCGTGCAGGCCCGTCGATGCGGGGCCCTCGGGCAGCCGGCTCTGTCGGCTCGACGGCAGGGGACGCGTCCCCTGGTCGACGGCCGGGGTTCGACGCTCCTCACGGCCACGACCACGACCACCGCCGCGACCACGATCACTCGTCGAGTCGCCCCGGCCGAAGCCCGAAGGAGCCCATGAGACCGGTCTCCGACCACAAGCAATCATCAAGATCAACTCTCCCAATGCCGCACGGAATCGTTTTTGGTTCCGCATTTACGTCAGGGCGGGAGTCCTATTTGTGACATTATCCGTCGGATTTTTCTCGTGAGTACACCATTGAGGCGTGCGACAGGATTCCCTGTCGACCGCGTCGCCTCCACCGGGGCGTGACCTAGGCGCACGACGCCCATCGCGTCGACGAACGTGACCGTCCCGTCGAGGCTCACTCGGCCCGCACGGGTGTCACTCACCGCGGCGTCGGCAGCGCCCTCGAACCCGATCGGGATGCCGCAGAAGAGAATGAGCCCCTCCGGGGGCGACAGGATCTCCGCGACGGTCCGGTGGTGCTTCGCCCACGCCATCTGCGTACAGCTGTACAGCCCTTCGGCGCGGAGCAGCAGCATGACGGTCTGCAGATACATGCCGACGTCGGACCACTGGGCCGGGCCCAGATCGCGGTCGACGTAGCAGAACAGGACGGCCGGCGCGCCGACGGCCGGATCACGTTCACCGAGCAGCTTCTCCAGCTCGGCCAGTGGCCGTCCGGTCAGCACGTAGACGCGCCGCGACTGGAGGTCCGGCGCGGGTGACGCCCAGGCGGCAGCGGACAGCACCCGCTCCAGCGCCTCCCGCGGGACATGCCGGTCGGCGAATCCGGACACCGACCGTCGGCTCGTAACCGCTTCATACATGTCCAAGACCGCCACCCCATCCGCTCGGCGTCCCCGCCTGGCCACCCTCACGACAGTATCAATCAATACCATCTCGTACGAGACTACGTTGGAGCGGGCCCAGGCCGTCAGCTCCCCTCCGGCGGCCATGAGGCGTCCGTCCCACGCTCAGGAGGTGGCCTCCGCCGCCTCGTTGATCAGGCGGGCGACGTCTCCAGGGAGCGAGATGCTGACCGCGTGGGAGGCGGTGACGGCGACCGCGGTGGCTTTGGCCCGCTCAGCCATGAACGTCTGCGTCTGCAGGGGGATGTTGAGGTCCTCCGTGGCCACGAGAACCCAGGACGGGATCTCCTTCCACGCCGGGGCGGAGGCAGCTTCGGTCAAGGCGGCGTTCGTCACGGGACGTTGGGTGGCGGCCATGACCGCCGCCGTCTCCTCGGGAACATCGGCGGCGAACTGGTGGTGGAACTTGCCCTTCTCGATGTAGAGGTCCGCGGTCCGGCTGCCGTCGGGAAGCGTGATCGGCACCGGGCGGAGCGCCTCACCGAGGGTGCTGCCCGGGAACTTGCCCGCGAGGTCCACTGCGCTCTCGCCCTCATCAGGCATGAACGCCGCGACGAACACGAGGGCCTTGACGTTGCCGAGGCCCTTCGCGGCGTTGCTGATGACGGCACCCCCGTAGGAGTGGCCGACGAGGACGACCGGGCCCTCGATGGAGGCCACGAGCTGCCTGACGTACTCGCCGTCGCTGGTCAGTCCGCGCAGCGGGTTGCCGGCGGCCACCACCGGATAGTCGTGCGACTGGAGCTTCTCCACGACGCCGTTCCAGCTGGAGGAGTCCGCGAACGCACCGTGCACGAGGACGACGGTCGGCTTCTGTCCACTCATGGTGAGACCTTTCAGTTGCCTGCACAGGTGCGCGCGCTACTGGGCACACCCGTGAATCGAAATGGCTGTTTCATCACGTAGGACCGAACTGGCCGCCCGGGTGTGACACGGCCCGGGGGCCACGTGTCCGCAACCTGTGCGCCTCGGATTGCATACCGATGCCGCGCCTGGGCGGACCTGCGGACCCGACCCTCAGGGCGAGGGGACCGAAGGAGGCGCACGTCACGTTCCATGGCTGTCACGGATCACCAGGCGACCCGGTCAATTCGGTGTAAGCGCCCTATCACCGAGGAGATCCCGTCATGGATTCGCGCGTCAACTACTTCGGAAACGCTCTTGCCGGCAAGGTCATGAGGCACCTCAACTCCGCCAACAAGGTGGTGGCCGAGTCGACGCTGCCGGTCGCGACACAGGAGCTCGTGAAGGTCCGCGCAAGCCAGATCAACGGCTGCGGATTCTGCACCGACATGCACATCAAGGACGCCGTCGCCGCCGGTGAGACCCAGCAGCGTCTGAACCTGGTGGCTGTCTGGCGTGAGGCCAAAGTCTTCACCGACGCCGAGCGTGCGGCTCTGGAGATCGCCGAGCAGGGCACCCGCATCGCCGACGCCGCGGGCGGTGTCCCGGACGACGTCTGGGCGCGTGCCACGAAGTACTTCGACGAGGACCAGCTCGCCGCGCTGATCTCGCTTCTCGCGATCATCAACGCCTACAACCGCATCAATGTCATCAACCAGCAGCCTGCCGGGGACTACGAGCCCGGCATGTTCGGCTGAGGCGATCCGGCCTCGCCGGACATCACCGCCCGTCTCCTCGCCGCTGCGGCTCACGGCGGGGAGGCGGGCTACCCGTGCGCAACCAGCGAGCTGGACCGGCTTCGGGACCCTGACTTCGAGCGGACTGCCGAGTGGCGGGCCTCCCTCGTCGCCGTGGTGCGGAACGCGGGCCGGCCCGCTCCGATGCGCCGGATTTGCCCCCTCTCACCCCACGAGAAGGACACAAACAGCAGGTCAGAGGCAGTGTGAGTCACTGGCGCCCAGGAGCGTGCGGTCCGCGGCGGCTGTAACATTGTCTTGGCCGAAAGGGGCCACCATGCACGCCGAGGATGACGCCCAATCGCTCGAGAGAGCGACGCAGGAGTTCATCGCGGCGCGACCGCAACTGTTCGGTGTCGCGTACCGCGTGCTCGGCAGTTCCACGGAGGCCGAGGACATCGTCCAGGAGGCCTGGCTGCGGTGGCAGAACACCGACCGTCGGGAAATCGTCGAGCCGAAGGCCTTCCTGACGACAGTCACTGCCCGGCTCGCGATCAACCTGGCGCAGTCCGCGCGGATGCGGCGCGAGGCGTACGTGGGCCCGTGGCTCCCCGAGCCTGTCGACACCAGCCAGGACCCGAACATGGGTGCGGAGCGCGCCGAGGCGGTCGAGATGGCGGTTCTTCTCGTCCTCGAAAAACTGAACCCGGTGGAGCGGGCCGCCTACGTCCTGCGGCAGGCGTTCGACTACCCCTACCCGCAGATCGCGGAGATCGTGGACACCAGTGAGGCCAACGCCCGGCAGTTGGTGAGCCGGGCGCGCAAGCACCTGGCCGCCGAACGGCGGGAGCCGGTCGACCGGGCGGAGCACCAGCGCCTGTTGAAGGTGTTCCTCACCGCGGCACAGACGGGTGATCTGGCCACGCTCGAGCACGTCCTCTCCGAGGACGTCGTCAGCTACGCCGACGGGGGCGGCATCCGGGGCGCGTCGAAGATCCCGGTCGTGGGGCGTCAGCATGTTTCCCGGTACCTCGAGGCGTTCGCCCCGCGTTTCTGGCCCGGGGCGGAGACCCGCTGGGTCGAGGCCAACGACCGGCCCGCGGTCCTGGTCTCCTCCGGGGGCAACCCGGTCGCGCTGCTGTGCGTCGACGCGTCGTCCCGCGGCCTCGAACGCATCATGTGGGTGATGAATCCGGCCAAGCTGGCACCCTACGTGGCGTCGCTGGCCGCCTGATCGTCGTCTGAGATCCGCAAGACCGGCTCGCGGTACGACCGATGCCGGGGTGCGGCCCGAATGCGATGCCACCCAGACCCTCACTATCCTGTCTTTGTCAGCACATAAGCCATCGAAAGGTGCGGTCCGGGTTGCTGGCCTCACGCGCGCCACACAGCGGACCGAGCGCCGAGAGGATCGTCATCATGAAGGTCGTAGTCATAGGCGGCACCGGTCTCATCGGGTCGAAGGTGGTGAGCAAGCTCGCCGCCCACGATCACGAGGCGGTGCCGGCCTCCCCCGACAGCGGTGTGAACACGCTCACCGGCGAGGGCCTGGCCGAGGTCCTGAAAGGCGCTTCCGTCGTGGTGGACGTCTCCAACTCCCCCTCGTTCGCGGACGACGACGTGATGGAGTTCTTCCGCACCTCCACCACCAACCTCCTCAAGGCCGAGAAGGAAGCCGGGGTCACGCACCATGTCGCACTGTCCGTGGTCGGCACCGACCGGCTCCAGGAGAGCGGCTACTTCCGTGCCAAGCAGGTGCAGGAGGAGCTGATCAAGGACTCCGGAGTTCCCTACTCCATCGTCCACGCCACGCAGTTCTTCGAGTTCATGAAGGGCATCGCGGCAGGAGCGACCAAGGACGACAACACCGTGCACCTGGCGCCGATCAAGATCCAGCCCATCTACTCCGACGATGTCGCGACCGCCGTCGGCCGCGCCGCGATCGGCGAGCCCGTCGACGGCGTGTTCGAAGTGGCCGGTCCCGACACGTTCCAGCTGGACGAACTGATCCGCACGGGGCTCGAAGCCAAGAACGACCCCCGAACGGTCGTGGCGGACCCCAAAGCCCCTTACTTCGGTGCCCAGTTGGAGGAGACCACGCTGCTACCCGCCGCCGGCGCCCGCGTCGGTGAAACCCGTTTCGCCGACTGGTTCGCGCAGCAGCCGTAACCCCGTACCCCGTACAACGACGTGCCTGCCAACGGGTGTTCGTTCATGCGGACGCGGAGGCGGGCGCGGGCGGAGGGGCGGGGCGGCCGTGTCTCGCCACCCCGCGGTCCTCAAGGGTTTTCGCCGGTCATCGGACCGTTCGCGCCGCCTCCTCGATGAGGTCGGTGACCTTGTCGGGGCGGGAGACGCTCGCGGCGTGCGATGCCTTCACCTCGACCGTGTGGGATCCGGCCCGCTCGGCCATGAAGGCCTGGGCTTTCGCCGGGATGTTGAGGTCCTGGGTGGCCACCAGGTTCCAGGACGGAATGGTCTTCCACGCCGGCTCGGCGGAATCCTCCGCCAAAGCGGCCTGCGTCACGGGGCGTTGGGTGACCGACATGAGGTCGGTGGTGCCGCGGGGGACGTCCGCCGCGAACTGGTGGCCGAACTTGTCGGCCTGGATGTACAGGTCCGCGCCCTTGGTGCCGTCGGGCTGGGTCCACGGGACCGGGTGCAGTGCCTCGCCGAGCGTACTGCCGCGGAACTTGCCCGCCAGGTCGAGGGCGCTCTCGCCCTTGTCCGGTGCGAAAGCGGCGACGTAGACGAGTGCCTTGACGTTCTTGTTGCCGGTCGCGGCGTTGCTGATGACCATCCCTCCGTAGGAGTGTCCGGCCAGGACGACGGGGCCCTTGATACCGGCCAGGACGTCCTTGATGTACGCGGCGTCGCTGCTCAGACCGCGCAGCGGGTTGGCCGCGGCCACCACCGGATAACCGTCGCGCTTCAGCTCCTTGATCACGCCGTTCCAGCTGCTGGAGTCGGCGAACGCTCCGTGCACGAGCACGACGGTGGGCTTGGTGTGCGAGGTCTCGGCCGCCTCGGCGCTCGCCGGGCTGATCGAGGCGGCAACGAGCGTGGCGGTGACACCACTTGTGGCCAGGAGGGCGAGCGTTGTACGGGAACGCCGGTTCAGGGTGCGCTTGGTCATGACGGTGCCTTTCGAGGCGATGGAGTCGGCCGAGTCCGAGGACGGATCGACCACGATGCGTCGCAGCGAACATCACCCGCCGCTAGGGCGGGTGGCACGGACCTTGAGGTCGGCGCCACGGCATCGGCGGAGTGCTCCGCTGCTTCTGGGCTGCGGGAACGGGGATGTTCACGGCCGGCTCTTCGAGCCGGCGGGCTTTCGCCCTGCCCTGACCCTTATGACAGGCAACCTCGCGCCGCTGTGACACCTTCCGGCGGACAGTTTTCGCCGAGCCCGCGGCGGGACGGCTCCCAGGCGTGATGGAGAGCGCGTTCCGCGGGGGTTGTCTCTTCCGCTCCTGCCGCGGCATCACGGCAGGACACCACCACACGTAGTCGGCCGGTGGCATGGCGCAGACACGGCAGGGCGCGGGGGCGGGCCTGGTGCAAAAATGGTGGGACGCGAGGTGGTGCGGTGGAAGTGGGCATGCCGCGCGGATGGGGCAGAAACGCCTGATCAGGTGCGGGAGCCATGGGCCCGATGTCACATACGGCGGGATCAACCGGTCGTACTCAGTGACGAACCAAGCGATCGGAGCGGAACGTGGCTATCACCGAGCAACGCCTGTCCACCATGGTGTTGGTGATCGGAACGGGCGGAGCGGGACTACGGGCGTCCATCGAGCTGGCCGAGGCAGGCATGGACGTACTCGCCGTCGGCAAGCGCCCCAAGGAGGACGCGCACACGGCCCTGGCGGCGGGGGGAATCAACGCGGCCCTGGCCACCATGGACCCCGAGGACAGCTGGCAGCAGCATGCCGCGGACACGCTCAAGGAGAGCTATCTCCTCGCCGATCCCCGCACCGTCGAGATCGTCACCCAGGGCGCGGCCCTGGGCATCGACGACCTGGAGCGCTACGGCATGGCTTTCGCCCGGGAGGAGGACGGTCGCATCTCCCAGCGCTTCTTCGGCGCGCACAAGTTCCGGCGCACCGCCTTCGCGGGTGACTACACCGGTCTGGAGATCCAGCGCACGCTGGTCAGGCGCGCGAGCCAGTTGCAGGTCCGCATGCTCGACAGCGTCTACATCACCAGGCTCCTGGTGCACGACGGTGCGGTGTTCGGCGCCTACGGCTTCGATCTCAACGACGGGACGCGCTACCTGATCCACGCCGACGCCGTCATTCTGGCGGCGGGCGGCCACACCCGAATCTGGCGACGTACGTCCTCGCGGCGCGACGAGAACACCGGGGACTCGTTCCGGCTGGCGGTGGAGGCCGGTGGCCGTCTGCGCGACCCCGAGCTGGTGCAGTTCCACCCCTCGGGAATCATCGAGCCCGAGAACGCGGCCGGCACGCTGGTCAGCGAGGCTGCCCGCGGCGAGGGCGGCATCCTGCGCAACGCGCTCGGTGAGCGGTTCATGTCCCGGTACGACCCCGAGCGCATGGAACTGTCCACCCGTGACCGCGTCGCCCTTGCCTCCTACACGGAGATCGCGGAGGGCCGCGGCACGTCCAAGGGCGGTGTGTGGCTCGACGTGTCCCACCTGCCTCGGCAGACGATCATGAGCCGTCTACCGAGGGTCTATCAGACGCTTCTGGACCTGCAGATGCTTGACATCACTCGCGATCCGATCGAGATCGCGCCGACCGCTCACTACTCGATGGGCGGGGTGTGGGTCAGTCCCGACGACCACAGCACCGACGTACGCGGCCTGTATGCCATCGGCGAGGCCTCCAGCGGCCTGCACGGCGCCAATCGCCTCGGTGGCAACAGCCTCATCGAGCTGCTGGTCTTCGGCCGTATCGCGGGACAGGCCGCGGCTTCCTACTCGAAGGGGCTGACGGCACAGCCGCGGTCGGCGGTCGCGGAGGCCGAAGCCCGTTTCGAGATCGACGGCCTGCTCGCCGCGGACGGGCCCGAGAACGTCCGTGCCCTGCAGCGCGCCATCCGTAACACCATGACCGAGCACGCGGGTGTCGTCCGCGACGAGGAAGGGCTTCGCGCCGGTCTGGCGGAGCTGGCCGAGATCGACGCGCGCATGGAGAACGTCGGGATCCACCCGGACATCGCCGGCTTCCAGGACCTGGCGCACGCCTTCGACCTCAAGTCCGCGGCCCTCGCCGCTCGTGCCACGCTCGAAGCGGCGATCGAACGCCGGGAGACCCGGGGCTGCCACAACCGCAGCGACTACCCGGACATGGATCCGGCACTGCAGGTCAACCTCGTCTGGTCCCCGAAAACGGGAATCACGCGCGAGAGCATCGCACCCATCCCGGACGAGATCGCAGCCGTGATGGAAGAGGTGTCCACCGAAGGCAAACTCGTGGAGTGACCGACCGATCGGGGCGGTCGCCTGTTCCGTGCGGTGCCGTGCGAGTGGAGGACGCCGTATGAACGATGCAGGTGATCCGGTGTCGATCGCCGATCTGCTCGACGAACGACGGCATCTCCTGGACCTCGCGCACGGGATGCTCGGCAGCCGCTGTGAAGCGGAGGATGCCATCGCCGAGACCTACCGGCGATGGTACGAGCTGTCCAGCGCGGCGCGGGCGCGGATCACGACCCCTCGGGCCTGGCTCGAGGAGGTCGTGGGCAGCGTCTGCCGCCAGGCTCGGCCGAACGCGCTGGATTCGATGTCCACGGCCATGGACATCGAGGGACGGACAGAGCAGGAGCACGCCGAACCGGCCGACCGCGCGCTGCACAGTCTGCGGGCGATGCACTCGCGTCCCACCACTCCGCGGCAGCACGACGCCGTCGTCTGTACTGTCCGGCGGGCCTGCGCCACAGAGGACGCGCCTCTCCTGGCCTCTCTGCTGGCACCCGACGCCATGGCGTTCTACGACGGCGGCGGCAAGGTCCGCGCACCGACCGGGCCCGTCCACGGCAACCTGGAGGTCGCCCGCAGCCTGCTCACCCTGGTCGCCCCACACCCGCACATCACCTTGCACACCCACTCGGTCAACGGCCACACCGGAATCGTTGTGCGCTACGACCACCAGGTCGCCGCCGTCATCAGCCTCGACATCGCCGGTCACCAGGCCGTACAGATCTGGGCCACCCTCAACCCGGACAAGCTCCGCTCGTGGAACCTGTCACGGAACGGGGGCGGCCCCGGTCAAGGGAACTGAGTGACTCCGGTCTCCCGGAGGAACCGCCCATCGGCCCATAGACACGAGAACCGAACCCGAAGAGGGCGCATCGGCGGCGGGGCAATCGGACTGGCCCTGCTCCTCGTGCTGGAAGAGCTGAGTCCGACCGAGCGGGCAAACGTCCTGTGGGGCCTGATCCAGTACGGCCGACTCCACGAGCTCGCCCCACCGCGGCCCACCGGTTGAGTTCTGCATCGAAATCGAGGCGACGAGCCTTGTCCCCTCTCGGCAGACTGCGGTCATGTCCACCGACGTGAGCGGAATGATCGAGTGCAGACCCTGGGCCCGGATCTGGGGAGAGGACGACGAGAACGCGGTATGGCACGCCGCCATCGACCTCTTCCTCCTCAACACCGGCAATGCCTATGACGCCCTCGCCTGCCTCTTCGGCGTCCGCAACTCGTTCGGGTTCCGGCCGCTGACCGAGGACCGCGGTCTCCCGGATGACGCCTCGGACGGACTGCGGGACGCGTTCAACGCATCAGGGGGGACGCTGGACAGGCATGGCACGACGTGGATCAGCTCGGCCGAGTTGGCAACCGCCAACTGGGACGAGACCGATCGGTCCGGCATGCTCAGCCGAAGTATGGTCGCCGGGACGGGCACCCACTGGGCTCCGGTCTGGGACGTGATGCGGACGCTTGGCGAGCTGCATGGACCAGAGCACGTGCGACTCGTGGTCTGGTTCGACTGATCGCGGTGCTGGCTTCTGCCCTCGATACAACTTGACCTCTCCCGGGAAGCCCCGGCGCGCAGGCTCTCCGCCATCAGCTCACCCACAAGCACCTGGACCTCCTTGGCGACGGCTGACGGCGTCACCCGTACCCCGCGACCCTCGGTGTCTTCGAGGTGTCAGGGGGCGACCCGGCGGCGCGCGCGTGGTCGGCGGCCCGGGCATGGTCGGTGGCCCGGGCATGGTCGGTGGCCCACGCGGAGAGCACCGTCAGGGCCTCGTCCGATGGTGATCCGGGGTCGGCGAGGAAGGTGAAGAGGGTCTGGTCGGGGTCGCCGGGGAAGGTCAGTGCCTCGGTGCGGAGGGTGAGGCGGCCGGCGATCGGGTGGTGGAGGGTCTTGGTGCCGTGGCTGGGCTCGACGACCTTCTGTCCGGACCACCAGCGCAGGAAGCGGTCGCTCTTCATGGACAGCTCCCCCACGAGTTCGGCGGTGCGTGTGTCGTCGGGGTGGCGGGCGGCGTCCATCCGCAGTGTCCCGACGAACATGGAGGCGGCCTTCTCCCAGTCCTGTGCGAAGAGCGATCGCGCGGCCTCGTCGAGGATGACCCAGCGCACGGCGTTCCGGTCCCGGACCGGCATCGCGTCGAAGTCGGCGAGCAGGGCGCGGGCCATCCGGTTGCTCGCCAGGATGTCGGTCCGGCGCCCCAGGACGAAGGCCGGGGTGTCCCCGAGACGCGCGAGCAGCGCATGCACCCCGGGACGTACCTTCTGCACGGTACGAGGTGTGCGGCGCCGGCTCGTGGCGGGCCGGCGTGCCACCGCGTGCAGATAGCTGCGTTCCGCCGGATCGAGCTGCAGAGCGTCCGCGAGGGCGTCCAGGACGGCTTCCGAGGGTGTGATGGGCCTGCCCTGTTCCAGGCGCGTGTAGTAGTCCACGCTGACGCCGGCCAGCGCGGCCAGTTCCTCCCTGCGCAACCCGGGGACCCTGCGCGGGGCCGCGTCACGGATACCGAACTGCTGCGGGTCCAGTGCCGCGCGCCGGGCGCGCAGGAAATCGCCGAGTCCCTCGTTGCGCTCCATGACCCCATGGTCGCCGGTGCCGGCCCGCCGTGTCCCGGTGAAGGTGGCCCTGCGGATCCCAGGAAGCAGCGGGCCAATTCCATGGCCACCGCACGCCGGTGTCGGCGGTTGGCTGGAGAGCGGGACACCACCCAGGTGCTCCCGTCCCGTCCACCGGGCCGTACACCTGACGCACGGCCCACCGCAGAAAGGCTCCGCCATGTCTTCCACCTGGCTCATCACCGGCGCGACCTCCGGCTTCGGCCGTCTCGTCGCCGGACGCGCACTCGCCGGCGGCGCCCACGTGATCGCCGTCGGCCGGCGCCGCGACCGGCTCGCCGAACTCGCACCGCACGGGCAGGTCACCCCGGTCGCACTCGACCTCACCGCACCCGACGCACAGGATGTCCTGGCCGAGGCCGTGCGCTCCGCAGGGGGCTTGGACGTGCTGGTGAACAACGCCGGCTACGGACTGTTCGGTGCCGTCGAACAGATCGACGCGGACACGGCGCGCGCGGTCTTCGACACCAACGTGCTGGCCAACCTCACCGTCCTGCGCGCCACGCTTCCCGCCCTGCGGGCCGCCCGGGGCCGGATCCTGCAGACCTCCTCGCTCATCGGCCAGTTCGCGTGGCCCTCCTCGGGCCTGTACGCGGCGTCCAAGGGCGCCGTGGAACTGATCAGCGAGGCACTCGCCCACGAACTGGCCCCCACCGGTGTCAAGGTCACCATCATCGAACCGGGCACCTACGCCACCGAGTTCTCCACCAGCCTCCAGGTGATCGCCCCGAACGACGTCTACCTGCCGACCGTCGGACAGTTCCTCACCGACTTCGCAGCCCTGCCGCCCCAGGCGTTCGGAGATCCCGACACCGTCGCGGACACCATCATGGCGGTCGCGGAACTGGACGAGCCGCCCCTGCGCCTGGCCGTCGGCGCGGACGCCGTCGAACACATCCGGGCCTCGCTCCGCTCCCGTCTGGCCGAACTCGACCGCTGGGAGTCCTTCCCGCGCGTACCGGTGGGCGAACGGGCCTGACCCGGCCCACACCCTGGACGCACGAACCGGGCCCCGCTTCCTGCGGGCCCGGCGGCGTGCTGATGTGCGCGGTCGACGCCGGCTGAGGCCGAGCAGGACCGGACGGGGCCGTACACGCGGCGTCAGCGCGGGCTGATCGCCGCTTCGGCCGCGGCCTTGATCCGGGACCCGAAGCCGTCGGCGTCCTTGCGGGCGGCGGCGAGCGCCAGGCCGACGAGGAGCTTGCCCAGTCCGTGGCCCTCCAGGACGTTGAAGATACGGACCCGGGTCCTGCCGTCCGCCAGTGATTCCAGGTCGTAGCCGCCTTCGCGAGCCGTCACGCTGTTCTTCGTCACCTCGGCCCACCGGATCTTCACCGGGGCTTCGAGGGCGGTGATGCGGAACTCCCTGGCGCTCTTCATCCCGGCGTCCTTGACGGTGCTCCGGAAGACGGTGCCCTCGGCCGTGGGAGTGTCCGGGATCCGCTCGATCTTGAGCACCCGGGGGCTGAACTGCGGGTCGTTGCGTCCGTCGGCGAGGTAGGCGAACACCTCTTCGACGGGCCGATCGACCTCGACCGTCGCTTCGAACTGTCCTGACATCGGCACTCCTGATAGGTCGAGCCGCTCCGCGCCGACGCGCCCCCTTCGGCTGATGTCGGCCGCACCGCCATGCCGCGTGGGAACTGCCTCGCGTACACGCGAAGGAACGCGAGGGCCGCGCCGTACCGCCCGTCCTGTCGTGGCGGCACCGCGACCCTACGGGACCACTGGACATCTCGCGCGGTAAGCGACACAACCACGAGCAGGAGGGAGCGGGCCCCTCCGAGACCTGGAGGGGCAACCGGGCGATCCGTCAGCGGTCCTGCGAAAGGGCGAGGAGTTCGGCGAAGGTGCCGCCCGCGTGGACGAGGTCCTCGTACACCCCCTGTTCCGTGATGCGGCCCTGTTCCATGACCACGATGTGGTCGGCGGTCCTGGTGTTCTCGAGCCGATGCGTGACGACGATCGTGATGCGGTCGGGGGCGATGGTCCTGATCCTTTCGAAGATCCCGTGCTCACCCCTCGGGTCCATCTGGGAGGTCGGCTCGTCCAGGATCAGCAGCTGGGGGCGGCGGTACAGGGCCCTGGAGCAGGCCAGGCGCTGCCACTGGCCGCCGGACAGTTCGGCTCCGCCGAAGACCTCGCGGGCGAGGAGTGTGTCGAGAGCGGCCGGGAGGTCTTCGACCGCCTCGCGCATGCCGACCGCGTCGACCGCTTCCCACACCTGTGCGTCGTCCAGGCTGCGGGGCTGGCCCAGTGTCACGTTCTCCCTGACCCGCAGTGGCCACTGGGCGAAGATCTGCGGCACCAGCCCGATGCAGTTCCAGACGGTGGCCGGGTCGACCTGGGCGAGGTCCTGGCCGTTCCAGGTGACGTGTCCCTTGTCCGCCAGGTAGATACCGGTGATCAGACGTGTCAGCGTGCTCTTGCCGGAGCCGTTCACCCCGACGATGGCGAGGATCTCTCCCCGGCGCAGTGTCAGGGTGACATCGTCGACGGCCGGCTTGTCCTTCCCGGGATACGTGTACGTGACCTCGTCCAGCCGGATCTCGTCCACCGGCGCACCGACTGTCAGTTCACCGCGCTGGGGAGCCCGTTCGCCGGCGTCGTCGAGGAACGCCTGCATATCGCTCAGGTAGAGGCTCGTGTGGAAGACGGCAGCCCCGTTGATGACGACCTGGGACAGTGCGGCCAGGGTCGTCTGGACCGCGAGGACCGCCGTGGCCGCGATGGCGAGCTCGATCCGCCCGGTCACGGCCAGCCAGGCGAGGACCGCCCAGGTGGCGAGGAGAAGACCGCCGCCCGCGAGAGATGACAGGAGGGCGATTCGCAGCGTCCGGGGTGCGGCGGCCATGGTGCGTTTGTCGACTCGCTCGGACAGTGCCCGGTTCCAGTACAGGAGGTAGTCCGTCATGCCGTTCGCGCGGACCTCGTCACCGTACTTGGGCGTCGTGGACCACCACCGCATCATCCCGCGCACATTGCGGTCGGCGACGTTGGCGTAGTGGATCTCGTAGTCGACGCGGGCGGTGAGTACCGCTCCGACGCCGGCCGGGAGCACCGCCAGGAGGAGCAGGGGCAGCATCAACGGATTCAGCACGGACAGGACGCCACTGGCCGTGACCATCTTGACGAGTGCCGACATGAAGCGCTGTGCGTCCGTGACCATGACGTGCGTACGGATCACCCCCATCTCGGCGGCTTCCTGCCGGTCCGCGAATCCGTCGACCGCGTACGCCGCTGCCTCGACCCGGCAGACGGCCTCGACGAGGGCGGTGTCGGTCGCGGTCGTCAGCCTGGGGGTGATGCGCCGCTCGGCGTACGTGGCCACGGCCCCCGACCCGCGGGCCAGCGCACTCGCGCCCGCCACGACGAGGAGGGCCGGCAGGGCCGCGTACAGGCGGTCGGCGACAGCGGCGTCACCGAGGACGGGGCTCATTGCCCTGGCCGTCGCGGTCAGTTGCACGGCGGCGGCCAGACCGGTGATCAACTGGCAGGCCAGGAGCAGGAGTACGGCTCGGCGATCGATGGACCAGGACATCGTGGCGATGCGGCGCAGGACGGAGGGAAGCTGCGCGCAGAGCTTGCGGAAGGTCACTTCGCCGAGCGGGTTCACCGAGTACTGCCCCGAGTAGGTGATCTCGGCCGGCGGCGGTGGAGGTACGGAGTGCGCGTCGTTGGTAGCGGCTGAGGTCAACTGGACTTCTCCTGCACGGTCGTTGGGAACGAGGTGGCGCTACCGGGCTCAACGACGTCGACCACGAATCGAACACACGTGTTTTGGACGGAGCGGATTCCTTGCAGGGGCGCGAAGAGCCAACGTGCCGGATGCATCCACCCTTGACGCGCACGGGTCGCTCCGTGCGGCCCGTTGGCCGAAACGCCGGTGCGGATACGGGTGTTGCGGGTGAGGCAGTCCGAACTCCGGGCGCTCTCAGCCGGCGTGCAGGATCCGGAAGCGGCCGGGGTCCGCCGGATCTCGGTCGACAACCTGGATCGGCGTCCCGGCCCATTGCCACACGCTGATGCCCGGCATGCGGGAGAACCGGATCTGCCCGCGGGTGCCTTCGACTGCGACGCGCGGCCAGGAGTCGGCGGTGCGCGCCGCCCGGTCCACGCCGTTGGTACGCAGCACATCGGCGAGTACGGCGATCGTGTCGTAGCCCTCGAAGGCGACGAAGGAGGGCGCTTCGGCCAGCTGCTCGCGGAGAGCCGTCCCGACTCGTACGCCGAGTGGGGTGAGGCGCTCGGGCAGGTAGCGCAGGAACGGGACCGCGGCGCTGTCGTCACCCAGCAACGTCGCCCATTCGGTGAACTCCGGCTGCCCGGCCGGAGCACCGATCATGATCTCGGCGAGCCGCTGGTCGTGGCGGACGGACTTGACGATCGACACCGCCGGTTCCGGGTGGCCGACCAGGAGAAGGAGGGCAGTCGCACGATTGTCGACGAGTTCGTCGCACACGGCCGTGGCGTCGGAGATGGCCGTGGCGTCGAACGCGCTCATGTCGAGTTCGGTGACGGTCGCGCCTCGTGGAGCGAGGTGGTCGCGCAGAATGCGGGTCCCAGCTGCCCAGTAGACACTCGGCTGGGCTGCTACGGCGATCCGGCTGTGGCCCGCGGCGAGGAGGAAGTCCGCGTAGACCTGCCAGCCACGGGACTGCGGCGGCGAGAGGCGCGCGACCCATTGCGTCGGCTGTTCGGTGAGCGCGTCGAGAACCGCTGACGAGCAGAGGAACGGCAGGCCGAGGGCGTCAGCCCTGGTGGCAGCGGCACGGGCGACGACGCTGTGGTACTCCCCCGCCAGGGCAGCCACACCCAGGCCGGCCAGTTCCTCCACGGCCGCCGCGGCCCTCTGCGGATCGGCCGCGGTGTCTCGGACCACCAGCTCAAGTGGTCTTCCGGCGATCCCACCGGCGGTATTGACCTCGCGAACGGCCAACTCGATTCCGGCGAGCAGGTGTTGGCCCGCCCCGACCCAGCCGGGCCGGGTCAGCGGAACGAGAGCGCCGATCCGTACGGACGATCCGTCGGTCCGCTCCGCTCCCGGTTGCGATGGTGGTGTGGTCATGTGTGGGCGTCTCCCCGCGTGGCGATTGGCCATCCTCCCTCGACCGGCATCCTGCCCTCCAGCTCCATGCCGAACGAGCGGCGGAAGGGGCGGAAGGCCGAGACGGTCAGTGCCTGGACGGTGCCAGATGTGCGCGCTCTCCCTGCGGGCCGAACAGGGCGAGCAGTTCCGCGGGCCGACTGTCGGCGCTGCCGATCCAGTGCGGTGTGCGGGTGTCGAACTCCGCGGCCTCACCGACGCCGAGCCTGAACTCCTGCTCGCCGAGCGCGAACCTGACCTGTCCGTTGAGGACGTAGAACCACTCATATCCCTCGTGGGTCTGCAGGTTCATCGTGGGTGCCTGACCGGCGGGCGGATAGATCACCTTGTAGGCCTGGATGCCGCCCGCCCGTCTGGTCAGTGGCACCATCACCAGCCCGGATCGCCGCACCGGTCGCAGGTGGACGCGCGGGTCGCCGGTGGGCGGCGCCGCGACGAGGTCGTCGAGCGGGACGCCATGCGCCCGGGCCAAGGGAAGCAACTGCTCCAGCGTGGGGCGGAGTTTGCCGTTCTCAAGGCGGGAGAGGGTGCTCGCCGTGAGGCCGGTTTCGGTTGCCAGCGCCGCCAGCGTGGCGCTCCGCGCCTGGCGCAGGGCACGCAGTCGTGGCCCGACTCCGGCCAGAACGTCTCCTGCGGGGTTGCCCATGTTGTCGTCCATGAGCCCGATGATGCGGATCCGCAATTTTTCTTGCAAGGGCGAAACGGCGATGGCGATGCTGTCCGTACATCACCGGCGTCGAATGTGCGTAGCGGATCACGCTCGGCGCCTCGGCCGACGAAGGGGCACCCCAGATGGATTCCACCCGACACCGACGGCCCACCGCCGACGCCGCGGGAGCGGGCGCGAGCGACCAGGGCGCGGGCCGCCAAGGCGCCGCGGACAACGACGCCGAGCGGTTCTGGGAGCAGCACTACCGCACCCCGCGCGCCTGGGACGCACGGGTCAACCCGCTCCTCGCCGAGACCGCCACACCGCTGCGTCCCGGCGCGGCCCTGGATCTGGGCTGCGGCGCCGGCGGCGACGCCATCTGGCTCGCCCGGCGCGGCTGGCACGTCACCGCCGTGGACATCTCCACCACAGCCGTCGAACGGGTGCGGGAACGTGCCCGCGACCTCGGCGTCGCGGACCGGGTCGTCACCGCACAGCACGACCTGGGCAGAAGCTTCCCGGCCGGCCGGTTCGATCTCGTCTCCGCCCAGTACTTCCACACCCCGCTCCCGTTGCACCGGACCCGGGTTCTGAGCACCGCCGCACGGGCTCTGCGACCCGGCGGTCTCCTGCTGGTCGTCGACCACGGTTCCACCGCGCCCTGGTCATGGAATCAGGACCCCGACATCCACTTCCCCACACCCGCCGAGACCGCCGCCGAACTCGAACTCGACCCCGCGCACTGGTCCGTCCTGCGCGCCGACATGCCTCGCCGCCGGGCCACCGGACCCGCTGGTGAGACGGCCGCCGTCATCGACAACGTCCTGCTCGTCCGGTTCATCGGCGGATGACCGCCGGCTGAACGCCCGAACCACACGGCATCACGTCGGAACGGAGTGACTCGATGTCAGGAAATGACGCGCAGCGATCCCACGCCCAACCCCGACTCCAATCCCAACCCCGTTCCCAATCCCGGGCGAAGGACACAGGACCTCCGCTCACCGGCGCCGACGAGAAGGCCACCCTGCGGGGCTTCCTCGACTATCTGCGGAACGCGGTCGCGGACAAGGTCGAGGGCGTGCCGGAACCCCAGGTCCGAACGGGCGGAGTGCCCTCGGGCACCAACCTCCTGGGGCTGGTCAAGCACCTGGCGTTCGTCGAACGGTTCTACTTCCTCGGTGAGGATGTCGGCAACTGGCGTACGACCATGCGGCCGTCCGCGGCGGACACCGTGGGCGGTGTGCTCGCCGACTACCGGAAGACCGTCGAGCGGGCGAACCAGGTCATCGACGCCTGCCCGGACCTGACTCTTCCCGCCCCGCGGCCCCCGCGCCGAGGGCAGGCGCCATCGATGCGATGGGTCCTGGTGCACATGATTGAAGAGACCGGCCGGCACGCCGGCCACGCCGACCTCCTCCGCGAGCAGATCGACGGATCGACCGGCCGCTGACCGGCCGGCCACCTACCGGGCGGAGTCCTGGATCGCCTGGATCAGTGCCTTGGTGGCCGGTGGGTCGGGTGGATCGCCGTAGGTGACGGTGTAGATCCGGCGGGGGAAGTCGGGGATCTCGGTGGTGTGGACGTCGGGCAGGCGGTGGGCGCGGAGTGCGAGTCCGGGCAGGGTGGTGACTCCGATACCGGCGGCGACGAGGGCCTGCACGACGACCATGTCGTCGCAGACGGACTCGATGAGTGGGGCGAAACCATATTGCCGGCAGACTGCGGTCAGCTCGCCCTGGCACCGTTCGCAACCGCCGATCCAGGCTGAGTTGCGATGGTTCGCGATGCTGTCGTCGGGGGTCCGGCTCACCAGGTAGATCGGGTCGTCGGCCACATGGACCATGCGGAACCCCTCGTCCTCCAGCGGAGCGTGCGCGTACCGGAAGACGAGTGCGACGTCGATCTCGCCGTGTCTCAGCATCTGCAGCGCTTCGACCGGATGACGGTCGATCACGCTCAGCGTGAGGCCCGGGTGTGCCTCGGTCAGCATGGTGGCCGCCTTCGGCACGATCGTGCTCAGTACGGACGCGTTGGCGGCCAGGCGCACCCGCCCCGACGCCAGACCGACCTGCGCGGCCAGCTCGTTCGTCGCCGCGTCGACCCGTCCCACGATCTCGGTGGCCCGGTTGGCCAGCAGCTCGCCCTCAGGGGTCAGCCGGATCCCGCGGCCCACCCGCTGGACGAGCTTGACGCCGGTGGCGGCTTCCAGGCGGGACAGGTGATGACTCACCGACGGCTGCGAGTAGTGCAGCTCCCTCGCCGCTTCGGTCACGGACCCGTGCCGCGCCACCGCGGCCAGCACCTTGAGATGGACCAGGTTCAGCACTTATCAAAGATATCAATGTGTTCTTCGATGTACTGGCATTAGACGTCATCTGTGCATCGGTCCATGCTCGTTGGTGAGGGCGCCGATGGCGGTGCCGAGCCGACTGAGGAGGCACGATGAGCAAGCTCAGGTGTCACATCTCCATCTCGCTCGACGGTTACGTCGCCGGCCCGAACCAGAGCGAGGAGAACCCGCTCGGCGAGGGTGGCGAGGGGCTCCACGACTGGGTGGTTCCGCTGGCCGCCTTCCGCCAGGCCCACGACGGGGAGGACGGCGAGGTGAACGCGAGCACGCCGGTGTTCGAGGAGGCGATCGCGAACATCGGCGCCGCCGTGATGGGCAGGAACATGTTCGGCCCCATCGGCGGCGGCGCCTGGGGCGACGAGCAGTGGACCGGCTGGTGGGGTGACAACCCGCCCTACCACTACCCCGTGTTCGTCGTGACCCATCACCCGCGCAAGCCGGTGGAGATGGACGGAGGGACCACGTTCCACTTCGTCACCGACGGCATCGAGTCCGCGCTCGACCAGGCGAAGAAGGCCGCCGACGGCAAGGACGTCATGCTGTGGGGCGGCGGCCAGGTCGCGCAGCAGTACCTGGCGGCGGGGCTGCTGGACGAGCTCGAACTGCACGTCGTTCCGGTGTTGCTCGGTGGCGGCTCCCGTCTCCTCGACAGCCTCGGGGACGCGGATGTGCGCCTTGAGCAGGTCCGGGCCGTCGAGGCACCCGGCGTCACCCACCTCAAGTACCGGATCCTGCCCGGCACTTCTTCATGAGAAGGCACTCTGCAGAGGAGAGCACCATGCAGCTCGATCGCCTGAAGGCCTTCATCGACGACGTGGGGCTCGTGGTGCGCAGCACCGACGACGAGCACGAGATCACGGCGCGGGTCGCCGAGCGGCTGTCCGCTCTGCTGGCCGCCGGTTACCGGCTTCCGCCGGAGGCCACGCGGTCCTCGCCCGAGCGTCACCTGACGTATCCGCTCTACATCGCTCCGGACGACAGCTGGTCGCTGGCGTCCGTGGTCTGGGACATGGGCCAGCAGACCAAGGTGCATTCGCACGAGACATGGGGCGTCGCCGGGATCTACGCGGGCGTCGAACACGAGGTCCGATACCTCAAGCCGACAGCGGTCACCGCGAGCGCACCCCTGACGCCTGCCGGCGAAACTCGGTGGTCGCCGGGGCAGGTGACCGTCTGCTGCACCACCGACGACGATGTCCACGCCGTCACAGCCGTCGGCAGCGAACCGACCGTCGGGATCCACGTCTACGGCGGCAACATCGGCACGATCAGGCGGCGTTCGTACGACCCCGCCACCGGTGAAACCGAGTGGTTCGTCTCCGGCTGGGACAGTGCTGAGGACGTCTCCCGAGCGAGGGCATCGAGCTGAAACCGGGCTAGAGGTCGAGCACCGCCCGGAGCGCGTCGTCGACCAGGGCCTGCTGCTCGGGGCCGATGTTGCCGAGGCAGGTGCCCGTCTCGAAGCGGGCCGCGGAGAGCTGGAGCAGGTTGACGGCCACGACCGAGGCGTCGACCGGAGTCTTCAGGTGCACGCTCATCGCCGTGTCGGGATGAACCGCGGGGGCGTGCAGCACCAGGGCGACCACGGCCCCGTACCGGTCGGCGAGCCCGTCGAGGCTGGCGATCACCACGGTCCGGTTGCCCTTGCCGGTGTCGACGTCCCACACGTCGCCCTTGCGGACCGTCACAGAGCGTCGCCCTCGCCATCGAGATCGAGGCGCTCCAGGGAGGCGAGCCGACCGGCGGCATCGAGGGTCATCTGACGGCGCACGGCCTTGACGATGTACTCGTTCAGCGAAGCAGCGCCGGCTGCCGCATCGCGCAACGGCTTGTCCATGGAGTCCGGAATCCGAACAGTGATGGCAGTCATGCCACCAAATCTAGTGCCAGGACTGCCATCACCGCACCCCTCCTCCCGATGCCGGTCCTCGAAAGACCTGACCGGTGTCGGCCGGTTCGCCCAAGGCCTGGCGTCGTACCGAAGTCCCGTACGTGCATACTCAGGCTTTGCGCGCGCACCGGCGTTCGCGAGAAGCAGGAGGTGGGCGATGGTGTCGGCATCGGGGGCGGAGTCCCGGAAGGTCACGATCAACGACGTCGCCAGGTCCGCGGGGGTGTCCAGGCAGACCGTTTCGCGGGCACTCAACGACAAGGACGAGATCGACAGCGACACCAAACAGCGCGTGCTGGACGCCGCTCGCGCGCTCGGTTACCGGCCGAGCCGGTTCGCCCGAGGCCTGGTCCGCCAGGACACGATGACCATCGGGCTGGTCATCCCCGACCTGCTCAACCCGTACTTCACCGAGGTCGCGGCATCCGCCCTGGAGGCCGCCAGGACCCATGGCTGGCATGTCGTCGTGTACGACACCGCCGACCGGGCGGAAGAGGAGCTCGGCACGCTCCAGGTGATCAGTTCGCAGGTCGACGCGGTCATCGGCTACTTCAGCTGCTCCGACAGCGAACTGGAGGCGTTCACCCGTGGCATGCCGGTGGTGCTCATCGGCCGTGAGGGCAGGTCCACGCGGTTCAGCTCGATCCGGATCGACGGTCGGGAGGGGGTCCACGCGGCGGTCGCGCACCTGGTCGCGAAGGGGCACACGCGGATCGGCATGGTCGACCACCAGGCCCGGGCCGAGCCGAGCATCCGGCACACGTGGTTCACGGCTGCCGCGGCGGCGCACGGGATCGACGGCGGCATGGTGGTCGGTGCGGACCAGACGGCCGACGGCGGCGGCGCGGCGCTCAGGGAGCTGCTCACCGCTCATCCCGAGGTGACCGCGGTCTTCACGTTCAACGACATCATCGCGATCGGCGCTCTGCGCGAAGCCCGTCGGCTGGGCAGGAGCGTGCCGCAGGATCTGGCGGTCATCGGCTTCGACGGTCTGCAGCTCGGAGCACTCATGGAGCCCCCGCTCACCAGCGTCGCCCTCGACACTCGGCAGCTCGGGGTGCTCGCGATCGAGCAGGTCGCACGGCTGCTGTCGGACCCGCGCACGCTCGCGGTCGAGGACCTGGTCGTCCATGCCGAGCTGCGGCTGAGCGGGTCCGCGTAACCCGCCGGAAACGCATCCGCCTCGAATGTCTTGACATTGAACGGCGCCGAAGCGCAGACTTCCGA
Source organism: Streptomyces phaeochromogenes (assembly GCF_001418655.1). Taxonomy (GTDB): domain Bacteria; phylum Actinomycetota; class Actinomycetes; order Streptomycetales; family Streptomycetaceae; genus Streptomyces; species Streptomyces phaeochromogenes. The sequence continues at coordinate 11,763 of NZ_LIQZ01000116.1, read as the reverse complement.
GCACTCCGCATTGCACCTCGCGGCGTATCTCTGAGGACCCCCGTGAGCGCTCCCGTGAGCGTTCACGGGACCGCTCACAAGTATCCATAACCAATGTTTTCCCCCACCTCGCCACGGCGCTCGGCGCCTGAACCGACACCGTCGCGTCCTGTCCCTTCCACCCAGAGGGCGTTCCGCCCGAGGGATCAGCATCGAGCCGCCTAGCACCGTCGCTAGCCGTTGTCTGGAACGGAAAATATGAGCAACACAGTCACGCGCATCCGCCTCGCCGTCGTCGCCGCGGCAGCCGGCGTCCTCGTACTCGCCGGATGTTCGTCGTCCGACTCGTCGGACAAGTCGTCCGGAGCATCCTGTGAGCCCTCGAAGGGCAAGGTCACCCTCCAGTACTGGAACACCGTCAACGGCATGGACAAGGTCGTCGACCTGTGGAACAAGGACCATCCCGACATCCAGGTCGAGTCGAAGAACATCTCCAACGACCAGTACGGCGCGATCGGCAACGCCCTGAAGGCCGGTAAGGCCCCGGACCTCGCCCAGGTCGGCTACGACCAGCTGCCCACCCTGCGCTCCCAGGACGCCTTCGTGGACGCCTCGGCCTGCAAGACGGCCGCCGGCACCGAGTCGAAGTTCGTTCCGTGGACCTGGTCGCAGGCCGGCTTCGGCGGCGAGGGGGTGTACGCCCTTCCGCAGGACACGGGCCCGATGGCCATGTACGTACGCACCGACATCTTCAAGAAGTACGACGTCCCGATTCCGAAGACCTGGGACGAGTACACCACCGCCGCGGAGAAGCTGCACAAGGCGAACCCGAAGCTCACCATGACGTTCTTCGACCCGAACAACGCCGAATGGTTCAACGGGCTCCTCTGGCAGAACAACGCGAACATGTACAGCTACTCCGACGACAAGTGGCACGTCACCGTGGAGTCGGACAAGAGCAAGCAGGTCGCCGAGTACTGGCAGAAGCTGATCGACGACAAGCTCGTGCGCACCGACCTCGCCAACGGGTCGACGCAGATGTTCGCCGCCTACCAGAACGACCAGATGGCCACCCAGCTCGGGGCGGCCTGGGGCTACACGGGCATCCGTGACAACCTGCCCGGCCAGGCCGGCAAGTGGTCGATCGTCCCGATGCCGACCTGGGGTGCGGACGGCAACTCCGGTGACTGGGGCGGCTCGACCGTCGCGTTCATGAAGGGCGGCAAGCACCTCTACGAGGCGGCCGAGTTCAACACGTGGCTCAACACCGACCCCGAGGCGCTCGCGCTGGCGAACGAGGTCGGCGGCCTGTACCCGGCGTCCACCGACGGGCTGAAGCTCCCGGCGCTGACCAAGGGTGTGCCGTACTACAACAACGAGAAGATCTTCGACGTCTTCGCCGAGTCGTCCAAGAAGATCGACACCGACTTCAGCTGGGGCCCCACCCAGAAGACGGTGAACCTGGCACTGCAGGACGCGATGGCCAAGGCGGTGGCCGGTGACGGCAAGCTGACCGGCGCGCTAGCGGCAGCCCAGGCCTCCGCGCTGAAGTCGATGGACGACCTGGCGATCCCGGCCACGGCGGGCAAGTGACCGCGGAATGACCGACATCGCCACCCGCCCAACCGACGCGGTGTCACCACCGCCCCGGGGCCGCCGCCGTCCGCGTCTGGACGGCGGCGGCCCCCGGGCCGGCACCATCGTCGCGTTCCTGACGCCCTTCTTCCTGCCGTTCGTCCTCTTCTACCTGGTGCCCGTCGGCTACGCGCTCTGGCAGAGCTTCCGCGTGGTACGCCGCTCCGGCGGGCAGTACGGCACCTCGTACACGACGTTCGGCGGATTCGAGCAGTACGTCGAGGTGTTCCAGAACGACGAGTTCTGGGCCAGCATCGGCCGTATCGGCCTGTTCGGCATCGTGCAGGTGCCCGTGATGCTGTTCACCGCGCTGGTCATGGCACTGCTCCTCGACACTCACCTGCTGAAGCTCAAGGGGTTCTTCCGTACCGCCGCGTTCATGCCGTACGCGGTGCCCGGCGTCATCGCCGCGATCATGTGGTCGTATCTCTACTCGCCGCAACTGAGCCCGGTCGTCGACCTGTTGAACGGCATCGGTCTGAAGCCGGACTTCCTCGGCCCGGGTGCCGTGCTGTGGTCGGCGGCGAACGTCTCGACCTGGCTGTGGACCGGCTACAACATGCTGATCATGTTCTCGGCGCTGCAGTCCATCCCGCAGGAACTCTACGAGGCCGCGAGGATCGACGGGGCGAGCAACTGGGCCATCGCCTGGCGCATCAAGGTCCCGATCATCGCCCCGTCCATCGTGATGACGACGGTGTTCTCGATCATCGGCACACTCCAGCTCTACTCCGAGCCGGCGGTGCTGCGCCAGATCTCCTCGAACATCTCCAGCACGTTCACCCCGAACATGCTGGCGTACACCGTGGCCGTCGGGAACAACTATCAGCAGGCCGCCGCCATTTCGGTGGTCATCGCCGTCATCACGTTCGTCTTGAGCTTCGGGTTCATGCGACTGACCTCCAAGAGGGCGGGACTGTGAGCAATCGACCCCCTTCGCAGGAAAGCCGCGTGAGTCGTACGGCCGTCATGGCCCTGATGCTCGTGCTGGCGATCTACTTCATGCTGCCGCTGTACTTCCTGATCGTCGCGGCGACCAAACCGCAGGGCGATCTCGCCTCCACCAGCGGCCTGACGTTCTCGAACTTCCAGCTGTTCGACAACCTGCACACCCTGTTCACCTTCAACGACGGCATCTTCGCCCGATGGATCCTCAACACGGTCGTCTACGCCGTACTGGGCGCGGCCGTGGGCACCCTGATCTCGGCGCTGTGCGGCTACGCGCTCGCCAAGTTCCGCTTCCGCGGCCGGGAGTTCCTGTTCTCGGTGATTCTCGGCGGCGTGCTGGTCCCCAGCACCGCGCTGGCGCTGCCGCTGTTCCTGCTGTTCTCCGAGGTCGGGCTCGTCAACACCTACTTCGCGGTCTTCCTGCCCAGCATCGTCAGCCCGTTCGGTGTCTATCTCGCGAGGATCTTCGCTAACGCCGCCGTGCCGCAGGAACTCATCGAGTCCGCGCGCCTCGACGGTGCCGGCGAGTTCCGCACGTTCTTCTCGGTGTCGTTCAAGCTGATGTCTCCGGCGCTGGTGACCATCTTCCTGTTCCAGTTCGTCGGCATCTGGAACAACTTCTTCCTCCCGATGGTGATGCTCCAGAAGGAGGAGCTCTTCCCGATCACGCTCGGCCTCTTCACCTGGAACGGGCAGACCGCCCGCACCCCGCTCCTCCAGGAGTCTGTGATCATGGGCTCGCTGGTGTCGATCGTGCCCGTGATCATCCTGTTCATCGTCCTCCAGCGGTTCTGGCGCACCGGGCTCGCTGCCGGCTCCCTCAAGTGACCGCCCACGCCCGCCGTTCGTCTCCGTACACCCCGCCCGCACAGAAGGTTCCTCCCGCCATGCGCAACTCCGCCGTCTTCGTGCCCCATTTCCACTGGGACCGGGAGTGGTACGAGCCGTTCCAGGTGTTCCGGCACCGGCTGGTCACCGCCCTCGACACCGTGCTGGAGACGGCCGAGGCGAACCCGGACTTCCGGTTCACCGTCGACGGGCAGATGGCCGCGATCGAGGACTACCTGGAGATGCGGCCGGAGAACCGCGACCGGCTCGTGGCCCTGGTCACCGAGGGACGGCTCGCCATCGGGCCCTGGCTCATCCTGCTCGACGAGTTCCTCTGCTCCGGCGAGACCATCGTGCGCAACCTCCAGATGGGATGGGCGGCAGCGGAGCGCCTCGGCGGCGCAATGACCATCGGCTATCTGCCGGACATGTTCGGCCACGTCGCGCAGATGCCACAGATCCTGGCGCGCGCCGGCATCGAGCACGCGGCACTGTGGCGCGGTGTGCCGGGCTCCGTCGACGGTCACGCCTTCCGCTGGCGTGCGCCCGACGGCTCCGAGGTGCGCACCGAGTTCCTCTTCGACGGCTACGACAACGGGCTCGACGTCCTGCTGGTGCCCGATCAGATCGGCCGCGCGCTGGGCGAGTACGCCGAGATGACGGCCGAGCGGTGGGGCGGCGATCCGGTACTGGCGATGGCCGGCACCGATCACAACGCGCCCGACCCGCACCTCGCGGCCTGGCTGCGGCAGGCGTCCGGCGAAGGACGGGCCATCACCATCGCGACCCTCGACGAGTACCTGCGCAAGCATGTGCGCGACGAGGTGTCCGCCACCGTCACCGGTGAGCTGCGCAGCCATGTGCGCGGCAACATCCTCCCGGGCGTGCTCTCCGTACGGCTCGGGCTCAAGCAGCGGATGGCGCTCGCCGAGCGCACGGTCGACCACGCCGAGCGCATGAACGCCCTGTGGTCCCGGCGCGACGACTCCCCGTTCCTCTCCCTCGCCTGGCACAAGATCATCGAGTCGACCGCGCACGACTCGGTCGTCGGCTCCGGCACCGACGAGACCTGCGACCAGGTCGCCGCGCGTCTGGCGGAGGCCGCGCAGACCGCGCGCGCCGTGCGGGACGCGGCACTCGCCGAACCGGCGGCCCTGGTGCCGAGCGACGGCCACCTGGTCGCCAACCCGCTGCCGTTCGGGCGTACGGCGCTGGTCGAGGTGGATGTCGCGGCCCCGCCCGCGGGAACGGGGCTGACCGCGATCGCCACCGACGGCTCGGCGCACCCCGTACAGCTGATCGCGGAGGCGCCGACGGTCCTCAGCGACGAGCGCATGGACGCCTCTCAACTCGAACGCGTGCTGCGCCGTATCCACCGCCGTGAACTGTTCGGCCGACTCATCGACCGCTACGAACTCACCCCCGGCCAGCTCGTCTTCCACCTCGCCGAGGTCCCCACCAGCGGGCCCTTCGACCTGCTGATCCTGCGCCAGGAGGTCGCCGCCGCAGCCGCCGAGTATCCCGGTGAGTGGCGGGTGCTGACGGTGGAAGAAGCCCGGGCCACCGCGCTCGTACCCGTCCAGGTCCCCGCCTCGGGGCTGACCGCCTTCCGGGTCGAGCCGCGCGAGGACACCGCTCCCTCGCCGGCCTCGTACGAGCCCGCGACGGCGACGGCGACGGCGACGGACCGCACGCTCTCCAACGGCCTGGTCGAGGTCACGGTCGCCGCCGACGGCACGCTGGACATCACCGGCTCCGACGGGACCGTACTGAACGGCGTCGGTCGGCTCGTCGACGGTGGTGACCGCGGCGACAGTTACAACTACGCTCCCCCGGCGCACGACATCCTCGTCGCGGACCCGACGGAGATCACCGTCGACCTTCTCGAGGACGGCCCGCTGCGGTCTCGGCTGTGTGTCACCCGCGTCTACGCGTGGCCCGCCGCGCTCTCCTCCGACCGCGATCTGCGCGACGAACGGATCGTGCCCACACCGGTGGAGACGCTCGTGGAAGTACGTACCGGTGAACCGTTCGTACGGGTCTCGACCTCGTTCCTCAACCAGTCCGCGGACCACCGGCTGCGCTTCCACGTGCCGCTGCCCGAGCCGGTGGCCACGTCCTCGTCCGCCGGACAGTTCGCCGTCACCGAGCGCGGTCTCACCGCCGAGGGCGGCTGGGGCGAGTACCCGCTGCCGACCTTCCCGGCCAGTACGTTCGTGTCGGCAGGCGCCGCCACTGTCCTGCTCGACCACTCCAGCGAGTACGAACTCGTGGGCGACGGCACCGAACTCGCCGTCACCCTGCTGCGCGCGATCGGCTCGATCAGCGTCAACATCCACCCTCTCCGCGACGAACCCGCGGCGAGCGAGATCCCCGCGCCGGGTGCGCAGGACCTCGGCATGCGCATCGAGAACCGCTTCGCCGTCGTCCCCTCGGCGACCGGCTGGCGCGGGGCGAACGCGGTGGCCCTCGCCGAGGAGTTCCGCAACGACGTGCTCGTCGCGCGTGGCACAGCGCCCGCCGGGTGCCAACTGCCGCCCGACACGGCCGGGTTGCACGTCGAGGGCCAGGACGTCCTCGTGTCCGGCATCCGCCGCGTCACCGACGACGAGTTCCGGGCCGGGATCGAAGTGCGGCTGGCCGCGATGAACGACAGCGCGTCCACCGTCCGTGTGACGGGCACGTTCTCCGAGGCCACCACCGTCGACCTGCTCGGACGGCCCATCTCCCGCACTCAGGCACCGGACGGCCTCGAACTGGCCCTAGGTCCATGGGAGATCCGCACGGTCGTACTCCGGTAGAGCCCCGTCGTATCTGCGTCGCACGTGACACCCAGTCCTACGTAACGCCTAGCCGTACGTGACACATAGAAAGAGTTGTGACCTCTTGCCCAGCCAGCTCTCCCCCCATGTTTCGGACATCGCACCAGGCCGTGGCGCACTGCGCCCGGCGCGTTCGTGGCTGCACTCCGACGCGCCCTCGCGTTCACTGAACGGGTCCTGGCGGTTCCGGTTGTCCCCCACGGCATCGGTGACGGAGGACTTCGCGGCCGACGGCTTCGTCGACGACGGCTGGGACAGCATTCCGGTGCCCTCCCACTGGGTGCTGGAGGGTGACGGAGCCTACGGCCGGCCGATCTACACGAACATCCAGTTCCCCTTCCCGATCGACCCGCCCCACGTCCCGGACGAGAACCCGACCGGCGACTACCGCCGCCGCTTCGACGTCCCCGCCGACTGGTCGGACGCCGAACGCGTGGTGCTGCGCTTCGACGGCGTCGAGTCGCTGTTCCGGGTGTGGGTCAACGGCGTCGAGATCGGCAGTGCGAGCGGCAGCCGGCTCGCCCACGAATTCGACGTGACCTCCGCGGTGCGCACGGGCGACAACGTCATCGCCGTACGGGTCCATCAGTGGTCGGCGGCCAGCTACGTCGAGGACCAGGACCAGTGGTGGCTGCCTGGCATCTTCCGCGACGTCACCCTGATCGCCCGGCCCGCCGGAGGCATCGAGGACGTCTGGCTGCGGACCGGCTTCGACCACGAGCGCGGAAGCGGACGCGGAAACGGACGCGTCGAAGCGGAGATCATCGCCGACACGGCCGCGTTCCCGGTCACCCTGCGCATCCCCGAACTCGGCGTCGAACACGTCTGGGACACGCCTGCCGACGTCGCCCCCCTCGACGTCACCGGCGTGGAGCCCTGGTCGGCCGAGCGGCCTCGCCTGTACGACGCCACCGTGTCCACGGCCGCGGAGAGCATCGCGCTTCGGGTGGGTTTCCGTACGGTCGAGATCCGCGGCGACCGGTTCCTGGTCAACGGCAGCCGCGTCGTCTTCCACGGGGTGAACCGTCATGAGACGCATCCCGAGCGTGGCCGCGTCTTCGACGAGGAGCACGCCCGCGAGGACCTTGCCCGCATGAAGCGGTTCAACGTCAACGCCATCCGCACCAGCCACTATCCACCGCATCCCCGGCTGCTCGATCTGGCCGACGAACTAGGCTTCTGGGTGGTCCTCGAATGCGATCTGGAGACGCACGGCTTCGACAAGGTCGGCTGGGTCGGCAATCCGAGTGACGACCCTGCGTGGCGCGAGGCGTATCTGGACCGCATACGGCGCACCGTCGAACGGGACAAGAACCATCCCAGCATCGTGATCTGGTCGCTCGGCAACGAATCGGGTACCGGCGGCAACCTGGCCGCCATGTCGGCGTGGGTCCACGCCCGCGACACCGGACGCCCTGTTCACTACGAAGGCGACTACACCGGCGAGTACACCGACATCTACTCGCGCATGTACGCGTCGGTGCCGGAGACCGAGCAGATCGGAGCCGACGGCACACGCTCGGCGCTGCTGAACTGCACTCCCGCGCAGAGCGCCCGGCAGCGCACCAAGCCGTTCCTGCTGTGCGAGTACGCGCACGCGATGGGCAACGGGCCGGGCGCGTTCGACCAGTACGAGGCACTCGTGCGGCAGTACCCGCGGCTGCACGGCGGCTTCGTGTGGGAGTGGCGCGATCACGGCATCCTCGCCACGGCCCCGGACGGGACGCCGTACTACGCCTACGGCGGCGACTTCGGAGAGGTCGTGCACGACGGCAACTTCGTGATGGACGGCATGCTGTTGAGCAATGACGTCCCCACCCCCAGCCTTCACGAGTACAAGGCGGTCGTGCAGCCGGTCGAGTTCGTCTTCGACGGCGGGAAGGTCGCGATCACGAACCTGCGGCATTCGGCCGACACGTCGGACCTGCTCTTCCGTTGGCGCGTCGAGCACGACGGACTCCCTGTCGCCTCGGGGGACTTGGAGATCCCCGTCGTCGCCGCGGGCGAGTCGCAGCGGGCGTCACTACCCCCGATCGGCATCGCCCCCGACGCCGAGACATGGCTCACGATCGACGCGGTGCTGGCAGCGCCAACTCCTTGGGCACCGGAGGGACATGTGATCGCGACGGCCCAACTGGACTGCTCGACACGGCGTCCCGTGCCCGCGATCCGGCCACAGGCCGATTGGCGACCGGGCGACGGAACGCTGTCGCTGGGAGTCGCCGAGTTCGCCGGCGGATCCCTCATCCGCCTCGCCGGCCGTCCCGTGACCGGGCCACGGCTGGAACTGTTCCGCGCGCCGACCGACAACGACGAAAGCCCGGCCGACAGGATCGAGGACAGCGACAACAGCATCGACGGGGTGTCCAGCGCCGATCTGTGGCGTCGTGACGGCCTCGACCGGCTCACCACACGGCGCGTATCCGTGGAGCACACCGCGGATGCCCTGCGCACCCTCGACAAGGTCTCGGCGGCGGACTCCGCGCTGAGCGTGATGGTGGAGTCCGTCTGGTCGCTCGAAGACGACGAGCTGGAACTGCGCGTGGAGATCGAGCCCTCCCGTGGCTGGCAGACAGTGTGGCCCCGGATCGGGGTCCGCTTCGAACTGCCCGACGGCGCGACTCCCGTCGACGGGGCTCAGTGGTTCGGCCTGGGCCCGCTGGAGACCTACCCCGACAGTCTCCGCGCGGCCCGCACGGGTCTCTTCTCCGCCACGGTCCACGACCTCTCGGTCGACTACGCACGCCCCCAGGAGACCGGCCACCGCTCGGAACTGCGCCGACTTGCACTGACGAGCGGCTCCACGGAGGTGCTGCGCATCGAGGCCCTGCCCGACACCCGGGGGCGTCGCCCCGGCTTCACCCTCAGCCGCCACACCCCCCAGCGGATCGCCCGGGCCGGACACCCCTTCGAACTCGGCGACTCGACGACGAGTCACCTGATCGTCGACGCGGCTCAGCACGGTCTCGGTTCACGGACGTGCGGACCTGATGTCTGGCCGGAGTTCGCGCTTCGGCCCGAGTCGCGCACGATCAGGCTGCGTATCTCGGCGGGATAGGGATGGGAGATCGGTGCCTGCGGCGGGCGGGTCGTGCGGGTCGTGCAGGCCTGCGATCCGCAGGCACCGACGACCGAAGGCACCGACCACCGCGGGCACCGGCGTGTTCAGGTGCGGGCGAGGAAGCCGAGGAGCGCCTCAGTGGCTTCCTTCGGATGGGTCAGCAGACCTGCGTGAGCGGCCCCGGGAATCGCGACGAACTCCCCCCGGGCAAGCGCCTCGACTGCGGCCTTTCCGGACCGCGCCGGGAAGTACAGGTCGTGCTCGAACGCCGCGACCAGCACCGGCTGACGGATGTCCGCGAGAGCGGACATCCGGTGCCCGTCCCGCGCCCACCGGTCACAGGCCGAGAACTGCCCGGCCGCTCCCTCCTGGGAGGCCCACAGCGACTCCTGGGCGTCGAGCAACTCCAGCCAGGTGCGCACCTGTTCATCGTCGTCGCGCAGTACCTCCGGCGGCAGTGAGGTCAGCAGGGTCTGCAGTTTCGTGAACGCGGGAGGCACGTGACCGGTGGCCGAGACCAGTGCGGTCCCCGTCTGAAGGACAGCGTCCAGCACTGCCGACATCGGCCCGGCGCCCGCCAGGAGCACCGCCGCGCGCACCAGATCCGGGCGGGTACGGGCCAGGAGTTCGGTGGTGAAGCTGCCGAGCGAGTAGCCGATGACCGTGACATCGGTCAGTTGCAGTACGTCCAGCAGGCCCGCGAGGTCTGCGGCAAGGGCCTCGACCGTGTACGGGGCGGGCGGCGCGTCGGAAGGTGCCACACCACGCGCGGCATAGGTCACCACCTCGAAGCCTGCGTCGACCAACGCGCCACGCAGACCGCACAGTTCCCATGCGACCGGCGGCATGCCGGTACCCCCTACCAGGGCCACCGGCCGCCCTGCCCCACAACGCTCGTACGCGATCCGCACCCCGCCACCGACCGACACCGACTCCATGATCGCCCCTCCCGTCGACTATCTGACTGGACGTCAGATAGCCATCGTGCCACGGGGCCGGCGCCGAAGCAGTGGTCACCGAATCAGATGTCGATCGGGGTCAGCCCGGGGTAGATGTCGTGCCAGCGGTAGCGACGGCAGTGGAAGTGGAAGTACGCGAAGGCGGTCATGTACCGGTCGAGGTACGGGCGTTGCTCGTCGGTGGCGAGGTCCAGGACGCGGCGGTAGGCGGCCAGGCCACTGTCGAGGCTTCGGCGGTAGGCCGCGAGATAGGGGATGTTCTCGCTCACCGAGCGACGGTAGATCCGGCTGGCGAGGAAGTCCTCGCCGTGCACCGCTTCCTTGTAGAAGGACAGGACGTCGTTGACGTCGTTCAGGAACGCGACGCAGGAGCTCAGCGCCGCCGACCAGAACGCCCGATGGTGCTGGGCGCTCAAGCAGGGGTCGGTGAACTGAAGTGCCGTGAACCAGAACTGGGAGAAGCCGTTGAAGACGCGGACGAAGTCACTGTCGACCTCGTCGGACGCCTCCGGCGTGAACTCCGCCTCCATGAGGACGCCTGTGATCGCGTTGTAGAAGAAGGTCTTGAAGACGGCGAGGAACGTCGGATCGCAGAAGGGCGCGACCTCGTTGAACATGTGCCGGATGTAGCGGTTGTTCGGCGTTGACGCGCCTTGCTCGGGCAGTGCGCCGGCCCGCAGGATGGCTTCGGCCTCCGCGGGGTCGTGGCAGCACACGTCGTCCGCGTTGGTGGTGAACACCCAGATGCGATCGAGTGCGAGGGCGAGCGTGCCATCGACGATGGGCACCATGAGGGCGCGCATCAGCGTGATGTTGTAGGTGGTGGCGGCGGGGACGGTGACGCCGAACAGCGCGAACTCGGCGGTGAGCACATCGGCGTGGGCACGGGCCTGCACGAGGTCGACGGGCGGATCGAAGGCTTCAGTGAGGGCGATCATCTCGTCGACAAGACCCGAGTCCACGACACTGGCGACCATGGTGCGATGACGGGGATCCGGGACAGCCTCAAGGCCGCTCCGCGCGGTGCATTGGAGCGTGTCCACGCCAGGCGGTCGGGGGTGCCTGATCATTCGGCCGCCTGTCGAGTCCACACCGCGTCCTTCCGTACGTCGATTCCGGTCAGAGGCACGCACCTCACCCCGAGGCTGCCCCGGCAAGAACCGCCGTACGGTCGAAGCTCGTGAACATCACCCGACCGTGGATCGGGTCGCCACCTAAACCTGGGCTAGGCGCAGCCCGGCGGCTCGTCCTCGGTCGGTACGAACTGCATCGTGGGCATCCCGGCGGCGTCGAAGTTGGCGGTGTCCGGGCCGATCAGAGTCATGTAACCGGCGAGCCTCTGGGTGTACTGCGAGGGCGGCTCGCCCTTGACCTGCTCGGGCCCGGGGAACACGGAGTCGAGGACCCACCAACGGCCGCCGAAGTGCACCCACTTGATCCCGCAGTGCGTATAGATGTCGTACGGATACGGCTTGTGCTGCTTGGGCTCGGCCGGCCCCTCCTGCCACTTGTCCTTGACGACGGTGCGGGC